>DATIFO010000216.1:0-71433 GCA_035455275.1 Methylomirabilis sp. (SeqCode) | reverse complement strand
CTCGGTCGGGGCCCCGACCTTGATCACGGCCACGCCGCCCGCCAGCTTGGCCAGCCGCTCCTGCAGCTTCTCGCGGTCATAGTCCGAGGTGGTCTCGTCGATCTGGGTGCGGATCTGCTTGATCCGGCCCTCGATCTCCTTGTCCTTGCCGGCCCCCTCGATGATGGTGGTGTTCTCCTTGTCCACGACCACCTTCTTGCACTTGCCCAGGTCATCCAGCCGGATGTTCTCCAGCTTGATGCCCAGCTCCTCGGAGATGACCTCGCCGCCGGTGAGGACGGCGATATCCTTCAGCATCTCCTTGCGGCGGTCCCCGAAGCCCGGGGCCTTCACGGCACAGGTGGTGAGCGTGCCGCGCAGCTTGTTCACCACCAGGGTGGCTAGCGCCTCGCCCTCCACCTCCTCGGCGATGATCAGGAGCGGCTCCAGACCCCCCCTGACCGCTTGGTTCGCGTGGAAGGCCCTCGCGCTTGCACCCTTCGACGAACTCAGGGCAGGTCGGCAACCGCTCGGCCCTCCCCGCGGACCCCTCCGAGAGGGGTGGGCCGCCACCCCTCGTCGGACTCTCCCCCGGACCGTGCGGTCGGGTGGTGGACTGTCGCCTGGATCAGTGACCGCGTAGTAGGGCTGTCGATCCTCAAGACTCCAGGAAGGGCGGATGGTCATTCCCTGGCTCGAAAGAGGATCCTGGCATCCTTGACGTTCTCGGCGTGCATTGCGGTGTAGGAGTTTTCGGAATGAGGCGAGTACGGGAAAGTCCTACTTCGATATCAGGGTGTGAACGGAACCTGCCTCGGGAACAACTCCCACAGGAAGAAAGGTGTTTGTCTGATTTCCATTCCAATCCTGCCGACCTATCTTCCTGGGCGTTCAGTGGTCAGTCTCGGAAGGGTCAGCCGACGGGATTTGTGCTGAACGCTTGCGTCCGTCCTCTGAACCTGAAAGCTGATCGGTGAAGTTCCGGGAATTCTCTGGCCCTCCACAAGGCCACGAGGCAAGCCGGCCGTGCATCAGCGCACGCGGCTTTTCTTCTGGGTGATTCTCCTGTTCGTCGGGATGAATTTCGTTACCCCCGACCCAGTTGAGGAGACCCCGACCCCCTTCAGGGCTCCTCCGTCGCCCTGATTGACTCCGACGACCTCGACGATCCAGGCCATTCCCACGACTTCTGCCTCATTGCCCACGCTGCACTGCCACTTCTGCTCCTGGGGATCTTCCTCGCCGGACTTACGCTGCTGGGACGGCTCCATCCACCAACCCAAACCAACACCCCTCGATTCCTTCTATGCTCGCTTTGGGTTCCTCGTTCCCCCCCTGCCAGCTAATCGCTCCAGGGCTCTCGGCCTGTTAGTCTGACGACCCGCTCCACGTCTCGGGCTGAGCCCCCCTCGCGGCCCTGCTGTTCGCGTTGATCTCTTCCCGCTTCGGCACCCTGTTGTCACAGGAACGCTCATCGGCGCAACTCATCAACCTGCGCGGAGGCACCGACATGGCTAGCTTCATCAAGTCCGATCTGGAGTTCATCCTGCAGCAGATCATCTTCGCGGAGCGGCATGCGGCCGGGGCCAATCTCCGCGACCTGTTCCCAAATACCGAAGTCCCGTGGGGGCTGCGCACGATCTCCGGCGCGCTCAACAGCCTCGAGCCGGGCCAGAGCCAGTTCGGCGCCGCCGACAATGTGTTCCCGCGGTTGACGACCCCGCTATTCCGCCCCGCGGAGGCCGCGCCCCGGGCTTTGGGCCGCCCACGCCGACCTCCTATCAGCAGACCAGCGGCTTCGTCTTCGACTCCCAGCCCCGCACCATCAGCAACCTGATCGTGGACCAGACCGCCAATAACCCGGCGGCGTACGCGGCCGCCTTCGACCCCGGCCCGGATGGCGCTCTCAACACCCCGGACGATGTCTTGAAGCCTGGTGTCGAGATCGTGACCGGAACTCGCACGGATGGCAGCACCTTCCAGACGTTCCAGTTTGACAACGTGATGCCGGACGCGGGCCTGACCGTGCCCTTCAACCAGTGGATGACCTTCTTCGGCCAGTTCTTCGACCACGGGCTGGACCTGGTCAACAAGGGCGGCAACGGCACGGTGTTCGTCCCGCTCCAGCCGGATGATCCGCTGTTCGTGCCGGGGAGTCCCACCAACTTCATGGTGCTGACGCGCGCCACCATGCTGCCTGGCCCCGACGGCGTGCTGGGCACGGCCGACGATATTCACGACAACACCAACCAGACCTCGCCCTTCGCGGACCAGAACCAGACCTACAGCTCGCCCCCTCGCACCAGGTCTTCCTGCGGGCCTACACGCTGAACGTCGCCGGGCAGCCGGTGGCCACCGGGAAGCTGATCGTGAATCGCGATCTCGGCGCCGACGGCAAGTTCGGCACGGCCGACGACGTGGTGAAGGACGGCATGGCCACCTGGGGCGTGGTGAAGGCCCAGGCGCGGGATATCCTGGGCATCAACCTCACGGATGCCGACCTCTCCGACGTCCCACTGCTCGCCACCGACCCCTACGGCAACTTCCTCAAGGGCCCGAACGGCCGCGTGCAGGTCGTGATGAAGGGGCCCGATGGCCTCGCCGGCACGGCCGACGACGTCCTGGTGGAAGGGAACCCGGCCGCGCCGATCAGCCTGGCCAACGCGGTGCGCACCGGCCACCAGTTCCTCAATGACATCGCAGCCGCCGCCAGCCCCGTGGACGCCCAGACCGGCGCCGCCCTGACGCCCGACGCCGACACCGTGATCGGCGGCACGCCGGCGCCAGGCACCTACGACAACGAGCTGCTCGACGCCCACTACATCGCGGGCGACGACCGCGTCAACGAGAACATCGGCCTCACCACCGTGCACCACATCTTCCACTCCGAGCACAACCGGCTGGTCGATCATACCAAGGCCGTGGTCCTGGCGACGGCGGCAAGCGGGGATGTCTCCTTCCTGAACCAGTGGCTGCTCACGCCGGTCACGGCCGTGCCCGCCGATCCCTCGACCCTCCAGTGGAACGGCGAGCGGCTGTTCCAGGCGGCCAAGTTCGGCACCGAGATGCAGTACCAGCACCTGGTGTTCGAGGAGTTCGCGCGCACGGTCCAGCCCATGATCGATCCCTTCTTCGCCCCGGGCCAGGTGTACGACACCAACATCGATCCGGCCATCGTCACGGAGTTCGCCCACACCGTCTACCGCTTCGGCCACTCCATGCTGCTGGAGCAGGTGGGCCGGCTGGATCCGAACTTCGCCTCCAGCGACATCGGGCTGATCCAGGCCTTCCTCAACCCGCTGGAGTTCGCGGCGAGCGGCCCCACCGCCGAGCAGGCGGCCGGCGCCATCGTGCGCGGGGTCACCCGGCAGGTGGGCAACGAGATCGACGAGTTTGTGACCGAGGCCCTGAGGAACAACCTGCTGGGCCTGCCCCTCGACCTGCCGGCCATCAACATCGCGCGCGGCCGGGACACCGGCATTCCATCCCTGAATGCCGCACGCCGCGAGTTCTACACGGACACCGGCGACAGCCAGCTCAAGCCCTACACGAGCTGGGCCGACTTCGTGCAGCACATCAAGCACCCGGAGTCCCTCATCAACTTCATCGCCGCCTATGGCACGCACCCGACCATCACGGCGGCCACGACGCTGGCCGACAAGCGCGCCGCAGCCGCCCTGCTGGTCCTGGGCGGGGTCGGGGAACCGGCCGACCGGCTTGACTTCCTCAACAGCACTGGCGCCTGGGCGAGCGGTGCAAACGGCGTCACCACCACCGGTCTCGACGACATCGATTTCTGGGTCGGCGGTCTCGCCGAGGAGAAGATGCCCTTCGGGGGGCTCCTCGGCTCCAGCTTCAACTTCGTCTTCGAGAACCAGCTCGAGAAACTCCAGAACGGGGACCGGTTCTACTACCTGGAGCGCACCGCCTCGCTCGACTTCGGCAAGGAGCTGGAGAACAACACGTTCTCCAGCCTGGTGATGGCCAATACCGACGCGACCCATCTCCCGGCCCTCGTCGTCCAGACCCCGGCCTACACCCTCGAGGTGGACCAGACGCGCCAGTACAACCCGAGCGTGGTGGCCGGCCCGGACGGCATCGTGGGCACGGCCGACGATCTGCCGGCCAGCGCCGATCCCACTGGGCCGGCGGCGCACCCGTTCGGCTCGCCGCGCGTTGACTTCCTCACACCGCTGGTCATCCGGGACAACCCCGCCACCGCTGGGTCCGACAGCAACTACCTGCACTACACCGGAGCCGACACGGTGGTCCTGGGCGGCACGGCCGGCAATGACACCCTCATCGGCGGCGACTCCGACGACGACAGCATCTATGGGGACGCGGGCAACGACCGGCTCGACGGCGGCTACGGCAACGACCAGATCTTCGGCGGCGCTGGCGACGACATCATCACCGACATCGGCGGCGATGACGTGATCCACGGCGAGGACGGCAACGACGTGATCCAGGGCGGCAACGGCCTCAACCTGATCCTCGCAGGCGCCGGCCAGGACTTCGTCATCACGGGCGAGGACGCGGCCGACACCTCCGGCGGCCTGGGCAACGACGTCATCCTCGGCAGCGAGGCGAACGAATTCGCGTCCGGCAACGATCCGATCGATGGCAACGACGTCTTCCTCGGCGACGGCCGACCGGACAACTTCGATGGGGAAGGCGGCGATGACATCATGATCGGCAGCCCCAGCGAGGCGGACCGGTTCATCGGGTTCTCCGGGTACGACTGGGCGACCTACAAGAACGATCCGATCGGTGTGACCATCGGGCTCAACTCCAGGCTCCGCTTCTTCGACCAACCGCAGGTTCCGGGATCGAACGCGTCGATCCTTGCCCGGCTGGACCTGGTGGAAGGGCTGTCGGGATCGGCGCACAGCGACTTCCTGACCGGCGATGATTCCGACGCGGCCTTGCTTGCCACCGCCGGTGTCAAGGGCAGCATCCTGAAGAACTTCGACCTCATCTCCGGGTTGCAGGGATTCGTTGGCGCCGCCGGCGCCGGCCCGGACGGCATCCTGGGCACGGCCGACGATCGGTTCGACGGGGGCAACATTCTTTTCGGCGGCGACGGCAGCGACATCATCGAAGGCCGCGGCGGCGATGACCTCATCGATGGGGACCGCTGGTTGAACGTGCGGATCAGCGTGCGCCAGAATGCTGATGGCACGGGCCCCGAGATCCGTAGCGTCAACAGCCTGACCGAGCTGGTGCCGGACATGGTGGCGGGGACCATCAACCCCGGCCAGCTCGTCATCGTCCGCGAGATCCTGCCCGGGACGGCCGCCTTCGACACGGCCAACTTCCAGGGCCCCCAGGCCAACTACACCGTCACCGTCAACAACAACGGCACACCGCTCGACTTCAGCGACGACGTTGTGACCGTCACCGACAACGTCGGCGCGGCCGCCCGAGCCGAGGGGACCGACCGGCTCACCCACATCGAGCGGCTGCAGTTCTCCGATGGGGCGGTGGTCCTGGTGCCCGGGCTCAACAACGAGCCGGTGGGCGCCTTGCGGATCAGCGACACCACCCCGGCCGTGGGCCAGACGCTCACGGTGTCGGCCGCCACCGTGGCCGATCAGGACAACGTGAGTCCGACCAACCCGACCGGGGCGGTCACGGGCCCCATCAGCTTCTTCTGGCAATTCGAACCGGTCCCGGGCTCGGGCGTCTTTCAAGACATCACCTTCTTCGCCGCGGGCGAGACCTCGCGCGCGGAGGGCACCAGCATCACGGTGCTGCCGGAACTCACGGTCACGCCACCGGCGTTTGTCACCGGCCTGCCGCCCGTGCCGATCGTCACCGTGGCCGCCGTCCTGGCGCTCCGCGTCCGGGCCGTCTATCAGGACGCCCACGGCGTGCTGGAGCAGGTGTTCTCGGCCCCGACCGCGCCGATTGCGCCGGCCGGCACCGGCACCGTCAACAGCCCGGCGACGGGCACGGTCTCGATCAGTGATACGACCCCCACGGAGGGGGCGGCCCTGAGCATCACGGACAGCATCACCGACGCCAACGGGATCGCGCCCGGGGCGATCTCGTTCCAGGTCCAGGCGGGGAGTGGCGCCATCTTCGCGGATATCCCGGGCGCCACGGGCCCCACCTTCACCCCCACCCAGGCTGAGGTCGGCCAGCAGCTCCGGGTGGTCGCCTCCTTCATTGATAACCAGGGCAACCCCGAGCAGGTCATCTCCGCCCCCACGACGGGGGTCGGCGACCTGGTGATCGGTACCGCCGGCGCCAACACCCTCACCGGCACGACCTTCGACGACAACCTGCAGGGCCGGGCGGGCAACGACACCCTGGTCGGCCTCGCGGGCGACGACCAGCTCCTCGGCGGGGCGGGCGCCGACACCCTGGTCGGGGGCACCGGCAACGACGGGCTCAACGGCAACGCGGGGGCCGACACCCTGGTGGGCGGCCCGGGCGACGACACCTACGTCGTCGACAACACCGGGGACGGGGTGACCGAGCTCCCCGGCGAGGGCACGGACACGGTGCGGACGACCCTCGGGAGCTACACCCTGGGGGCGAACCTCGAGCACCTGGTCTTCGCCGGCACCGGCCCCTTCACGAGCACGGGCAATACCCTCGCCAACGCGCTCACGGGCGGGGCGGGGGCGGATACCCTCGACGGCGCGGCGGGGGCCGACCGGCTCTTCGGCGGGGCGGGCAACGACACGTACCGCTTCAGCCGGGGAGGCGGCCAGGACACGGTGCAGGAGAACGACGCCACCCCCGGCAACACCGACACCGTGCTGTTCGGGGCCACCATCACCCCCCTGGACCTGGTCCTCAGCCGGCAGGGGAACGACCTCCGGCTCGCGCTCCACGGCAGCACGGACCGGGTGACGGTGCTGGGCTGGTACAGCGGCCCGGCGGCCCAGACCGAGGTGCTCCAGGCGGGCAGCGGGCAGCGGCTGCTCAGCGGCCAGGTGGACCAACTGATCCAGACCATGGCGGCCTTCAGCGCCCAGACCGGCCTCACCTGGGATCAGGCCATCGACCAGCGCCCCACGGAGGTGCAGGCCCTCCTGGCGGCGAGCTGGGGGTAGGGGCCCGGGAAGAGCAGTGCGCAGCAGGCAGAAATCAGGAGGCACTGCGCAAAAGGCATGGGACCAAGCGGCCAGCAAACGCAACTAGCGGTCGGCCGTCAGCATTCAGCTTCCGCTGGCTGACGGCTGATGGCTGACCGCTCAGAGGAGTGACACCACGGCAAGCAGAAGCGACAGTTAGGCGACGGAGAACCCGCAGAAGCCTACCTCCCCATCCAACGAGAAGACAAAGGGTTCCCGCCGTGTGCACTGGGATGATACGAGCGCGAAGACGTCGTGCACCACCACGTGCAATGTGGAGGGTACGCGCGAGAGAGTCACCATCTCCTTCGGCCTCAACCAACCCTGGAAGGCCGGCCAGCAGGAGATCCCGGCCCAGCTTACGGACTGCATCATCCTGAGTCCGCAGAGCACCGAGCAGCTTGCGTTGCTGCTGATCAAGGTCCTGCGGGAATACGAGGCCCGGTTCAGATCCGTCCAGGCGCCAGGGGCGTGACCGCCAGAGGGTGGGGCCGTCGGGTACCAAATCTGCTGAAGGCGGTTCGGGTAGGGCCCGGTGCCTTGGAAGCCGGCTCTCGTAGGATGAATGCCGATAGGGGAACGAGACGCACTCTGACAAAAGAGAAAGGGTCGCTCCGATTTACTTCCCCCCGGCAGGAGATATCCTCATGAACACCATGGGGAGCTGCGCTGGAGCTTAGCAGGAGGCTGAAACCCGGTTTCGCCCAGGCTGCTCAAGATGGTCCAGATGCAGGGCGGCGCACCCGTCCTTCGGATGGGTAGCCGGCGAGGTGCGAGGCTCATCCCGCTCGAGGTGAGCGTGTCGAACCACGCAGCGCCGCGCGAGCGCACGCGCACCCACCGGAGGTGGGTCACCGCAGATGGGACGTCTTGAGCGGCCTGCTAGAGCAGCACGTCGCATTCGACGCGGACCACATCGTCCACGCTTTCCCGCCGAGCGATCAGCCGAGCACTGCCCGCATCCCAGAGGACTTGCGGCACGCGGCCAATCGAGAGGTAGTTCGAGCTCATGGCGGCGCCGTAGGCGCCAGCGTCCTGCAGCACCAGGAAGTCGCCCGGCTCTGGGCGAGGCAGCAGCCGCGGGGCCAGGAACTCGTTCGCGTCGCGGGTGAACACGTCGCCGCTCTCGCAGAGGGGTCCCGCCACCACGCACGGCTCGGGCGGCCGGGCGCTGCCCTTCCCGAGAATCTCGATGTGGTGATACGCGCCGTACATGGCGGGGCGCACCAGGTCGCAGAAGCCGGCGTCCACCATCACGAACGTGTGACCCGGTCCCTTGGCGTTTGTGCGGGTGCGCTTGACGTCCGTGACCCGGGCAACCAGGACGGCCATGCCGGCCACCAGGTACCGCCCGGGTTCGACCTCCACGCGGATCGGGTGGCCCGCCGCCCGGGCCAGACGGCGGCTCGCCATCTCGAGGATCGGCCGGTAGGCGCCCAGATCGTAGGCCGGGACGCCCGGCTGGTACGGGTGCGGGAGCCCGCCGCCGAAATTCACCGCCTCCACCTCGGGAAACTCCGGTACGACTTGCTCGAAGAACTCGACGAGGCGGCGCATATTGGCGTCGAACTCGCCGGGGCCCGGTCCCGTGCCCACATGCACGTTCAGCCCCACCACCCGCAAGGCGGCTGCTGCCGCCTCGCGCCGCACATCCGGGAGGTCGTCGGGCCAGATCCCGTGTTTGGAGGAGGGGCCGCCCGTGTCGCAGGATTGGACGTGGCCGTGACCGAAGCCGGGGTTCGGCCGCACTGAGATCGGGCCCCGGTACCCGGCCGCCGACAGATCCTGGACCATCCCGGGCGAGCCGACGCTCGGCAGCACCCTCTGCTCGAGCACCACCGACAGCGCATTGTCGCGAAACACGTCGCTGGTCACCAGGATGACCGGCGGGTCGCTGCCGCCCGGGAATCCAGCCCTCAGGGCGCGCAGGACTTCGTTTCCGCTGACCGCATCGATCCAGAGCCCGGCCTCGCGTACGCACTCGAGCACCGCGCGCGCCGAGTTCGCCTTCATGGCGTACCGGCCCGCCAGACCGGGGCCATCGACCAGCCGCGCGAAGCCGGCCAGGGTCACGCGGAGCGCCTGGGCATCGTAGAGGTAGAACGGTGTCCCAACGTGCCCCGCCAGCTCCGCCAAGGGGTACTGCGCGAGATCGAGCATCGAACCTCCTCACGACCGGATACACCCCAACTCAGTCCTAGCACCCGCTGAGACCGCCGCGATCCATGGCCTTACCAAGCGATCCGGAAGTAAGGCTACAGACCCCCCCGAACCGCCTAGTTCGCGGGGAAGGCCCTCGCGCTTGCATCGGGACTGGCAACCGCTCGGCCCTCCCCGCGGACCCCTCCGAGAGGGGTGGGCCGCCACCCATCCTCGGACTCTCCCCCGGACAGCGCGGTCGGGTGATGGACTGTCGCCTGAATTATTGACCGCACAGTAGTGAGGGTCAAGTGGCCTGACGGCCTGGGGCATTCAAGAGAGGAGGCGTGGCCCCCGAGAAGACGAGGCCGCGCCGGCATCATGGCGGGAGCCTAGTCGAAGCGGATGCACCCTGTCAACGGGAAAGCCTGCCGGCCGGATGCCGCGCTCCGGCTGGGCGGGTTATTTCGGAGTCTCACCCGAGAAACTCGTCCTCACCCCGAATCTGTCGCGTCAACGCATCACGCCTCTCATTCTGCCGCAGCCAGAATTCGCTGCTGTCGGGGCGTGCGTACGGAGGAACTCCGCGACCCGCGCCCGCACCGTGGTGCGGTGCGTGAAGATGGCCACGTGCTCGCCGCCCTCGATGGCCAGGAGTTCCGCGCCCGGGATCCGGGTGGCGAGCGCCCGCCCGTGCTCGGGGAACGGCACGAGACGATCGGCCGTGCCATGGACCACGAGGACCGGCACGGCGATCTGTTCCAGCGGGAAGGCGGTGGTCCGGGTCACGCGAATGTCGTTCTCCGTCCCGGGCAGCCGCAGGGCCATCCGGTCGGACGTGCTGAGCAAGAGCGCCGCGAAGAGCGGCCCCGCGTCCGGATCCCGGAGCGTCCGCGCCCGCACCACGGGGTCCGGGATGGACCGCCGCGCGGCCGCCTCCGGGTCCCGCGTCGCCCGCCTTTGCATCGCGGCGGCGAACCAGGACCAGCGCGCCAGAAGGGTGATGCGGAAGGTCAAAGGGATGCGGGTCTCGATCTTGCCGCTGCAGGTCGAGACCAGGACGAGGCCCCAGCACCGGTCGCGATGGCGCAGGGCGAACTGGAGCGCGCACGGGCCGCCGCCGGACACCGCCATGACCGCCGCCTTGGAGACGCCGAGGGCGTCGAGGAGGTCCGCGCAGAGGTCCGCCTGCTCCTCGGGAGTCCGTCCGGCGGTGAGGGGGGTGCCGAGGTAGCCGGGGCGGGACACCGCCACGAACCGGTATCCCGGTGCGCCGATGGTGCGGGCGAGAATCACCCCCTGATCGTACCCCCCCATGGCCCCGTGGAGCGCCAGCACCGTGGGCCCGTCGCCGAGCGACGCGTACTCCACGGCGCCGCGTCTCGTCGCAACCGTGGCAGACCCCACCGGCGACATCTCCGGATGGCCTGCCTGTTCGCCGTGAACGCTCATAGTCCTGACGCTATTCCTCCCTCGGCCAGCGTGAGCCTCCGCTTATCCCGCCTGACTGCCTCGGCACACAGCGCCAACGCGCCCTCGGAGGGCGATGGAGTATCCGGCACGCCGGACGCGGCTGTCAACGCGAAAGATGGGGGCCCGCTGCTGGACCACCATGGCGGTGACAAGGTCCCGTGGAGGGGGATCCACGCAGCCAGCCGACGCCGGACGCCCGGTTGACGTGTCTCGGTTGGCATGCTAGGCATGTGGCGTGAGAAGCCTCGGACGCTCCCTGATCGTGGCGTTTCTCCTCGGCCTGCTCGGCCTGCCCGCACAGGCGCAGGAGCCGCCCATATTCGACGCCCACATCCACTACAGCCAGCCGGACTGGGCGGCCTACACCCCGGAGGCGATCCTGTCGCTGTTCGACAGGACCGGCGTGCGCTGGGCCATGGTGTCCAGCACCCCGGACGAAGGCACGATCCGGCTTTACGAGAAAGCCCCCACCCGCATCGTTCCGGTCCTGCGCCCCTACCGCACCCGGGCGGACATGGGGACCTGGACGACGGACGCCTCGATCCTCCCGTACATGCAGGAGCGGTTGAAGCGGGGGGTCTACAAGGGTCTTGGAGAATTCCACCTCTCGATCGCCCAGGCCAACGACCCCGTGGTCAAGGAGCTGGCGGCGCTGGCCCAGCGACAGGGGCTCTTCCTGTACGCCCACACCGACGCGTCGGGCATCGAGGAGCTCCTGCGGCGCTACCCGCAGGTGCGCTGGCTCTGGGCGCACGCCGGACTGGGCGAGCCCTTCGATGTGGTCGCCCGGGTGGTGGATCGGAATCCCACGCTCATGATCGAGCTGTCCCTGAAGTACGAGGTCGCAGGCGGCGGATCGCTCGAACCGCGCTGGAAGGATCTCTTCCTTCGCCACCCGGACCGGTTCATGCTGGGAACCGACACCTGGGTGACCTCGCAGTGGGATCGGTTCGCCGCGATCCAGGCTGACGTGCGTGGCTGGCTCAGGCAGCTCCCGCGGGATGTCGCCGAGAAGCTTGCCCACCGGAACGCCCAGAAGTTCGTGGGCCTGCCCTGAGACTCCCTCCTCTTCCGGAACCATCGCGCGATCGACAGGAGTTCCGTCCAGGCCATACTGCGATACAGCGTCCTACCGGGGGAGATGCTCCGTTGTTGATGGAGTGCCCAGGTCGAATCGCCTGCCCCATGCAGGTGGAGACGGCGCTGCGTGAAGAGTCAAACTCATGACGCAAGCAGGAGGGATCATGTCCCGCGACGCTCCGGGGATGTGCAGGGAGGTGAGCGGGGGCGCCCGGGGGGCGTCACCGGCCGCGCGAGGCAGGCCGCGCGACTGTGAATCGGTCACGAGCTGCCCGTATTCTCTCGTTCAGAGGCTGGCGTGGTGGAGGATGCCGGTCGAGGGCTCCGGACGAAGGGCGGAACAGCAGCGAGTCGAACCGGCGGGCGCATGCGCGTGCCGCCCCTCTGTGCATGCCAGGTCGCGGAGAGCGCCGTCCGAGTTATCCCGCTGAGTCAGCAACGCGTTACGTCTGGTGGTATTTCGGGCATCCACGCAGACCACATTGTTTCCTGAGTCCCTCAGCGGCTTGTCGGCGGATCTGGTGCAATCGGCTGATGGGCCGGAACTCTGAAGAGCGCCCAGACATGCCGAGTTCTCGTGGCTGACACCATCGGCTGCGGCTCACCTGGCGCCGGCCCTGTCCTCGGTCGTGGGGTTGCGGCCACTACCGGGTGAACCTTGGTCCCGGAACCGTCCCTGGCCGCCGCCAGCCGCCGCTCCAGGGCTCTCACTCGACGCTCCAGACGGTCTTTCTCCGCCGTCAACGACCTCAACTGCTCTGCGAGCCCCGTCTCGGAGCCTGGTGCCACCTGGCCTTGGCTCGTCGGCCCCTGACTCGGAGTGATTCCTCGCATCGTGTAATATGCGAACGTCCCTCCAAGGAGCAGCAGGACGCCGGCCGCCATGGCCGCGGCCCGCGACCCCCGGACTCCCCGTCCGGGCTTGGCTGTGTTGCTCCGTGCGTCCTCGAGCCAGCGTGCGATCAATCTGCGCTTCTCTGCCGAGACCTCATCCGTCGCGGCCTCTACGACATCCGCCGATCCCACGTGTTCGCGAAGTACCCCCACCCGATACCGTGGACGCTCATCGGTATCCGTGATGATCTCCATCCGGTCGTTCAGCCAGTGGTACGCCCCATCTTTCCCGAGGAACCGATATTCGAGGATGGTTCTGCCGCCCCGGATGATTGCCTTCAGCCCGTCTCCCACCTTCAGGCAGTCGTTGGGATGCAGCCTTTCGAAGGCCTCCCGCATGTCCATCACGAGCCACTCCGCTTCGGAGTAGCCAAGGAGTGCGGAGATCTCCGGGCTGACGTAGTCGAACCTGTTGGTGAGGAAATTATAGCGGTAGGCCACATCCCCCGGTGCTGAGAGCATGCCGCAGAGCCGAACGTACTCATGTGTCGGGTGTTCTCTGTCGCCCCGCTTTCCCTGCGGTCCTGCCTCCCCCTCCGTGCCAGCTGGAAGAGTGCCATACGGTCTTGCGTCTCCTGGTTCCATGCTCCCTCCTCATGGCAGATAGGCCATCGCCCTATCGAATATCCTATCCGCCGCGCACCACTAGAGCGCTTGCGTGTGGTTTTGTCAAGATGGGGTTGGGAAAGGCTCGTTCTTCAGGTCATTGGATCCTTGAGGCTCCGCCGAATTCCTGTCAGCGGGGACCCTGCGTGAAGAGTCAAAATGGGCTCACGCCCTGCGCAGACATGGGGGACCCAAGGACGACAAGCCATGCCGCCCTCCACTTCGCCATGCCTCGTCAGCCCGCTCTGGCGGCCTCCAGTAGTATCTACCCTGGTACAGTGGGGGGGCGCCGTGGGGACCTCACCGACCCGCGAAGCTGGCCCGCGCGGGACTCTGCGTCGTCACGATCTGCCCGTGTTCCCTCCCTCCGAGGCTGGCGTGGTGGAGGACGCCGGTCGAAAACTCCGGACATAGGGCGGAAGAGCATCGAGCCGCACTTGCCCGCGCATGCTCGTGCCGCCCCTCCACGCATGCCAGGTCGCGGGGAGGGCCATCCAAGTCAACCCACTGAGCGAATGACGCATTTCGTATTTCTTTCACGCGCGGGCACGAGCGTACCTTCGCACCCTCCTACGCTCCTAGGGCTTACCATGCACGCTGGCGCCTTGGCGATGCAGTGCACTATCTGGGTCCACGGTCGCAAGGGACTTCGCCCTCGGCGGCGAGGACCTGCAATGTCCGGCCGGACCCAACTCCCAGCCATGATCCTTGACTTCGCAGACGCCGCTGCGGTATAGCGGTACCCGGGATCGCGCTTTGAAGGCAAGCCGAACTCACGGAGCCGGCCTTGGCGAGCTACCCGCACGCGATCTGCCCCCAGCAGGACCGCCCGGCTGCCCTTCGTGAGCGGCCCGCCGCATCCAGGGACCGCGAGCTCCCTCCGCTCCTGCACCCTGCGGGGCGACTGTCCCCGCGACCCGTCCCTTGCCGGTTCCAGGCCGACCGCGACGCGGCATCGGTCCCGGAAGCACCGGCAGCCAGGCACTGGCGCACCGATGGCCGAGATCTCCGGCCCTCGCCGCGCCACAACCCGCCCGCGTCCGGCCACGCCAGGCGAACCGCGCCGTCTGCGGCAGCGGGAGGACAGCATGAAACACGAGGCATCCCTGACACCTTGGCGCACGCCCCACTGGTTCTGTAGCCCGCACAACTTCGAGCCCACGATTCAGGTGCCCCCCCACAAAGTGGAGCTGCACGACATCACCGTGCGGGATGGCGAGGAGTGCGCCGACGTCGCCTTCACGGTGGAGGACAAGGTGCAGATCGCCGAGGCGCTGGCCCTCGTCGGCATCCGGCGCATGGAGCTCTTTCTCACCGTGCCCGGCTGGCTCGAGGCGGTCCGCGCCATCCTGCGCCGAAACCTCCCCCTCCAGCTCCACGTGACCTGGCACCCGGGCCGGGTGGAGCGCGTGTTGGAGCTCGGCGTCAAGCATGTCATGGTCTGGTACCGCATCCTGGAGGAGCACCAGCGGTACGACCTCAAGCGGCCGCGGGTCGAGCTCCTGGAGCAGGCGGCGAAGCAGATCGCGGCTGCCCGGCGCGCGGGCTGCGAGGCGAATCTGTTCATCGTCGAGGCCAGCCGGGCGCCCCTGGACCAGTTGAGGGAGACGGTGCAGGTCGGCAAGGAGGCCGGCGCGACCGCGGTCACGGTCGTCGACAGCTTCGGCGTGGCCCGGCCGGGGGCCGTGGCCTTCCTGGTCCGCCGGGTGCGCGAGTGGACAGGCCTCCCCGTGGACGTTCACTGCCACAACGACTTCGGGCTCTCGACGGCCAACGTCCTGGCGGCCTACGAGGCCGGGGCCACAGGCCTCAACGTGGCCGTGAACGGGCTGGGGTACCGGGCGGGGAACGCGGCGCTGGACGAGGTCGCCATGGCCCTGGAGGTGCTCTACGGGGTGGACACCGGGCTCCGGCTCGACATGCTGCCGTGGCTCGGTGACCTGGTCGCCGAGATCACGGGGATCCCGGTGGACTATTTCAAGGCGATCACGGGGAAAGGCGCCTTCAGCCTGGAGCAGTGGAAGACCGGGGCCGCCATGGAGGCGGCGGGGGCGCGGCCCGTGGTATTCCCCTTCGAGCCCGAGATCGTCGGCCGCACGCCGCGCGTCGTCGTCGGCAAGTGGAGCGACGTGGGCGCCGTGGCCAAGAAGCTGACCGATTACGGGCTCACCGCCTCGCCCGAGCAGCTCAGCCAGATCCTGGTGGGCTGCCAGCGGGCCGGCATCGCCCACCACCGGCCGCTCAACGACGACGAGTTCCTGGCCATCGCCCTCACCGGGGGGGCGACCGCCAGTGACTGAGACGGCCGACCGCGACGACACTCGGTCGGCATGCCGGTATCACCCCTGCCCGCGGGGCATGCACAAGGAGGGCACGATGAAACGCGCACTGCCGGTTCTGACCAGTTGCCTCGCTGCCGCTGTCCTCGCTGCGCTCTTTGCCGTTCCGCCCCGGGCGAGCGCCGCCGTCGAGATGCGCCTGACCCACCCCGCCGACCTGACGCACCCGGTCCATCTGGCGGCCGAGCGGATGGTCAAGCGGATCGCGGAGCGGACCAAGGGCGAGCTGAAGATCACCATCTTCCCCAACAACGCCCTGGGCGCGCCACCCGAGGCCGCGCAGCAGGTCCGCCTGGGCGTGATCGACCTGATGCTGTTGAACCCCGCCAACATCGAGGCCGTGGCCCCGAAGCTCGGCGTCATCAACATCCCGTACCAGTTCGACGACTACGCCCATGCGCACCGGACACTCGACACGACCGGCTCGGAGTGGCTGCAGGCGGAGTTCAAGAAGGCCGGGTTCCAGCAGATCGCGTACTTCGAGTGGGGCTTCCGGGCGCTGAGCAACAGCGTGCGGCCCGTGAACGCGCCGGAGGACCTCAAGGGACTGAAGATCCGTGTGCCGCCCGAGCTGGCCATCAAGGCGGCCTTCGAGGCCCTCGGGGCCGTGACGGCCACCATCGCCTATCCCGAGGTGTATATGGCTCTGGCCACCAAGACGGTGGACGGGCAGGACAACCCGATCGGGAACACCTGGGCGGCCAAGTTCTATCAGGTCCAGAAACACGAGGCGCTCACGCGGCACATCTACGCCACCATCGTCTTCGCCGCCAGCCCAAAGGCGTGGGACCGGCTCACGCCGGAGCAGCGGGCGATCGTGACCGAGGAGGGGCGCCGCGCCGGCAACGAGGCGCGCGCGGAGGTCCAGGAGAAGGAAGACGCCTACCTGGCCGACATGGAGAAGGCAGGCGTGAAGGTGACCCGCCCGGAGGTGGCGAAGTTCCGGGCCCTGATGGGGCCGGCCTACGCGCAGCTCAAGAAGGTGCTCGGCGAGGACACGTGGGCGGCCTGGTCGAAGCTGGTGGACGCTGCGCGGAAGTAGCGCATGCTCGTCCTCGCGGTCTTCGGGACGCTCGTTCTCCTCATGTTGCTGGGGGTCCCGATCGCCCTCAGCCTGGGGCTCACGGCGATCGGAACCATGTACTGGATGGGGGGAGCCGATCTCCTCATCATGTTCGGCCAGCGCGCCTACTTCGGGACCGCCTCGTTTCCCCTCCTGGCGGTCCCGTTCTTCATCCTCGCCGGCAATCTGATGAACACCGGCGGGATCACCCAGCGGATCTTCGGCGTGGCCCAGCTCTGCGTCGGCCGCATCCACGGCGGGATGGGCCACGTCAACGTCATCGCCAGCATGATCTTCGCCGGGATGTCCGGCTCGGCGGTCGCGGACGCTGCCGGGCTCGGCGTGGTGGAGATCCGGGCCATGACGAAGGCGGGCTATTCCACCCGCTTCTCCGCCGCGATCACGGCCGTCTCCTCCACCATCGGGCCGATCATTCCCCCCAGCATCCCCTTCGTCATTTACGGCAGCCTGACCAACGTCTCGGTCGGCGACCTGTTCCTGGCCGGCATCATCCCCGGCGTGCTCATGGGTGTCGCACTGATGGCGGTCATCGCCCTTGTGGCGAAGCGCCAGAATCTGCCACGGATGACGGATCGGCCCTCCGGGCGAGAGGCGCTCCGGGTATTGGGCGGCGCGCTGCCGGCGCTGGTCATGCCCCCCGCCATCGTGGGGGGGATCCTGACGGGGTGGTTCACGCCGACGGAAGCCGCGGTCGTCGCCTCGATCTACGCGATGCTCCTTGGCCTGGTCTGCTACCGGGAGCTGCGCCTGCTCGATCTCCCCGCCGTGCTGTGGGAGAGCGCCAAGCAGACGGTGCAGGTCATGTTCATCATCGCGGCCGCCGCGCCCTTCGGCTGGGTGCTGATTCAGCAGCAGATTCCCAATGCGATCATCAACGCCATCCTGCACATCTCGTCCACGCCCTGGGTCGTTCTCCTCATGGTGAACGCGATCCTGCTGGTCTTGGGGATGTTCGTCGAGGGGATCGCCATCATGATCATCACCTTCCCGATTTTCATGCCGCTGATCCAGCAGATCCACATCGACCCCACTCACTTCGGCGTGGTCGTGGTGCTGAACCTGATGATCGGCCTGGTGACGCCGCCCGTGGGCATGTGTCTGTACGCGGTCTCGGCGATCAGCAACGTGCCCATGGGTGAGCTATTCGAAGAGATGTGGCCGTATGTCGCGGCGCTGGTGGTCGTTCTGCTCGTCGTCACCTATGCGCCGGACCTGGTGATGTGGCTGCCCCGGACCTTCGGCTTCGCGCGCGGGTGAGGAACGGTATGCTCTCCATCGTCGATCGCGTGGTCCGGCGGGCCGGCCGGGCGACAGTGATTCTGGCCCTGTTGGCGATGCTGGCGCTCCTGGCCCTCGGCGTGGTCATCCGGATCTTCCCGGTCATTTCCGTCACCGGGTACGACGAGATCGTCGAACTCCTGATGGCCTGGATGACCTTCCTCGGCGCGGCAGTGCTCTGGGGAGAGGGGTCGCTGTACCGCGTGGACGTGCTGGCCGGTCGGCTGGGGCCCAGGGCCGGCGGGGTCCTCGCCATGGGCGTGCGGGTGGTCACTCTCCTGTTCGCCGTCGTCTTGACGGTGGAGGGCTGGCGCGTCGCGGTCCTCTCGGCGGAGACGACACCGTTCCTGCGGTTCCCCAAGAGCATCGCCTACGCTTCCATGCCCGTCGCGGGCGCGATCATGATGGGCTACACACTGGCCGGGCTCGGGCGCGCCCTCCGCGAGCTTCGCTCCCGGCGCTCCTAGTCTCCCCCCGCTCTCACACCATCCTCCGCCGCTCTGGCTCTGCGGGCCTCGACCGGAGCGCCCAGGCGTCCGACGGGGCCGGCCTGATCTAGTCGCGTGCCATGGAGAAGCAGACCGGGGAGCGGATCGACCTTCTGGCTGACGCCACCTACGAAATCTTTGCCCCTATCGAGGCCGTCGCCATGACCACGGAGGAATGGGAGCACGGCGATTCCCTCCTGGCCGCCTTCGCCCGGAAGGGCGAAGTGCCCTACGCCGCCTGACCGCGCCCCTGCCAAGACTCCCACCCACCATCACAAGCCACTGAAGTCGTCATCGGACGCGGAAGGACGCCTCGCTTTCCCCGGCACAGATCCCGTGAACGGTTCATGGCAACCGCATGGGTAAAGGGATAACGCCTCAAGGTGTACCGCTCACACCGTCCTGGCGGCGTGGAAGGTGACTGTGGGGACAAGCTAATTATGAGCGATTTTTTCGAGGAAAATGGGTGACACTCTGTGGTTCTGGGTGATGGTGATAACGTCGTTCTTTTGTAACCACGCCTCCACCGCCAGCCGCCGGACCGTGTCGGCCTGACGCTGCGTGCAAACCCCCTGAACCTGCATGAGCATCTGGGTCAGATCGTTGATCTCCTCGAAGAACTCCCTTCGCTTGCGGAGAGTATACCTCTTAAGAGCTGCCCGGGCATCCTGAAACACTCTACAGGCCACTTCCCCCTGGAGCGAGGGGCGGGGCCGATGGTTGAGCTCGTGGGCCAGGAGCTCCGCCCATTTCTGCACCTCGGCCGCCGGGACGGGGCCGCGCACGAGGAGCTGCGCCACGAGCGGTCCTTTCAGTTCCCCGACCGCGTGTTCCATCCCGCCGTTGTAGGGCGGGTAGTGCGGGGGCGAGTTGAGCGGCATCACGAGGTGGCGCGCGAGCAGCTCCTCGACCGCCTGCTGATTGAGATTGCCTCCGTTGTCCCGCTTGAGGACGAGCGGCGGGCCGTACTGCCCGAAGAGCTCTTCGAGTCGCTGAGCCACGGTCGCTCCTAGGATCCGCTCCCCCACCCAGGGCGGGAACTTGTAGCGCGAGGCGAGCTCCTGCGCCTGGTGGAGGCGCAGGAGCTGCGAGTGCCCTCGCACCAGCTCCGCGTCGTCGAGCGACCAGGCCAGACCGGGCACCTGCCAGGTGACGTGGCGAAGGTCCGCCTGGCGCTGCTGGGCGCGCGCCCGCCGCACCGTCTCGGTGAGGGCCTCGCGCTCCCGCCGTGAGACCTGGGTGTGGTACCGTCGATAGAGGGCCCCGACCCCCCGGCTGCGCTCGTGAGCATGATGCAGGTGCTCCACGGCCCCGCGGAGCTCGTCCACACTGAGGGGTGCCACCTTCTTCGGCCCCGGTGGGATGCGCACGGGCTCCCCCTGCTCGAGGCGTTGCTTCCAGCGCCGGAAGCTCCCGTAGGGCACCTCCAGGACGCAGCAGAGGCGCCGGTAGGGCCAGCGCACCTGGCGCTTCAGCTGGGTGAGGGTTGGGATCAGCATGGCGGCCACCTCAGCGTTTTTTTTATCCGGCTCGGCCAGCAGCCGCCGGAGCTGCTCCGTCTGCTCGAGGACCGTGAGCTTCGCCTGGAGCGCCGCCGTCTGCCGTCGAAGCGCTTCCTTCTCCGGGTCGCGCGGTTGCGCCCGCCGCCCCTGCTCCCGGTTCCCCAGGGCTTCCACCATCGCCGCCAAGGCGCGCCGCTCCCACTTGTAGTACGTCTTGCGGGAGACCCCGAGCTTCTGGGCCGCCGCCTCGGCCGTGAGCAGCCCGCTCCGCACTTGCATGATGAGCTGCGCCCGCTGCCGGGCCAGGGCGTGCTGGTCGGAACTGCTCGCCTTCGGATCGCTCATCGCGTCCTCCCGCCCCGCGGGGATCGGCTACTTGGGGGGCGGCGGTGGGGCTTTCGATTCCTGGAGCTTGGTGAGCCGCTGCTCCAGTCGGGCCATCCGCCCCTTCTGCTGCAGGGCTTGCCGCGCGAGCAGGCGCTCCAGCTTCGGGCTCAGCGCGGGGCCGGGGTCCCGCCGCGTCGGCGCCTCCAGCGCCTTCAGCATACCCGAGAGCGCCCGCGTCTCCCACTGGGAAAGGACCTTGAGGGAGATCGCGAGCTCCTGGCAGACCTCCCCCGGGCGCCGCCGCTCTGTCCAGATCGAGAGCACCGCCTGCACACGCTGCTGGGCCGTATACGGCAGCGGCTCCTTCTTCGCTCGCACTTCGGGGGGCATGGGTTCCTCCTTCCAGATCGTAGCTGACCTCCTGGGACGAGCGCGGCTCTTCCCCATCGACGAGCATCTTCACGCGGCCCTTCTCGGCCCGGATCACCACCGACTGCTCACCCAGCCGGCCCACCATGTAGAAGGGGCTCTGGGGTTCCCCCCGGAGCGCGAGCTCCAGCACGTTCTCCTGGATGCCCCGCTCGATCACCTGCCGCAGCTCCTGCGCGATGCCGAAGAAGCGATCCGCCGGGCAGAGGCCCTCCAGGGCCTGGTGGGGCCGGCGGTGGTTGTAGTACTTCACCCAGAGCCGCACCCGGTCACAGGCGGACTCGAAGCTCTCAAACTGGGCGCGCACGAGGAACTCCTCCCAGAGCGTCTTCCAGAAGCGCTCGATCTTGCCGAGAGTCATGGGGTGGTGGGGGCCGGCTCTTCAGGTGGTGGACGCGGTCCTTCTTGAGCTCGGCCTCGAAGCGGGTCGTGCCCCGCCAGCTGGAGAACTGCCGGCCCTGATCGGTGAGCATCTCCTTCGGGACGCCGTACTCCGCCACCGCCCGGCGATAGACCTCCAGGACGTGCTCCGCCGTCTGGCTGCGAAAGACGTCCAGCCCCACCACGTAGCGGGAGTGATCATCGAGGAGGCCGATGAGGTAGGCGTTCTTGCCGCCCAGCCGGAAGGTGAAGATGTCGGTCTGCACAGCTGGTTCGGCGTGGCGCGCTCAAAGGAGCGGGGCGCGGCGGGGTTGTGCGGGGGCTTGGGTCGTCGCTTCTTGAGCAGGGCTTGCTCGTGCAGCGTGCGGCGCACCGTCTCCCGGCTCACGGGCAGCAGCAGGACGCGCCGCAGGAACTGGCTGATCTTCTGGATCCCGAAGTCGGGATGGCGCCGCTTCAGCTCGACGGCCTGCCGCTTCACCGCCGCGGCCACCCGCGGCCTCGGGCTCCGGGGCCGCGCCTTCGCCTGCAGGCCCGCTTCCCCCTGCGCGCGATACCCGCGCACCCACGCCCCGAGCGTACTGAAGCCGACGCCGAGCTCGCGGGCGACCTGCTCGAGGGGGAAGCCTTCCTCGAGACAGAGCTGCACCGCGTTGCGCCGGAGCTCGTACGGGTAGGCGTACGGGCGCTCACCTCTTGATCGCCGCCCTACCCTCCGCCGAGACCGCTTCTTCTTTCCCTGAACCTCGCCGTTCCCTGCCATGGGTCACACTCCTTTCGGGGTCTCTCCGGAACCCCCGGTCTTGGAGTGTCACCCATTTTCCTCACCTGTTTTCGCTCAAGATCTGGTTGTTAGCCCAAGTTACTCTGACTCGGGCCGCAATGCGGAAGAGCTTGACCTATTTGACAACGGCCGCTCTCTCCACTGGCCGGCGCCGGCAAATTCGTCACGCCGCCCCGCCTGCCTTGGCGCGCTGCGGCACGGCCTTCCAGAAGTCCTTGTGCGTCAGCCCCTTGCCGGACCGAATGCTCCGCCGCGACTTCTCCAGGAGTGCTTGAAAGCGCGGCGAACGGGCCAGCAGCAATGCCTCCAAGTCATCATCGTCCACAGGGGCAAGGAGCACGGCTACAGGCCTGCCGTTGCGAGTGATGACGACGGGTCCCTCCTTTTCGCATTGGTCCAGGTAGGCACTCAACCGTGCCTTGACATCTGCCACCGGCGCAATTCTCATTCTCCGTACTCCTCTCTGCCGATCAGGAGTCGATTCCCTTCTTTGACTCCGATCGCCAGGATCTCGACCGTCTGCACTCTAGGATTGACTTCGTAAAGCACCCGAAAGCGATTACGGGGCCCGAACCGCAGCTCCCACGTCGCACCAAAGGGGCCAGGCTGTTCGAGTGGCTTACGATTTCGGGTGACTTCCTCCGGCGTATAGCGGAGTTGCCGGGCGATGGTCTTTTCGATCAGGCGATGATACTTCCGCTCGATGGCATCAAGGTGATCAAAGGCCTCGGGTGCGTAAACGAGCACGAACTGGCTCTCGGAAGGCATCGACCAAGATTATAGTCAGGATTCTGGTGGTGTCAACCCAGTTGGCGGCAAGAAAATGGATGGCCAGCGGGGGCCGCGGATACACCATGCGAGTGGGGTCACGAATGGGGTCAGGTCTTGAAAGATCAGTCTCACCGCCCTGCTGCGACACGCGACACCGCCTTGCTCATCATCACGCAAGTGGGGACCCGGTGTGAAAAGTCGGTTCTTGCCTCACTCCAACCCAGGAGGGATCACGGCCCCTGACGTTCCGGGGGTGTGCACCGAGGCGAGCGGGGGGATTGGGAATTGTGCCGCAGGCAGGTGCGGATCTGGGCCGTCGAGAGCCGGGGGAGCGCCTTGCGGACCGCCCGCTCATCCCGACCCGCAGCGGGGCAATGGTGGATGATCTCCCAAACGCAAGTCTTGACGCCGCTTTGGAGCGGGTGATATCGTTTGTCGCAAGGATTCACCCCCGGGCGTCGCCGCTGTCGCCCGGGGGTCCTGTGGCCTTTCGCTCTCACGACAGGATGGACGCCATGAGCGCATTCGCAGCCAAGGGCATCCTGCCCGCCCCGGTTCTCCCCATGCTTCCGGATTTCTCCATCGACTGGGACTCGCTGGGTACCTATCTCGCCTGGATCGCCCAGCAGAAGCCCACCGCCGTCGCCATGAACATGGACGCCAGCGAGGGGCCCGCCCTGAGCCGCGCCGAGATGCTCGAGGTCGTGCGGGTCTCGCGCAAGATCATCGCGGACGCCTGCCCCGACGATCCCTGTCCGCTCGTCTCCGGCCTCATCGTCGGCTCCACCGCAGACGCCGTGGCGTTCGGCCGGGAGCTGAAGGCGGCGGGGGCCCAGGGGCTCGCGATCTTCCCCCCCTTCCCCACCTTCCTGGGGAACCCGGTACCCACCCGCATGATCTACGAGTATCACAGGGCCATCGCGGAGGGCGTCGACCTGCCGCTCATCGCCTTTCAGTTCCCGAAGGCGTGGGGGCCGGACTTCCCCCCGGAGACGCTGCGCGCGCTCGTGACCATCCCGCAGGTGGTCGGCCTGAAAGAGGCCTCCTTCGACACCACCAAGACCCTCGAGACCATCGACGCGGCGCGGGCCCTCCCGCGCAAGATCGGCATCCTCACGGGCAGCGACACCTTCATCCTGGAGGCGATGGTCTTCGGGTGCGATGGGGCCCTGATCGGGTTTGCCGGCACGGCCACGGCGGAGCTGATCCGGATGCACCAGGCGGCGGTGGCGAAGGATTTCCAGACCGCCTTCGAGATCTGGGGGCGCCTGGGCCCGCTGGCGCGCTACGCCTGGCGGGCGCCCATCCGGGACTACCGGCCGCGGATGAAAGAGGTGCTCGTGATGCAGGGCCTGATCCGCCACGCCGCGGTGCGGCCGCCGCAACTGCCCGTCGACGATGCCGAGCGCGCCGAGCTTCGCCAGCTGGCGGAGCATGCAGGCCTGATCGTCCGGGGTGGCCGGCGCGCCACCGCATAGCGAGACTGGCGGGAGCGGGAAGGGGCCGCGGCGCACGTGGCGCCGAGCTCCGCGGCCTGTCGACGGACCTGAGAGAGGAGGACGGCACATGAGACGCATGACCTGTCTGGCGTTGGCGCTACTTCTCGGCGCTGGGTTGGCCCTGGCGGGGTTCGCCGACGCGGGCACGACGCTGCGCGTCGTCTTCCCGGGCACCTCCGAGACGGAGAAGCAGGGGGCCGTCCGGCTGAAGCAGCTCGCCGAGAGCAAGTTCCCGGACATCAAGGTCGAGATGATGTACCTCGGCTGGCCGGACCTGGAGAAGAAGCTGTCCGTGATGCTGCCGGGCGGCGACGTCCCGGACCTGGTCCAGCAGCAGGAGGCGACGACGCTGGTGGCCATGGGGGCGCTGGAGCCACTGGACGGCTACCTCGCCCGGCCGGACAGTGTGCTGAAGAAGGAGCAGTTCTACGAGGGTGTCTGGAACTACTCGCTGTACGACGGCAAGGTCCACACCATCCCCATCCGGGCCATTTCCTACGGGCTGATCGTGCGGGAGGATCTGCTGACCCAGGCCGGGATGAAGCTTTCGGACCTGAAGACCTGGGACGACCTGAAGAAGGCGGCCAAGGCCATGACCAAGGGGGATGTCTACGGCTACGGCTATCCGCTCGGCCTGCCCCGGTTCGCCTGGCGCGAGGGGCCGTACATCGCGGGCTACAGCGATAACTTCGACATCTCCGACACCGGCGAGGCCACCAAGCCGAAGTACCTGGAGCTGCTGCGCCTCTTCAAGGACCTGCAGCCCTCCATGTCCCCCACGACCAAGGTCATGGGGCTGCGCGAGGCGTTCCAGACCTGGGGCCTGGGCAACATCGCCATGATGCCCACGGGGGATTTCTTCGTCGCCAACCTCTATCCCATCAACCCCAAGATCCTGAAGGTGAGCCGCGTCGTCGCCTACCCCAAGGGGCCGTCCGCCCAGAAGCCGTGGGCGCCGGTGGCGAACGTCGGCTGGGCCATGTTCAAGGGCAGCAAGAACAAGGAGGCCGCCTGGAAGGTTCTGCAGTTCTTCTGCGGACTGGAGAACCTGACGGAAGAGTCGGCCATGCTGAACACGCCGGCGCGGCGGGACATTGACATGGCCAAGCTCTCCCAGGCGGCCGCCAAGTTCTACCCGGACGCGGTGGAGGACAACAAGCGGATCATCGGCGACTTCGTCGCCAACGCCCACCCCATCGGGGTGCCCATGCGCAAGATCCTGCGCCGCGAGGAGATGGAGGTGGCCTTCCAGAAGGTCATGATCGAGATGCTGGACGGCAAGCTCACGCCCGAGCAGGCCTACGACCGGATCAAGGCCGAGATCGACAGGATCAAGCGCGGCTAACGACCTGACGCGAGGGGGAACCCGGGCCGGCCCCGGGTCCCCCCTCGCCCCCCTGAGCCCATGCCCCTGCTCCTGCGCCTCGGCCGCATCCTGTCCCGCTACCGGACGGCGTACCTCTTGCTCCTGCCCAGCGTCGTCTACCTGGTCAGCTTCACCGTCTACCCCATCCTGAACGTCTTCTATCTCAGCCTGACCGACCTCCACCTGGTCAAATCGCTGGTGCCGCAATTCATCGGGCTCAAGAACTTCCGCGACCTGATCTGGAGCGACCCCGATTTCCGGCGGATCCTGGTCAACACCTTCATCTGGACCTTCGGCAGCACGGCCCTGCAGTTCGCCCTGGGCCTCGCCACCGGACTGATCTTGAATGCGCGCCTGCCCTGGCGCGGCTTCTGGCGCGGCATCATGCTGGTCCCGTGGGTCACGCCCATCGTCGTGGTCGGGATCATCTGGCGCTGGATCTACGACGGGAGCTACGGCCTCCTGAACTACTATCTGAACGCCCTGGGCCTGCTGAACCGGTACGTGGTATGGCTGGGGGAGGATCTGACCGTGTGGCCGGCCATCCTGCTGGCGAGCCTGTGGAAAGGGTACCCCTACATGTGTCTGATGCTGCTGGCCGGGCTTCAGACAATCCCGCAGGACGTCTACGAGGCGGCGGACGTGGACGGGGCCACGGGCTTTCGCCGCCTCTGGTACGTGACGCTGCCCCTGCTCAAGCCGGTCGCCGCCATCGTGACCCTGGTGGCCCTGGTCCTCACCTGGAACAACTTTCAGATGATCTGGGTGCTCACCGAGGGCGGGCCGGCTTACGCCACGAGTGTCCTGGCGACCTACGTCTACACCAAAGGCTTCGTCTTCTTCCAGCTCGGCTCGGGGTCGGCGGTGGCGACGCTCTCGATCCTGGTCATCCTGGCGGTCTGCGTGATCTACGCCCGCGTGACCCGCCTGGAGGAGCCGCAGCCATGAGCCGCAGATCGGTGCGCCGAGCAGGCCTCTACGCAGCCCTGGCCCTGGTCATGGCCTTCACCCTCTCGCCCTACGCCTGGCTAGTGGTCAGTTCCTTCAAGCCCTCCACCCAGATCTTCACCCGGACGCCGAACTGGAGCCTGCAGGGCGCCACGCTGAAGAACTACCTCTGGGCGCTGGGACCGACAGGGGGGAACCTCGGCATCTTCTTCTGGAACACGATCCTGGCCGCGGGGCTCACGGCCCTCATCACCGCCGTCCTGGGGGCCATGGGGGGCTATGCCATGGCGCGCTATGCCTTTCCGGGGCGGCGGGTCCTGGCGCTGGCCTTGCTCCTGTCCCCGATGTTCCAGGGCCCGCCGGTCATGATCCCGTTCTACCGCATCCTCTCCGCCCTGGAGCTCTTGAACACGATCCCCGGTCTGGTCCTGGTCTACATGTCGCTCACCTTGCCGATCTGCATCTGGCTCATGGCGGGCTTCTTCCGGAGCCTCCCCGTCGAGCTGGAGGAAGCGGCGCTGGTGGACGGCTGCAGCCCGTCCGGGGCCTTCGCACGGATCCTGCTGCCGCTCACCGTGCCGGGGCTCGCGGCCACCTCGCTGTATGCGTTCGTCGTGGCCTGGAACGACTATCAGTACGCCCTGATCCTGACCAGTTCGGAGCGCGCCAAGACGATTCAGCTCAGCCTGTCGGAGCTGCTCACCTTCTTCGGCCAGACGAACTGGGGCGGGATCATGGCCAGCGGCGTCCTCACCACCCTGCCCGTCGTCCTCATCTTCATGGTCATCCAGCGGGCCCTGGTCCAGGGCCTCACCGCGGGCGCGTTGAAGTCGTAGGCCACAGACCGATCGCCCGCGGTGAATCAGGGGCCTGGACAAACAGGAATGCGTTGCTTACCCAGTGGACTTGTCATCGCTCCAGGCTTGCCGCCGCTTTCCCACTCCCCAGGATGGAGACGGCAAGAGGGCGCGCCGGGGTGCCATCACCGACCCGCGCAAGGCAGGCCGCGCGTCGGCGCTTTAGCCGGCAGGCGCCAGGGCCGTCGACGGCTATTCGACTGGTTCGAACGTCCCCGTCTGGCGGTTCTTCCGCACGTTGTCCCAGGCAAACGCCCGACCCCTCGTGGCGATACGGTGCACACATCAACAGGGTGTGCCCAGGGAATCCGACCGCGCATGGAAATTCGCCCTGGAAGGTGTTGCCCTCGCTGGTTGATCTCCCGACCTCCGCATGAAAGGCTGGCGGCGAGTGGAGACACCACAGGATTTCAGGGTCCTTGTGAGGACAGCGCCGTACTCATGCCTCAGCCCTGGCCTTTGGCGCTCGGCTCCATGGAGATGAGCTCCCAGATGTGGCCATCCAGGTCTTCGAAGGCGTGGCCGTACATGAATCCGTGGTCCTGTGGCTCCCCTGGAATTGTTCCTCCGGCCGCAGCCGCCTTGCCAACGAGGTCAGTGACGTGCGCGCGGCTATCACACGACAAGCACACCAGGACTTCCGTGCACTTCTTCGCGTCACACAGCTCCTTCTTCGTGAATGTCTTGAAGAAGTTTTCAGCAAGCAGCATGACGAAAATGTTTTCGGCAACGATCATGCAGGCAGCGTTGTCATCCGTGAACTTCGGCTCGAAGTTGAAGCCCAGAGCGGTGAAAAACGCCGTGGACCGCTTGAGGTCCTTTACCGGCAGGTTAACGTAGATCTGTCTCGCCATGGGTGCTCCTGTAAAGGTGTCGGGTGGTGCGCCTGCCTACGCGTGCGACCGTCCATGCCAAGCCGCCGCTTGAAATCGTCGAGCGTAAAGCGCGCTTGCGGAATCGACGGTGCTTAGTGTGTCCTCAGCGGGATGAGGCCCCTGAGGCGATTCTCGCGGAGGTAGAGGCCGAACCAGACGAAGATGCCGAGCGCGATCTGGATGAAGAACGGATCGCCGACTCGCAAGTGGGTGCAGATTGCGCCACCGATGTATCCCGTCAGAAGAATTGCACCCAGGATCGAGGTCGGCGGAATCAGATAGATCGCAACGCACGAGAGCTCGAGAATCGCGAGCGGGATGATCAGCGACTGTGGCAATCCCAGATGAGCCATCCCCTCCATCACCTCAGCTCCGCCCTTCAGCTTCATGAACGAGCTCAGGACGAACACGAGTGACACCAGAACTGAAATCACCCGACCGGCCCACACGATGAATCCGCTCGCTGCCGCCACGCTATGCCTCCTCGAGAAGTGATCGAACGTCCTCCCAGACCGCTTCCCCCGCGCTGCGCGCTGGCGCGCGCCAAGCGGCGATCGCGGCCCGAAGCGCGTACCGGCCGGGCCCGCCGCCGAGTTCTTCGGGCGTGCGCTCGGGCCGGTCGCTTCGGCGCAGCCGGTCGATCGCGCGACGCGCATGGAAAGCCGTCATGGCGACCATCAGACCATGTCATCGCCCCGAATGCAAGTCGCCGTGGAATGGCCTGGCGCGGCTTCCACCACCGATTTCATTCGCGCCGGACCCTTCTCGGCATGAAGCGCCCCGTCGCAACTCTTTCCGGTGTCGGAGCCGGGCTTCCGGGCGACCGCGGCCGGCGGAAGCCGGGTTCCGCTGGTTGAAGCGACCCTCAGGACGCCACCAGGATCATCCAGGACACGCCGAAGCGGTCGGCGACCATGCCGAAGCGGGAGGAGAAGAAGGTCTTGGTCATCGGCATCTGCACCTGCCCGCCGTCGGCCAGTGCAGCGAACCGCCGCTCGGCCTCGGCATCGTTCGGCACCGTGAGCGACAGCGAGAAGCCCTGGAAACCCGGTCGCCCCTCGCATCGACCGTCGGAGGCGAACAGCGTCGTATCTCCGATGCGGAAGCTCATGTGCATCACCTTGTCCCCGGAGCCGGGCGGGCACATGCCGGGTTCAGGGGGCACAGGACTTTCCTTGAATCGCATGAGCATCGTCACTTCGGCGCCGAGCGCTTTGCGGTAGAACTCGATCGCCTCCTCGCAGCGGCCGTCGAAGAACAGGTAGGGTTGGACTTGCATGGCGTCTCCTTCTCGGGAGTGGTGGGTGATTGTTGCAGACAGCCCGGCTTCCCAGCGGTCTCGACCGACCGAACCCGGGCTGGTCTCACTCGTCGAAGCCAGCTCTACGCAATCGGCTCGACGAACGGCCTTCCTGCAAGCCGGGAGCGCCGCGACTACCGCTTCTTGGTCACCTGCGCGCGCAGGCGCTCCTCCTGCTTTCTCAGCTCGGGAGTGAACTCGGGACCGAAATCCTCCGCCTCGAACACCTGGCGGATCTCGACCTCCGTCTCCTCGTCATGAGGGTTGGGGCAGCGCTTGACCCATTCGATCGCCTCCTCCTTCGACTTCACCTGCCAGAGCCAGAAGCCGGCGATCAGCTCCTTCGTCTCGGCGAAGGGCCCGTCGATCACGGTCCGCTTCGTTCCAGAGAACCTGACACGCGCCCCCTTCGAGCTGGGATGGAGTCCCTCGCCCGCGAGCATCACGCCGGCCTTCACCAGCTCTTCGTTGAACTTGCCCATCTCGGTCAGGAGCTGCTTGTTCGGCATCACGCCTGCTTCCGAGTCCTTGGTGGCCTTGATCACGATCATGAATCGCATTCTCTTGCCTCCTTCTGGTTTCAGGGTGGCAGCCGGACCGCTGGACGGTGTCTGCCGGCTGCACCCACGCTCTACCCATCTGTCGAACGCGAGGCCGCACAATCGACATGTCGCCCCATCCACTGCGGCAGACCGTCCGTGAGTCCCTCCCATTCGTTCCCGCCCGTCCGGCTGCGGTACACGCGCAGCTTCCCCTCGGGCGGATGATGCTCCAGGTCGCGCTTGATCGGCACGACGTAGATGGTTTCCAGCTCGTGCGCATGCACGGCGATCGGGAGCCCGAAGTCGGTCGGCCGGTTGCCGCTGACCTCATGCCACGACTCGCCGGCATCGTCGCTGCGCATGACATCCCAGTGCTTCTGCATGAACAGGACGTCCGGACGCGATGGATGCATCGCGATGCGGTGGACGCAGTGGCCGACCTCGGCCGTCGGGTCGGGGAGTTCATACGGGGACTTCAGGCCGCGGTTCATCGGCCGCCAGGTCGTGCCGGCATCGTCGGACCGGAACACGCCCGCAGCCGAGATGGCGATGAAGATCCGCTCCGGATGGCTCGGGTCCAGCACGATCGTGTGCAGGCCCATCCCGCCGGCGCCTGGCTGCCAGAGGTGCCCTTTCACGCCGCGCAGCCCGGGAAGCTCCTGCCACGTCTGCCCGCCGTCGGTCGAGTGGAACAGGGCGGCGTCTTCCACCCCGGCCTAGACCGTATCCGGATCGGTCAGCGATGGCTCGAGATGCCAGACGCGCTTGAATTCCCAGGGGTGCGCCGTGCCGTCGTACCACTGGTGCGTGCCGGGGACGCCGTCGTACCCGAACGAGTTCCCCACCGGTTCCCACGTCTTGCCGCCGTCCTCGGAGCGCTGGATCTGCTGTTCGAACCAGCCGCTGGTTTGCGACGCATACAGCCTGGCCGGATCAGCGGGCGATCCCTTCAGATGGAAAAGCTCCCAGCCCGCGAAGTGGGGACCATCGATGTCCCACCGTTTCCGTTTGCCATCCGACGTCAGGATGAACGCGCCCTTGCGCGTCCCAACGAGTACCCGCACCGTGCCCATCCCTTGCCCTCCCTGACAGTCGCGCCGCTCCGGGCACGAAGCGTCTGCTCACCCTGCGTTCCACCCGTGGCGGACACTACACCCTCGGCAGGCCCGCGACCTCCTTCACCGGACGGACCTCGACGGTTCCGATGCACGCGCCGGGAACCCGGGCGGCGATGCCGATGGCCTCGTCGAGATCCTTGGCAGTGATCAGGAAGTAGCCGGCGAGCTGCTCGCGCGTCTCCACGAACGGACCGTCTGTCACAAGCGGTTTGCCGTCGCGCACCCGGACGATGGCCGCCGTCGACGCCGGATGCAGCGGCGACGCGCTCAGATATTGCCGGTTGGCGTGGAGCTGGTGCGTGAGCTGCACCGATTCCTCGAGCATCCGCTGCCGCTTGGTCTCGCTGAGCTTGCCGAAGGCCTCTTCGTCGTGGTGAACCAGCAAGATGTATTTCACGAGGACGCCTCCGTCTCCATGGGAGAGTCGTTCGACAGCGCCCACCATCCACAAGGGCCCTGCCGCCCGCGGGATGCCTGCCGGTGCCGTCTCCCTCCAGCCAGCCGGCCAGGGCTACTCCTTCGGTAGGCCCGGGATCTCGATCACCGGCCGGACCTCGACGGTACCCTTGCGCGCCATCGGAATCCGTGCGGCGATGGCGATCGCTTCGTCGAGATGCTTCGCGTCGATGAGGAAGTAACCGCCCAGTTGCTCACGGGTCTCCGCGAAGGGGCCGTCGGTCACGAGCCGTTTGCCGCCGCGCACCCGGACGCTGGTCGCCATGGCTGTCGGGTGCAACGGGTTGGCGGCCAGATACTGCCCGCTCGAATGAATCTGCTGTGCGAGCTGCGTGGATTCCGCGTAGCACTCCGCCCGCTCGGTCTCACTCAACGCTCGTTCGTCCAGATAGATCAGCAACATGTATTTCATGGCGATGCCTCCATCAGACCGTCATCCGGCGAGCCCACGAAGGCCTTTTCCATGAGATAGTCGTCGGGGAAGGCCAAAATCGACATCGGGTTACCCGAGCGTGACGGGCCAGGGGAAGCCCGATGTGGTAAGACTCGGGTTGGGGGATCGCCCGGGGTGGCCCCCCATACGATGGGAGTGAGCGGCCCCCTGTCCGCACAGTGCACCGTGGTGCGATCAAGCCTTCCAATTCAATCAGTTGCGAGACGGCGCGGACGGTCGGTCAAGAGCGCTCCTCGGGCAGCTCTCTCAGCCGTCGCTGGAGAAACCGCCGCTCCGGCTCCTGTTGGGTGAGGCCGAGGGCCCGCTCGTAGGAGGCTCGGGCTTCCGTCGTTTTCCCCAGTCGCCGGCACAGATCCGCCCGCGCCGCATGCGCCAGGTGATAGTTCCCCAGATCGCCCCGCGCGAGGATGGCGTCGATGAGGGCGAGTCCGGCGTAAGGGCCGTCACGCATCGCCACCGCGACAGCGCGATTCAGCTCGACCACAGGCGATGGTTCTGCCTGGAACAGCACGTCGTAGAGTCCGACGATCCGGGCCCAGTCCGTGGCGGCGGGGCTGGGCGCCTCGGCATGCACGGCCGCGATCGCCGCTTGGAGCGTGTACGCTCCGGCTCGACCCGACGCGAGCGCCCGTTCCACCAGCGCGACCCCATCCGCGATCTGATCCCGGTTCCACAGCGAGCGATCCTGGTCGTCCAGGAGGACCAGCTCGCCCGTCGGCGTCGTGCGCGCGGCGCGCCGCGAGTCGTGCAGGAGCATCAGCGCCAAGAGCGCTACCCCTTCGGGCTCCGGGAGCAGCTCCATCAGCAACCGCCCCAGGCGGATTGCCTCGCCCGAGAGGTCGTGACGCGTGAGCGACCCACCCGAGGACGCGGAATACCCCTCGTTGAAGACGAGGTAGATCACCCGGAGCACCGCATCCAGCCGGTCGGGCAGATCGGCCTCCGACGGCACCTCATAGGGAATGCGCGCGTCGCGGATCTTGGCCTTGGCGCGCACGATGCGCTGGGCGACCGTGGGGGCCGTGGTGAGAAAGGCGCGCGCGATCTCATCGGTCGTGAGGCCGCAGACCTCGCGCAAGGTCATCGCCACCTGGGCGGTCGGCGGCAGGGCCGGGTGACAGCAGATGAAGATCAGCCGCAGGCGGTCATCCTCCACGGCCGCATCGTCCTGCGCTGCGCCGTCACGGGCGCCGGCGTCGAGTCGCTCGGCCAGCTCTGTTACCGACGCCTCAAATCGGGCGCGCCGACGCATGCCATCGATGGCTTTGAAGCGGCCGGCCGACACGAGCCACGCCCGCGGATTGGCCGGCACACCGTCGCGCGGCCACTGCTCCAGCGCTGCCCTGAAGGCATCCTGGAGCGCCTCCTCCGCGAGGTCGAAGTCGCCGAGGATGCGGATCAGGGTGGCGAGGACGCGGCGTGACTCGGCGCGGTAGACGGCGTCCACCCTCTCGCGCATCGGCTCGGCCTCATCGGCCCTCATCAGGGCCCCTACCTCAGCCCCGCCTTCTCGAACCCATCTATGGAGCACACCTCGATCCCCCCTTTCACGTACTCGCAGGATGCGCCGCCGGGTCCATCGAGCTCGCCAGCACGGCCCCGCTCGGGTCCCGTCCCTCGAATATGAAACGCCCGCCCAACTGGGTGGCGGCCCATCCATGCCCCGCACGGGTGCTGGGATGGCGCCGCTCCGATGAATGGAATGGGAGCGGATCGACAAATCAAGGAGTTAGCGAAGAAGACCAAGGCGGTCGGGATGCGATGTGCTATCCTGGCACCATCCCCTGAATCACAGAATTCCAACGGGAGTTTTTCCGTAACATATCCAAGGGGTCCCTCGGTGTCAATCACAAACGCCTCCCGTTTCGGTCACGCGGGACGGGGAACAGGTGGGATGCTGGGGGACGTACCCGAAGGCTACTGTTGCGCCAGAATCCGGCGAGCCGATTTCACCGGCTTCCATTGCTTCGCCTTGGCATCTCGATACGTATTCAGCCATTGGCGTGAACAATGTGCTTGACAGTGCCCATCATCGAGAGGCACAGTCTTGTCCCGGAATCGAATCTGGAGGTGCCCATGCCAAAACGAGTTCTCGTGGTCGACGATGAGGCTGCCTCCCGCACGGGATTGCAGGCCCTGCTGAAGGGGCGAGGCTACCGCGTGGAGGCGGCGGCTACCGGCGTCGAGGCATTGGAGAAGGCGCGCAGCTTTCGGCCGTCCGTGGTCATCGCGGACCTCGTCATGCCGGGGATGGACGGCCTGGAGCTCCTCCGCAGCCTGCAAGACGAGGCCCCTTTCGCGGTGACGATCCTCCTCACGGGCCGAGGGAGCATCGAGACGGCCGTCCAGGCGATGAAAGTCGGGGCCTACGACTACCTCACCAAGCCCGTCGATCTCGAGCGCCTCACCGTTCTTCTGGAAAAGGCCTTGGACCGGGCCCGCATCGGCCGCGAGGTGGCCCTGCTGCGGCGTCAAACAGGGACCGGGGACCGTCCGGTCTTGCTCGGTCAGAGCGCGGCCATACAGGCGGTGCTCCAGCAAGTCGGGCAGGCAGCGCCGAGCACCGCTCCGGTTCTCTTGCTCGGGGAGAGCGGCACCGGGAAGGAACTTGTCGCGCGCACCCTCCATGCCCTCTCCCCCCGATCCTGCGCCCCGTTCGTGGGAGTCAATTGTGCCGCCATCCCCGAGAGCCTCCTGGAGAGCGAGATCTTCGGTCACGAGAAGGGAGCCTTCACGGGGGCGTTTGAACGGCGCCTCGGCTGCTTCGAGATGGCGGACGGCGGGACACTGCTCCTCGACGAGGTGGCCGAGATGCATCCCGCTGTCCAGGCGAAGTTCTTGCGCGTCCTGGCGGAAGGAACCATCCGGCGCATCGGCGGAAAGACAGAGATCCAGGTGGATGTTCGGGTGGTTGCGGCAACCAATCAGGATCCCGAGACGGCCGTGCGGGAGGGCAAGCTTCGGACAGATCTCTTCTACCGCCTCAATGTGTTCCCGATCTCCCTGCCACCGTTGCGCGACCGCGCCGAAGATATTCCTCTGCTGGCAGAGGCGTTCTTGGCGGACTCGGCGGCCCGGAACGGACGCACAACCATGGCGATCGCCCCGGAGGCGCTGCAGCTCCTGCAGCGCTACCCGTGGCCGGGGAATGTGCGGGAACTCCGCAATGTCATCGAACGCGCCGTCATCTTGGCCGGCAATGAGACCATCGAGCCGTCCCACCTCCCGGACGCACTCCAAGAGACCCACCCAACCTCCGAGACCGCCCCCACGCTGACACTCTCCCTTGGCATAACTGTCGAGGAGGCAGAAAGGGCTCTGATCCTGAAATCCCTGGAGCTCGCCGGGCAGAATAAGACCCGGGCGGCCGCCATCCTGGGGATCAGTGTGAAGACGCTCCACAACAAGCTGGTTCGTTACCAGGGCGCTGGGGCCGTCCGTGGGGAGGAAGTTGACCGATCGCCGTCTCCGCGCCCCGCCTGACGCTTCCTCCCGTCCCCCTTCGCCTCGAGCCAGGGTGCCGGTGGTCCGGTCGGATCTTGACGGGATCGACCGAGACGATGCGACGGATCTCCTGCGTCGGCGTCGCCGACTCCCTCACACTTCATCCTCAGCGTGTTATGTCGTAGATGGCCCCGCCGGCTGCGCCAATTCCTGCACCTATGAGCGCGCTCTTGCCTGGGTCGTTGCCCGTGGCCGCACCGACCGCGGCGCCGCCCGCGGCGCCGACCCCTGCCCCGACCAGCGTCCCGCACGCCGCTGCCATCAGGGTTGAGAGCGAGAGCACAAGAATCAAATAGAATCTGCGTACCGTGTTAGAGCGGCTGTTCATGATCGTCCTCCTCTGGCCGAGGGGGTCTTGTGCCCGACCTCGGATGTCACCTGTCTGTCCGCAGGCACCGCTGTCCCCGAGCGTTCGTTCTGGCCTGCGCCCGCTTTCTTCTGCCGTATCCGGTGGGGTTACCTCGCGTTGACCACGGTGGTCTGGATCGACGCAGACCCGCCCGCTACCCTTGCAACCGCCGCGATGAGATCGGCGGCGTGCGGATTGGACACCTCCCGCTGGATCAGTATCTGGCTTGGAGTGACCGCCCTGCCGTAGTAGACCTGGTCCAGTTTCGGCTGGGGGAACACGCCCGCGCCCTCGACGGAGACGCCGACATACAGCCCTTGATTGCGCGAGTAGCTCACCAGATCCACGCTGAGCTTCGCCGTCGCAGCCTCTGCGCCGGCACCCACCGGCCCGACGGCCACGCTTGCGTTCACGCCGAGCTTCGCACTGGCTGTGAGAAGGGCGGTAACCCCCCGGTCCGTCAAGGCGACGAGCACCACCTCCGAGGCGTCGGCCCCCGCCTGCAGACCAAAGCTCGCCGCTCCGAAGGAGTAGAAGGCCGGGCCGGCCCATGTGTCGCTCTCCTGGTTCCGTACCAGGAATACGCCCTGCCCGCCCGCACCGCCGAGGAGGAAGGCTCCCCGGAGGACCTGCGGGTAGATCATCACCCCCCTGGCCTTGCTGACGAGAGCCCGGAGGCTCGGCCCCATCTGGGGATCGGACTGGAAGCTGTCAATCGTCATCAGTGCCTTCTTGACGAGCTGGTCGGCGTTCTGGGCGTCGTCAGCCCAGGCCGGCTGTGGTCCGACGGTCGCGGTGGCGAGGAGCAGTGCCGCTGCCAAGGCACCGGCGACAATCCAGGCCACCGGTGTCCTCCTCTGCTCTCTCTGCTCTTGCTGACGATCCATGGCCACCTCCTTGATTGGCACGGGGCGCGATTCATAGACTCGCGCCGCCGCCAAGCCAAAACCCCTCAGAGGAAGTCATGCGCCTTGAATAACCACTCCCCATGGGCGCCGATTCCTCTGCTTCTGCGCAGGAGACACAGCAACGGAAGTGCCAACGTGGGCGTTGCGCCGGCCTGCGGGTATTCAACCGTTGGACGGCGGCTGTTTTCGGATGTTTCGTGGAGCCGAGAAGGTCAGGCCAGCCACAGAATCCATATCCTCTCAGCGAGAAACCCTGCTGACGTCGAAGAGTCAGGGCTGGCCGTCAATGTTTTCACGGGGTTCGATGCATTGACCCCCACGGCCATAGCTGCGGTATTCAGGCTGATCCGGGTAAGGATTACCGAGGAGCCGGGGAGTGGGAAAGCGTCGGATTTGTCACGCTATTTTCCGCTCAGGCGGGCTGGCGCGCTGGACGCAGGTCGGGAATTTCTTCCAGGAGATCACGCCCCAAAACCAATACTCTCGTGAATCCATTGGTACGAAATACACGGTTCGGCCCTCGGGGGTACCCCCACTGCCTTTTGTTCTGGCTGCTGGGGGATTTAGGGAAGTGCCTGTGAAACCTGTTTTCGGTGAAACCGACGCCCGCCTCGCCCCGCACTTGGTATTCGGCTTGCCTCTCTTGAAAAGCACGGGCAGCACGGCCCGCGGCACTCGCAACGCAAACCGCAAGGAGTGAGTGTCGGAACATGGAGAGCAGAGAGAATACAGAGAGCAGGAGGCTGAACCCATGAAGATGACACGAATGGTCACAACCCTGATCGCCCTTACCGTGGTGGGTTCATCGGCAGCGTGGGCCCAGATGACGCCGCCCGGCCAGAAGGAGTCCCCGGCGATGGATCGCGCTCCTGCGCAATCCGGGACGGCCGAGGCAAAGGAAATCCAAGGCACCATCAAGAGCGTGGACCCATCGAAGAAGATCCTGACACTCGAGGACGGCACTACCCTGACGATTCCCAGCTCTGTCAAGGTCGCGCCGGACACCCTCAAGACAGGGGCGAGAGTCAGCGCGAAGTATGAAGAGCAGGGTGGAAAGCGGGTGGTGACCTCGCTGCATGTCGAGCCACCGTCGAAGTCCTGACTCCTGGGGGTCCGCTCGGCGACGGTCCGGGGGTCTCCCTCCGGGCCGTCCGTCCGCCCCTTCGGGGGAATCCACTGGAGGTGCGGCAATGGGGGTGGACCCTGTGACGGGAACGGCTGTGCCGGCATTGGTTGACCCGCTGCCTGCTACCCGGTCCGGATCATCGGCGACACCACGACGACGACACCCGTGGGGTGCAGCGGGTCTCGTGTGCCTCGTGCTTCTGGTGCTGGGGGCCAACCGATCGGTAGCGCTCCGGCTGTCGGGGAGTGTCGCGCGGGAACCAGAGCTGCAATCCGTGGAAGACGATCCAGTCACCGATCAGTTCCTTCAGCGCTTCCGTCGGCTCCAGGGGAACACGGCTCAGCGACACACCCTGGCTGCCGCGATCGTGGCCGCTGCGGCTCAGAATCGGCTCGACCCTGACCTCCTCTTCGCCCTCGTCGCCGTCGAGTCGAGCTTCGACAGCACCGCCCTGTCGCCGAAAGGGGCCCGCGGCCTTGGGCAGGTCATGTTTCCGACGGCACAGGCGGTTGCCCCGACGCTGGTGCGCAGACCCGAGGATCTGTACGACGTCCGGCGGAATCTTGCCGTCACCGCCCGACACCTGCGCGAGCTATTGACCGCGGGGGGTGGCGACCTCGGAGCGGCGCTCACCATGTATCACACGGGCCCCCACTTTCGGCGCCTGCCGAGACGCGGGGACGATCGGTACGTGGGGCTGATCTGTCTGTACTATGCCTCGCTGAAGGTGAGACGCCGCCACGGAGACCCGGTGGCGATGACCGCAAGAACTGCTGGGAGATCGGAAGACTGACGGTCACCATGTCTGAACATTTGCGGGCCCCACACGACCGTCCGGAGCGTTGCCCGCTCGCAGTTGGCCGCCTGCGGACCGGTTCGAGCGCGTCACGCGGACCACACAGACGGACCCGCCTCCAGGGAGGGAACAGGCCATGGGGATAGAGGTGCATCCCAGGAACGCACCACCCGAGGAGGATGACCCAGGGAAGCCGATACGACGCCAGGGCGCCGGGGGGCTCCTCCTCCTCGACGGGAAGATGGAAACGCAACGCCGTGGGTCCAAGGACCCGGAGGGGACTTGCATGACACATCTCACGATGACTGTTCGGAAGCGCGCGCGATCACTGCGGAACGCCGTGGTGCTGGGGATGCTGGGGCTGCTCTTGCTCGCCGGGTGTCACACCACCGCTGGATTCGGGCAAGACATGCAGTCGGTCGGTCGGAACATCCAGAATAACGCCAACAAGAATAACAGGTGATCCATCACTGCATGGCGTGCCGCTCAACGCGGCCTCCCCCGGCGTAGAGGGCGGTTCGCCCCGATCAATCTGCGTGCGACGCCACCGTGGCGTCGGGATAGTGCTGCAGGCTGGGCGTAGGTTGTTTTCTCGTGAACCTGCGGGAGACGAGGACAAAGAGCAGCGGGATGTAAAAGAGGTCGATGAACGTGGCGGAGAGCATCCCACCGGTCACGGCGGTTCCGATGGCGTTCATGGCGCCGGCCCCTGCACCGGAGGCGATGGCCAGCGGCAGAACCCCGAAGAAGAACGCCAGCGAGGTCATGATGACCGGCCGGAATCTCACCCGGACCGCCCCCAGCGTCGCTTGGACCAGCTCCTCGCCACGGGCCATCCGTTCCTGGGCAAACTGAATGATCAGGATGGCATTCTTGGTCGTCAGCCCGAGCGTGGTGAGAAACCCGATCTGAAAGTAGACATCGTTGTGCATTCCCCGCAACCAAGTCGCCAGCGCCGCACCGAATAACCCGAGTGGCAGCATCAGCAGATTGGCGATCGGGATCGGCCAGCTCTCGTACAGGGCCGCCACACACAGGAAGATGACGATCACGGAAAATGCGTACAGCAAGGGCGCCTGCGAGCTTCCCATGCGCTCCTGATAGGACAGACCGGTCCATTCGTACCCGATCCCCTGGGGCAATTTCGCGACCATCTCTTCCATCGCCTGCATCGCCTCGCCGGAGCTCTTCCCCGGCGCCGGCTCCCCCTGGATGTTTATGGACGGAAAGCCGTTGAAGCGCTCCAGTCTGGGAGCACCGGACGTCCAGTGGGCGGAGGCAAAGGAAGAAAAGGGGACCATCTTCCCCCACGTATTCCGGACGTACAGCTTCTCGACATCCTTGGGCAGCATGCGGTAGGGGGCGTCTGCCTGCAGGAAAACTCGCTTGACCCGCCCGCCCTGGATGAAGTTGTTGACATAGCTGCTGCCGAAGGCCGCCGAGATGGTGCTATGGATGGAGCCAATGGGTACCCCGAGGGCGCCGGCCCTTTCCCAGTCCACGTCGACGCGATATTCGGGCACATCCTCCATGCCGTTGGCCCGGACTTTGGTCAGGCGCGCGTCCTTTGCAGCCAGGTTGAGGAGCTGGTTGCGGGCCGCCATCAGTTTCTCGTGGCCGAGTCCGCCCCGATCCAGGAGCTGGAAGTCAAACCCGGTGGCGGTGCCCAACTCGACCACCGAAGGCGGCGGGAAGGCGAACACCAACGCATTTCGGATTTCGGAGAAAGCCTTGGTGGCCCGTCCCGCAATGGCTTTCGCCCTCAGGCCCGACTTATTGCGGAGGTGCCAGTCCTTGAGCTTGATGAAGACCAGGCCGTTGGTCTGGGCCCGTCCGGAGAAGCCGATCCCGGATATCATCATGGCGGATTCCACTGCCTCGGTTTCGTGCTCCTGGAAATGGTGCTGGACCTCGTTCACGACCTTCTTGGTCTGCTCCAGGGTGGAACCCGTCGGCAGCATGATCTGAGCCAGCAGGATGCCTTGGTCCTCGTCGGGAACATAGGACGTGGGCAGGCGATAGAAGAGCGTCCCCACGCCCCCCACGATCAAGGCGTACACGACGAAATAGCGCAGCTTCCTGGAAAAGGAGCGTCCGACAGTGCCGACGTACCTGTCCCTGAGCCGGAAGAAGACGCGATCGAACCAGGCGAAGAACGGGCGGAGGAAGAAGATCGCATTCTCCGCGGGTTCGTGCCCGGCCGGCACCGGCTTGAGGAGCAAGGCGCAGAGGACCGGCGTCAGGATCAAGGCCACCACCACCGAGAGGAGCATGGAGGCGATGATGGTCACGGAGAACTGACGATAGATGACACCGGTCGAGCCGCCGAAGAAGGCCATCGGGCCGAACACCGCCGAGAGCACCAGCCCGATGCCGATCAGGGCGCTGGTGATCTGCTCCATGGACTTGGCGGTGGCCTCTCTGGGCGAAAGCCCTTCCTCGCTCATGATCCGTTCGACGTTTTCCACCACCACGATGGCGTCGTCCACTAATAGCCCGATGGCGAGCACCATGGCGAACATGGTCAGCATGTTGATGGAGAAGCCAAAGAACGAGAGCACCGCGAAGGTCCCCAGGAGCACCACCGGCACGGCGATGGTCGGAATCAGGGTGGCCCGGAAGTTCCCCATGAACAGCCACATGACCAGGAAGACCAGGAGGACCGCCTCGAAAAGGGTCTTCACCACCTCGTTGATGGCCACCCTGATGAAGGGGGTGGTGTCGTAGGGATAGACGACCTTCATCCCGGGGGGGAAGAAGCGACTCATCTCTGCCATCTTGGCCTTCACCGCATCGGCCGTATCCAGCGCGTTTGCGCCTGCCGCCTGCCGGATGGCCATTCCGGCGGATGGCTTGCCGTTATAAAAGGCCTCGATATCATAGGAGTCCGTCCCCAGCTCCGCCCGTCCCACATCCCTGATGCGGACAACGGAACCGTCCGGATTGATGCGAATGGGAACGTCGGCGAACTCTTCAGGGGTCTTCAGCATGCTCTGCACGATGATGGAGGTGTTCAGCCGCTGCCCCTTCACTGCCGGCGCCCCGCCGAACTGGCCGGCTGAGACTTCCGCGTTGTAGGCCTTGAGCGCCGTGAGAACGTCCTCGATCGTCAGACGGTAGTCGGTCAGCTTGTCGGGATTCAGCCAGAGGCGCATGGCATACTGGGAGCCGAAGTTCTCCACCTCGCCCACGCCGGGCACCCGCGCCAGAACCTTCTCCAGGTTGGATTGGGCATAGTCCCGCAGATCGTTCCCGTCCATGCTGCCGTCTTCCGAGATAAGACCCACGATGATCAGGTAGTTCCGGGTCGCCTTGCCGACCGTGACACCCTGGCGCTGGACCGCCTCGGGCAGGCCGGCCATGGCAAGCTGGAGCTTGTTCTGCACCTTGGACCAGGCGAGGTCCGGATCGGTCCCCGGCGCGAAGGTCAGCTCGAGGCGGACCCCCCCGGCCGAATCGCTGGTGGCAGACAGGTAGAGCATCTTGTCCAGGCCGGTCATCTTCTGCTCGATGATCTGGGTGACGCTGTTCTCCACGGTCTCCGCCGAGGCGCCGGGATAGAAGGCCTGAATGTAGATCGACGGGGGCGCAATGGGGGGATACTGCGAGATGGGCAGATTATAGATGGAGAGGGCACCCACCAGCATGATGACGATGGCAATCACCCAGGCGAAGACCGGACGTTCCAGGAAGAATTTCGAGAGCATCGGGCGGCCTCCGTTTACCCGAAACATTCCTCACGCAGAGCCGCAGAGGCGCAGAGGGCCCCTGGGGGTGCGTGGCTACAGAAAACACTGCGGGTCGGCTATTTCACGGCTCCGTCAGGGTTGCGGTTCCTGCCTGGCCCGAACGTCCAGGCCTTCTCCCTGCGGGCTCTGCGTCTCTGCGTGAGCAACGCAGCGTTCTTGGCTTAGCGCGCCTTTGCCGCCGGCTGGACTGGCTTCACGGCGTCTGAGCTTGACTGCTTACCGGCTTCGAATGCAACCGCCTTCACGGAGGTGCCGGGGCGCGCTCTCTGGACTCCCTCGACGATCAGACGATCCCCTGGTACCAGGCCCTCGCTGATCAGCCATCTGTCGCCGATAGCGCGATCAACCGCGATCTTCCGCTGCACGACCTTTTCGGAGCCATCCACGATCAGCGCGACGGGGTTCCCCTTCGGATCGCGAGAGACCGACTGCTGTGGAACCAGGATGGCCTGATCGACCACACCTTCCTGGACGATGGCGCGAACGTACATGCCGGGCAGGAGCATGTGCCGGGGATTCGGGAACAGGGTGCGCAGAATGAACGACCCGGTGCTGGGATCGACGGTCACATCGGAGAACTTCAGCGTGCCCTCCAGGGGATAGGCTGTGCCGTCTTCCAGGAGCAGCTTCACTCTGGCCTGATTGGGACCATTCCCCTTGAGCCGGCCGCTCGCCAGGTTCTGCCTGAGGCGGAGCAGGTTGGCGCTGGATTCGGTCACGTCCACATAAATGGGATCCAGTTGCTGGATGGTGGCGAGGGCCGTGGCCTGGCCCGCCATGGCCAGGGCGCCCACGGTGACCATGGATTTCCCGATGCGGCCGCCGATGGGCGCGATGACGCGGGTGTACCCCAGGTTGATCCGGGCGCTCTGCAGCGCCGCCTCCGCCTGCCGGATGGCCGCTTCGGCCGCGGCCACCGCTTCCCGGTCGCTCTCCACCTGCGCTTCGGTGGAGAGGAGGGTCGCCTCGGCCACGTCGGCCTCGGTCACGGCCTGGTCGCGCTGGCTGGCGGCGATCGCGCCCTCCGCGAAGAGATCCTCGAAGCGCTTCCGGTTCATGCGAGCGTTCTCGAGGATGGCCCGCTGCCGCACCACGCCGGCGCGGCTCACCGCCAGGGAAGCCCGTGCCCGCTCGGCAGCCCTGCGGGTGGCGGCGAGGTTCGCCGCAGCGTTGTCGTAGGCTGCCTGCAGAGGGGCGGGGTCGATCTGGTAGAGTGGCTGACCGACCTCGATCTCGGACCCTTCCTCGAACAGGCGTTTCTGGATGATTCCGCTCACCTGCGGACGGATTTCCGCCATCGAGTACGCGGATGTCCGGCCTGGCAGGTCGGTGGTGAGCACGACCCGTTCCGTCTGGATCGTCACTGTGGCCACCTCCGGCACAGGGGGAGGCGGGGCGGATTTCGAGGTATCGCAACCGCCCAGCCATAGGCCACACGTGAGAATGGCCGAGACCACCATGAGGTTGCCACGACCATCTGTCTTCCCTAGGAGGGGCATGGGTCACCTGCTTGCTTCGCGCCATCCCGATCGGTGATGGCGGTCTGAATGGCGAAGTGTCGGGGCCGGGAATCGATCCCGGGGGGCTCGACGGGAGCACGCCAGAGCGTTGCCCCTCGGGAGACCCTCCCGGCTCGGGCACACATGGCGGGCGTCATGAGCGGCTGACCCCGTTGAGGAAGAGCTGGACCATCTCCTCGACGGCCCGGTCGGACGTGAGATGTCGCGGGGACTTCTGTCTGAACAGCTCTAGACGCTGGGTGTAGTAGGCCACCATCCCCATGAAGTTCCACGCCGCCTGCATGGGATCGACATCGCGGAATGCCCCTGCAGCCATCCGCCGGGCGATGTAGCGGCTGAGAAAGTCGTCCAGTTGCTGGACCCGCGAGCGGAACATCATGTCAGACAGGGCATGCCCCTCGAGGGCGCTGAAAAAGGTGAGCCGCATCAGCGTGGGGTCGGTCTGGGTCCGCGCGATCATCTCCCGGGCCAGCGTGCGCAGGACTTCGGCGTCTTCCCCCCGTTCCGCCGCCTCCACCACCGTGTCCATCAGCCGCCCTACGTGGGACTTGGCCTCGATGATGGCCGCGTACAGCTCCTCCTTGGTGGCGAAGTGCTTGAAGAGCATCGCCTCGCTCACCCCGACGGCGCTGGCGATCTCCCGCGTCGTCGTCCCGCGGAACCCCTTGCGCGAGAACAGCGTCGCCGCTGCCTCGATGATCTGCCGGCGCCGCTCCTCTCCCGAAACGCGCACACGCCAACTCCGCGCCGGTTTTCCCGGCAGCCTGACCTCAGTCCTCGGCGGCATAGGGACCCTCCGCGTCGTGATGAATAGTAAGTACTTAATTACCATATTGGCCGGTCGGTGGCAATCGCTCTGGGAATGACCCCCGAGAAGGTATGCCCCCCCAGACGTTTCACCGCGGGCGAACGACGTCGGACTCTGCCCGCATGTTCCTTTCGCGGGCCGAGACGTAGCTGAATCGTGTGCCTTCAGGGGACTCGTGGTGCGCATGCATTCTTCACGCGATCCGCGCGTTCGAGTCTCAACTGGGGGGTCAACCTGGTGTCGAAGGCAAGTTGCCGGTGCCTGTCAGAAGCTTTCGGGCGGTCCGGGCTTCCGGCGTCCCGATCGGTGGCAGTCGCTTTCGTGGAAGAGAAGAGTCGTATGCGGGGGACCCAAAGCAGGGACTGTCAGGAGCGCTCCGTGGGGAGTCTGCCCACGGGAGCCATCAGTGGACGTTGCGGAGGACAGGATCTGAACTACGGATCCGAGCTTCAAAGGAACGTATAACTGGTATCCCCAGGGAGACCCAACCGTGCGTGGTCATTCGTCATCCAGGGCTTGGCGCTCTGAGCACTGCTGTACCCGACCGCCTGGCGCCTGCTCTTTCATGCCTGCGAGGCCATTCGCCCCCGTCAGGCTCGAGCGGGGGCAGGCACGGCCGAGACCCCGGGGTGTCCGGCCGGTTGCACCGGGAGGGACGCGACGAAGCGTGCGCCGCCGCCCGGCGCCGGCTCGACCCGCATCGTCCCGCCGTGGCGCTCGACGATCTCCTTGGAAACTGACAGGCCCAGCCCCGTGCCGCGGCCGGGCTCCTTCGTGCTGAAGAACGGCTCGAAAATGTGCGGCAGGACCTCCGGGGCAATCCCCGGGCCGTTGTCCTCGACCACGACCTCCACCGCCGACTCCCGCCCCGACACCACCACCCGCGTCCCGACGCGTACGTGTGGCTGGGCCCGGCTCTCCACGGCATGCAGCGCGTTCGTCATGAGGTTGAGGAGCACCTGGGCCACGGCTTGGCGGTCCACAACCACTTCCGGGAGCTCGGGCGCAAGCTGCTCTTCGATCCGCACCTCGTGGCGGCGTGCCGTGGGGCGAAGCAGCAGGCAGGTATCGCGAACGATCTCGTTCAGATCGGCCGGTCGCCGCTCGCCCTGCGAGCGCCGCGAGAACTCCCGAAGCCGCTGGCTCAGCTCCCGGAGCCTCCGCGCCTCGTCCACCACCACCCGCAGGTACTGCCGCGTCTCCGCCGACAGCTCGGCAGACTGTTCCAGGATCCCCTGGCTGATGCCCTGGATGGCCGTGAGCGGCTGGGTCATCTCGTGCACCAGCTCGGCCGCCACGGCGCCCAGCGACGCCAGTCGATCCTCGTGGGCCCGGTCGAGCTGCGCGCGCTGCAGGGCGTCGAGCTGGGCCTGGATCTGAGCCGCCATCCGGTTGAGCGTCTCGGCCAGGCCGGCCACCTCGACGGTGCCGGCCGGAGCGAGCCGGCGCGAGAAGTCGCCCTGCGCCACTTCGCGCGCCTGCTCCGCCATCCGCTCGAGCGGACGGGTGATCCGCCGTGCAAACCAGACACCGCTGACCAGTGCCACCAGCGCTCCCGTGAGCGAGAAGCCCAGGATGCGCCAGCGGAACATGCTCAGCTCGCCCCACAGGACATCCGCCCCGTAGTCCACTCCGAGGACTGCCACCGGGACTCCCCGGCTGTCCCGTATCGGGGCGAAGGCGCTCAGGCAGTGCCCGCGCTCATCCAGGTACACCGGCGAGTAGGCGCTGGCCGCCTCGCGGAGCACACGCTCCAGAACCGGTCGCGTGGCCGGACCCGGCCGGTATGTCTGGCCGGCCGCCCGCGTGCCGTCCCCGGCCGTGACTGCAACACGGAAATCGCCTGCCGGGAGCGGGTCGAGGGTGTACACCTCCACGGTCAGCGGATTCTCGGCTTTGACCCGCTCCAGGATCCGGCGGAGTTCCCCGGCCTGCTTCGGCGACCGCGTCGGGTCGCCCGCCCGTGCGTAGAGCTCCCCATCGACGAACGAGACCGCCGTCTGGGCCACGTTCTGCAGGGACATTCCGAGATACATCTCGAGCGCGTGCCGCTGGTGGCGGTAGAGGAGGGAGCCGACCACCAGGATCCCGAGACACACGATGACCGCGAGGCTGACGCTCAGCTCAGATCGCAGGCTGCGGCGGGACGGACCCCGGGCACCTCGCACCGCTGCTCCCTCCCCAAGGCTGTCATGGGTTGGCGGGACGAACGCTACATCCTATCGGAACAAGCCCGTTCCGCCAACCGCCAACAGCGTTCCCTCAGCGGGCCGGGGGAGGCGGCGCACGTCGGGTCCCTCGAGACCCTTGGGCTCCACACGGCTCCGGATATCCGGCCCCTCGACTCCGCGCGGCGGCAGCGTGGGTGGATCCGCCATGGCCGCGAGCGCGGCCCCGGCCAGCCAGGCGACGAGCAGGGTGGCGAGGCACAGTGGCTTCATGGCACACCTCCTTGTATCGTGGGATGTCGATCCCCGCCTGCCGACGGCCTCGGGACTCGCAACCGGGGTGCCAACCGCCGACCTCCGCTGAACTCGCCATCCAGCGGCGCCCCGGGTCGCCCGGGGCTGATGCCCGGGCGGCCTGCCGGTGTTCCACCTTGCAGCGCCCCGTTCCAATCCGGAGCAGTTCCCCGATCCCACCCGGGACACCCGCCCGTCGCGCACGGGCGGGGCGGCCCCTCCCCTCCATCTGCGTACGCGTCATCTGCACGACCCCGGAGCACTCTCCGCGCACGCCGCCAGGAGCGGCCGCCTGCCTGCCCGACGGCTGGAGGGCACAGGAATTGCCGCAGCGTGACGAGGCGGGCTTGCTCCGCTAGAATCCAGTCCTCGACCCCCAGGTCGTCCAGGGAGGTGTGCGCGGCCGTGATCCTCGTCGTGGACAACGAGCCCTCCGTCCGGATGACGCTCACCATGCTCCTGAAGGGCCGCGGGCATCCCGTCCAGGAGGCCGGCGACGGCCGGTCGGCGCTCGACTTCCTGCGCAGCGAGGCCGTGGACCTCGTCATCACCGACCTCAAGATGCCCGAGGTGAGCGGGCTGGATGTCCTCCGGGAGACGAAAGTGCTGAGCCCCGAGACGGAGGTGATCCTGCTCACGGGGCACGGCACGATCGAGTCCGCCGTCGAGGCCATGCGGCTTGGCGCGTTCGACTACGTCACGAAGCCCTTCGAGCCGTCCGAGCTGCTGCACCGCGTCCGGAACGCGCTGGAGCGCCACCGGCTGCTCCGCGAGGTCCGCCACCTCCGCCAGCAGATCCGGGAGCACCACGGGTTCGGCACGATCGTGGGAACCAGCCTGGCCATCCAGCGGCTGGCAGGCATGGTGACCCGCGTGGCGGCCGCGGACACGACGGTGCTCATCGAGGGCGAGAGCGGCACGGGGAAAGAGCTGGTCGCGCGCGCCATCCACGCCGAGAGCCCGCGCGCGTCTCACCCCTGCGTCGCCATCAACTGCGCGGCCTTGCCAGAGACACTCCTGGAGAGCGAGCTGTTCGGCCACGTGAAGGGGGCGTTCACGGGCGCCGCGACCGCCAAGAAGGGGCTGTTCGAGGAGGCCAACCAGGGCACCCTGTTCCTCGACGAGATCGGGGACGCGCCGCCGCAGATCCAGGTGAAGCTCCTCCGCGTCCTGCAGGAACGCGAGATCCGCCGGGTGGGGAGCACCAGTCCCATCCGGATCGACGTGCGTCTCCTGGCCGCGACGAATCGCCGCCTGGAGGAACTTGTCCGCGAGGGCCGGTTCCGGGAGGATCTGTATTATCGCCTCAACGTGGTCGCCCTCCGCCTCCCCCCGCTCCGCGAGCGGCGCGAGGACATCCCCCTCCTGGCGGCGCACTTCCTCACCCGCGCCGCCAAGCGCCACGGTCGCCCCGTCCCCACGCTCTCGCCCGAGGCCATGGCCCTGCTCCTCGAGCACCGCTGGCCGGGCAACATCCGCGAGCTGGAGAATGCCATCGAGCGCGCCGTCCTGCTGGCCGAGACCGACACCCTCTTTCCCGGCGACCTCCCCGGGAGCCTGGGCGGCAGCCGGGGCGGCGAGAGCGGGGAGGCGGCGGTGAAGCCGCGGCGGCTGGAGGAGGTGGAGCGCGAGCACATCCTGCGGACGCTCGACGCCTATGCCTGGAACCAGGCGCGCGCCGCTGATGCGCTCGGCATCGGCCGGAACACGCTGTGGCGCAAGCTCAAGGACTTCGGCGTCGCCCCGCCCGAGCGCCATCGGGAATCCGACTAGCTCCAGACTGGAACGACCCTGGACCACGATGGAGCGCCGGAGCAAGATCCACGGCCGGCAGACCGCGGCAATCCACACGGAACGGCCGCCGGCGAGAAAGCCCGAGCGCTCAGGAGCCGGACCGGCACTCGTCTTGCTCCATAGCCGGCTGAATGTGGCGCAACGGCAGGTTGAAGCGGCTGGCGTCGCGGGGGGCCGGGACCTGGCATGATCGCCCGCCGCCGTCGGAGGGTGGACCGAGATGTCTTGGCTCTGGATGCTTCTGATCGGCTATGGTGTCGTCATGTTCCTGCTCGCCCCGACCTCACGAGGCGTGAAGGGGTTCTTCTGGGGGCAGGACGACCGCGGGCGGGAGGCGGGTATCTGGCTCCTCGGCGGCAGCCTCATGATGGCCTGGATCTTCGCCAAGTCGGTGACGAACGCCGCCAATCTCGGAGCGACGTTCGGCATGGTTGGGGGTCTCGCGTATGCCGCGTATTACCTGTCCATCCCGGTGGCGGGATTCACGATCGCCTCCATCCGGACGCGGCACGGGGTGAAGAGCCTGGCGGAGTTCCTGGCCGGAAGGTATGGCCGGGGGGCGACCCTGGCGTTTCTGCTCGTCACCTTCATCCGCCTGTTCAACGAGGTGTGGAGCAACACGGCGGTCGTCGGGTCGTACCTCGGCGAGAAGGAGTCGCTGGCGTATTCTGCGGCCGCCTTCCTGTTCACGGGTTTCACCCTGCTGTACGTCCTCAAGGGCGGTATGCGGACCTCGCTCGTGACCGACTGCATTCAGTGGGGCCTGGCGGTCTTCTTCCTCTTCCTGGCCCTGGGCCAGGTCCTGCCCCGCACGGGCCTCCGGCCCATCCTCACGGCGGGGGAGTTCACGTTCCGCGGAGGCGTGGACCTCGTGCTCGTGGCCCTGCTCCAGACGCTGAGCTATCCGTTCCACGATCCCGTCCTCACCGACCGGGGGTTCCTGACCGGGGTGCGGGCGATGCGGAAATCGTTCATCCTGGCGGGGACCGGCGGATTCTTGTTCATCCTCCTCTCAAGCTGGATCGGCGTCTACGCATTCGTCTCTCATATTCCATTCTCCGACGACGCGCCCAGGGTGGTGGCATCCGCCTTCGGTCTGGCGTCCCTGGCGGTGATGAACATCATCATGCTGTCGTCGGCCGGCTCCACGCTGGATTCGGCCTTCTCCTCCCTCTCCAAGTGGGGGGCGTTCGATGTGCCCCGCGTCTTCGGTGGGGAGGGCGGGGGGACCCACATCGGCAAGACGGTCATGATCGCCATGGCGATCCTGGGGAATCTCCCGCTCTTCGCCGGCGCCTCGATCCTCAAGGCCACCACCATCTCCGGCACGATGGTCATGGGCCTCGCGCCCATCTTCTTGTTCCACTGGCTGGAGGATGTCCCCCGGGCCTCCTTCCACCTGGCCTTCTGGCCTGGGATTCTCCTCGGCACCCTCCATGCCTTTGGAGCCATTCCCTCCTTCCTGGCCATCGGGCAGGGAAAGTACGCCGACCTCCTGGGCGTGAACCTGTACGGCTTGCTGCTGTGCACCGGGCTCTTCCTCGTGCCGGTGGTCCTCAGGGCGCTGGCGCTCCGCCCGGTCAATGTCTCGGCAGCCCTGGAGTAGCTCATGACCGCGCCGCTGGCCCCGTTCTCCCACCTCGCCTCGCTCTGGATCCAGGCAACCGGCACCTGGTGCAACCTGGAGTGCACCCACTGCTTCAATGGCAGCGGCCCGCGGGAGCCCTGGCTCAAGAGCCTGGACGCCGCGACGGTGCGCCGGGCCATCCTGGAGGCCGAGACCCTCGGCGTGAAGGAGATCTACTTCACGGGGGGCGAGCCCTTCCTGCACCCGGACCTCCTGGACCTCCTCGCCTGCGCGCTCACGGCGGCACCCACCACCGTCCTGACCAACGGGACCCGGATCACCCCGACCGTGGCCGACCGGCTCGCCGCGCTGGCGGCGTCCTCGCCCTACTCCCTCGAGGTGCGCATCAGCCTGGACGACGTGGATCGCGAGAAGAACGACCGGGTGCGGGGTCGAGGCGCGTTCGACAAGGCGGTCCGTGCCCTCCGGCTCCTCACAGACCGCGGCCTGCTCCCCATCCTGACCGCGACGGAGATCCTCCAGGCCGAGCTGCCGCAGGGCGTGGGGTTGCACGAGCGGTTCCGGGATTTCCTCCTGTCGCTCGGCGTGGCGAAGCCCCGCGTCAAGATCATCCCGGTGTTCGCCATGGGCCGGCTGCAGCCGGCGGAGTCGAGCCTCCTCAGCGAGGAGACGCTGGAGGGATTCGACCGGTCGCTCCTCCAGTGCACGGAGACGCGGGTGGTCGCGGCGGGAGGTGTGTACGCGTGCCCGATCCTGGCCGGCCTCCCCGGAGCCCGGCTCTCCACGGGAACCCTGGCCGAATCCCTGAAGCCGTGTGCCTTGTACCATTCGGCCTGCGTCACCTGCTACCAGACCGGCATGAGCTGCCGGAACTTCTGAGGATACGGTGCCAGAGACGACAGCGTACCGCCGCATCGCGGTTTTCGGTGGGATCTACAGCAACTCCCTGGCCCTCCGGGAGACGCTGGCCGACGCCTGGCGCCGTGGCGCGGAGGCCGTGTTCTGCCTCGGCGACATGGGGGCGTTCGGCCCGCATCCCGACCGGGTCTTCCCGCTGCTCCAGGAGGCGGGCGTCCTCGCCATCGCGGGCAACTACGATATCTCCCTGGCCGAAGGCCGCGACGACTGCGCCTGCGGCTACACGGATCCCCGGGATAACACCTTCGCTCGCCAGAGCTACCAGTACACGTTCGCCAACACCTCCGACCGGAACAAGGCCTGGCTGGGCACCCTGCCCCGGCATCGCCGGATCCGTCTCGGCCGGTTCGAGACGCTCATGTGCCACGGCTCCCCCCGGCGCGTGAACGAGTTTCTCTGGGAGTCCACGACACCCAACGGTTTGATCCAGCGGCTCCTCCGCGAGTGTCGCGCCGGGCTGATCCTGTGCACCCACACGGGGATCAAGTGGCATCGGGCGCTCGGGGACGACCGCCACCTCGTGAACGTGGGGACCATCGGGCGACCGGAGAACGACGGCGCGACGCACGTCTGGTACGCGCTCCTCACGGCTGACGACGACCTCGCGGTGGAGTTCGTCCCCGTCGCCTACGACCACGAGACCCTGGCACGAGACATGGAGGCGGAGCGCTTGCCCGCCGAGTTCGTGGAGACGATCCGGACTGGCTGGTGGACGACGTGCCTGGAGATCCTGCCGGCCAAGGAACGCGCCCGGGGGAAGTACTGATGGGGGCCATCGGCGACAGCCGGAACCGGCTCCTCGTGCAGCTCTTCCGGCGGGTGCCCGGGCTCCGCGAGGCCTGGGCCCGGCGGCACCGGTTCGTCGAGAGCCGGGACATCCCCTGGGCGCCTCTCCGGCGGCCGGTGAAGGCCGCGACCGTCGCCCTCGTGACCACGGGCGGCGTGCACCTCCGCACCCAGCCGCCGTTCGACATGGACGATCCGGCCGGGGATCCGAGCGTGCGCGAGATCCCCGCGGACACGGCACGCGCGGCGCTCACGATCACCCACAAGTACTACGACCACTCGGCCGCCGACCGGGACCTGAATGTCGTGCTCCCGCTCGATCGCTTGCGGGAGCTGGCCGCCGAGGGAAAGGTCGGGGGGGTGGGGCGGTTCGCGTACAGCTTCATGGGGCATATCGAGGGACGCCACCTCGCCACGCTGGTGGCCGACACAGCCCCACGGGTCGCCCGGTTGCTCGCAGCGGACGGCGCGGAGGCCGTCGTGGTGACGCCCGCCTGAGGCCTCTGCAATCAGACCGTGGGTCTGGTCCAGCGCGCCATCGAGGCCACCGGGATCCCGACGATCGGGATCACGCTCCTGAAGGCGGTCACGGAGACGGTGAAGCCGCCCCGTGCCCTCTACGTGCGCCACCCCTTCGGGCACCCGCTGGGCGAGGCCTTCCGGGTCGCCCAGCAGCGGGCGATCCTGCAGGACGCCCTCCGGGGACTCGAGACCATCGTGGAGCCCGGCACGATCCTCACGCCCGGATACCGCTGGCGCCGGACCCGCTTTCCCGGCGAGCCATGAGATGAGGCAGACCACCGGACCGGAGGACCGGTCATGAGACTGGCAGGTCACGCCGTGATTCCCGGGGCAGGAAAGCCGAGGATCGGGTCCCGGAGGGCGCTGGTCGGGTTGGCGGCGCTCCTGATCGCGCTCGGCATTGCCGCACGCTGGCTCGATCTGCCGGCCGCCTTCGGGGCGACGCTCGCCTGGACCCAAGGCCTGGGTCCCTGGGGGGGGGCGATCTTCATCGCCATCTACGCGCTGGCCACCGTGTTCCTGCTCCCCGCCTTTCTCCTCACGCTCGGGGCGGGCGCCGTGTACGGGGTCGTGTATGGCGCGTTGCTCGTCTCCATCGGCGCGACGCTCGGCGCCACGGGCGCCTTCCTGGCCGGCCGGTATCTGGCTCGGGACTGGGTGGCACAGCGCATCGCGGGCGACGCCAGGTTCACGGCGCTGGACGATGCCGTGGCCCGGGAGGGATGGAAGATCGTCGGGCTCACCCGTCTCTCGCCTGCCATCCCCTTCGTCATCCAGAACTACGCCTACGGCCTCACCCGGATCTCGCTCCGGGAGTACGTCCTGGCGTCGTGGATTGGGATGACCCCCGGGATCCTGATGTACGTCTACCTGGGCTCCCTTGCCGGCGACCTCGCAAGTCTCGGGACGTCGGGGCGGGCCAGGACGCCGGCGGAGTGGGCGCTTTACGCGATTGGCCTGCTCGCCACCGTGACGGTGACGGTGTCTGTGACCCGGCTGGCCCGCCGCGCGCTGCGGCAGCGGATCCCCACGATGCCGGATGGTCAACCGGTCGAGCAGTCGATCGGGGGAGCGCAAGTGTCGTGATCGATGGAACCCTCGACCACTCGACCGCCGGATCCGTTCGACTGGAGCCCTGGGACGCGCACAACCAGGCGCTCGTCCGGAACGTGCACCCCTCGGACTGGGTGAACCCGGATCCGGCGGAGCGGTACAATCTAGTGGTGATCGGTGCCGGCGCGGCTGGCCTCGTGAGCGCGATCGGCGCGGCGGGCTTGGGGGCCAGGGTCGCCCTGGTCGAGCGGCACCTCCTGGGCGGCGACTGCCTCAATGTCGGCTGCGTTCCCTCCAAGGCGCTCCTCCGCGCGGCCCGCGCCGCCGCGGAGGTACGGGACGCGACGGCGTACGGCGTGCAGGTGCCCCCGGGTGTGCGCGTGGACTTCCCGGCCGTGATGGAGCGGATGCGCGCCCTCCGCGCGCAGATCAGCCGGACGGATTCGGTGCACCGCTGTCGCGAGGCCGGCGTGGACGTGTTCCTGGGCGAGGGACGATTCACCGGGCCGGACGTGGTCGAGGTGGACGGCAAGCGCTTGCGCTTCGCCCGGGCGGTGATCGCCACGGGTGCCCGGGCAGCCGCGCCGCCGATCCCCGGGCTGGCGGAGGCCGGCTACCTCACCAGCAAGACGGTCTGGAGCCTCACGACCCTGCCCCCGCGCCTGGCCGTGATCGGGGCCGGCCCGATCGGGTGCGAGCTGGCCCAGGCCTTCGCCCGCTTCGGCAGTCAGGTGCACCTGATCGAGGCCCAGCACGGGATCCTGCCCAGCGGGGATCGCGACGGCGCCGGGATCGTCCTCAAGTCCATGACCCGCGACGGGGTGACGCTCCTGTGCTGCGGCACGGATCTCAAGGTCGCCCCCGCAGCGCGCGGCACGCGGCTCACGGTGGACTCACACGGCCAGCACCACGACCTCGTGGTGGACGAGATCCTGGTCGGAGTCGGGAGGCGGCCGAACGTCGAAGGACTGGGGCTGGACAAGGCTGCCGTCCGCTTCGACGAGAGGGGCGTGGCGGTCAACGATCGCCTTCAGACCACGAATCCCCGGGTCTTCGCGGCCGGCGACGTCTGCCCCGGGTACAAGTTCACGCACAACTCGGATTTCCAGGCGCGGCTGGTCATCCAGAATGCCCTGTTCCACGGGCGGGGCCGGGTCAGCGCGCTCACCCTGCCGTGGTGTACCTACACGGATCCCGAGGTCGCCCACGTGGGGCGCACCGCCAGCGACGCCGCGGCTCAGGGCATCCGGATCCGCACCTTCACGCAGGAGCTGACCGAGGTGGACCGAGCCATCCTGGACGGCGAGACCGAAGGGTTCGTCCGGGTCCACGTCCGCGAGGGGACGGACGCCATCCTGGGGGCCACCATCGTCGCCCGGCACGCCGGCGAGATGCTGTCGGAGATCACCCTGGCCATGGCGAACGGCATTGGTCTCGGCAGGATCGCCGCCACGATCCATCCCTACCCCACGCAGGCCGAAGCGATCCGCAAGCTCGGTGACGCCTACACCCGCACGCGGCTCACCCCCTTGGTGAAGCGGCTCCTCGCTCGATGGTTGGCCTGGACCCGATGACACCCGGGATGCCATGACCGACGCGACGCCGACGTGGTGGCCGCGGCGCGGAAGGAACGCCGGCCGATGCTCACCTTCATCATCCCCGTCCTGAACGAGGCCCCGAACCTGGAGCGGCTGCTCCCGCGACTCGTGGCGGACTGCCCGGGGGCCGAGATCATCGTGGTGGACGGGGGGAGTCAGGATGCGAGCCGGGAGGTGGCAAGGCGGCACGGCGCGCGGGTGCTGTCAGGCCGACGGGGCCGCGCGCGGCAGATGAACGGCGGAGCGGGAGCCGCGACGGGCGACATCCTGGTCTTTCTCCACGCCGACACCGCGCTGCCCGCGAAGGCTGCGCTGGCAATCGAGGCGGCCCTGGAGGATGCGGAGGTGGTCGGGGGCCGCTTCGACGTCCGCCTGGACAGCCGGCGGCTGCTCCTCCGGCTGGTGGCCGCGCTGATGAACCTGCGCTCACGCCTCACCGGCATCGCCACGGGCGACCAGGCCATCTTCGTCCGCCAGTCGGTGTTCGCATCGCTGGGCGGGTACGCGGACATCCCGCTGATGGAGGATGTGGAGTTCACGCGGCGGCTGAAGCGGATGGGGCGGCTCGCCTGCCTGCGGCTCAGCGTGGCGACGTCGGCCCGCAAGTGGGAGCGGGAGGGGGTCCTGCGCACCATCTGCCTGATGTGGTCGCTCCGGTTCCTCTACTGGCTGGGTGTTCCGCCCGAACGGCTCCACCGCTGGTATTATCCCCGGCGCGATCCGGACATCTCCGCGCCGTGAGGCTCGACCGACCGCCGGCCGCTTCCGCCGGGCCTTCTCCAGAGCCATTCGCCTCAGGGGATAGCGGACGTGGAAGCCCGGGATCGCCCGTGGTCGCGTGCGACGCGTCCCCCTACTTGCTGCGCGCGGTGGCGTCGCCCCACACCTCGGTCAGCCGCCGGTCCCGCCCGCAGCCCGCGCGATAGAACTTGTAGCGTATGGGGTTCTTCCTGTAGTAGTCCTGGTGATAGTCCTCGGCCGGGTAGAAGGTCCCCGCCGCGACGATCTCCGTCACGATGGGCGCCTTGAGCCGCCCGGAGGCTTCCAGTGCCCGCCTGGACTCCTCTGCCAGTCGCCGCTGGGCGGCGTCATGGTAGAAGATCGCCGACCGGTACTGCGTGCCGTGATCGCAGAACTGGGCGTTCGGCGTGGTCGGATCGATATTCCGCCAGAACACGTCCAACAACCGGGCGTAGGTGATCCGCGTCGGGTCGTAGAGCACCTGCACGGCCTCGGCGTGGCCGGTCCTGCCGGCTGACACCTCCTCGTAGGTCGGATTCTGCTTCTGGCCACCCGTGTACCCGGAGGTGGTCGAGAGCACCCCGTCCAGCTCGTCGAACGGGGGCTCCATGCACCAGAAGCACCCGCCCGCGAAGGTTGCCGTCGCGAGCCCGCTCGTCGACGTGGCGGCGGAGGCGGAGATGGCGCCAAGCGCCATCACGACGGCGAGCGTCATTGCCAGCATCGTCCGCATCGGTTCCCCTCCTCCCCGGGTCAGGCCGGGATGAACTTCAGGCTGATTCCATTGATGCAGTACCGGAGCCCGGTTGGCTTGGGGCCGTCGTCGAACACGTGGCCGAGGTGCCCGCCGCACCGCCGGCAGTGGACCTCCGTCCGCTTCATGAAGAGCGACGTGTCGGTCGAGGTGCCGACCGCCCCCTCGATCGGCGCCCAGAAGCTCGGCCAGCCGGTGCCGCTGTCGAACTTGGTGTCCGACGAGAAGAGGGGCAGCTCGCAGCCGGCGCATGCGTAGATCCCTCGGCGGTGCTCCTTGTTCAGCGGGCTGCTCCCCGGCCGCTCCGTCCCGTGCTGCCGCAGGACAGCGAACTGCTCGGAACTCAAGACCTTCCGCCACTCGGTCTCGGACCGTGTGACTTCGAAGCCCCCGCTGGCCGCGGGCGTGTCCGTCGAACCGACAAACCACCGGAATCCGGCAATTGCGCCCGAGATCCCACCAACCCATGCAAAGAAGCGTCGTCGTGTCATCGCTTCCCCCTCCGTTTGCCCATCAGGTCCCTGAGGCGTCCTGAAACGGGGGTCGCCTCCGGGTCTCCCTGGACATCGGCGCGCTCGTCGCGCCCGCCGCACGCTGGTCAGACCCCCAACACCCCCAATACACCTTGGACACGGACCATGCACCGCAGGTGCCAGGAGAGTCGGCGGCACGTGCGGAGAACGGGCCGGGTTCCACAGGGTTCCCGAGACCGACAGCGCAGGTCGTGCTCGGTGACGTTCAAGCCTGGAACAGTACGTTCGAACATGGAACCCTGACGAGGCGTCTCTCCCCCGCACCTCACATACCTGCGTCCCCCTCGCTCCACCCATTCGGCCGGGACAGGAGTCCGTGGCCACCAGGGAACAGCGCTGCCTGGCGTTCCCGGCCTCCGGCCGCGGCTAATCCGCCTCTCGGATTCAACCGGGTCCGGCATGAAACCAGCAACACGGCAACACGCGGAGGGATGGTCCATGTGGCACTGTATCACATCACGCCTGCGCGTCAGCCCCCTGTTGATCGGTGTCGCCATGCTCCTGTCGCCACCCGCGACTGCACTGGTGTCCGAAGGGGAGCGCGCACCGGAGATCGTCGGGCAATCCTGGATCAACAGCTCCCCGCTCAGCCTGGAGGCATTGGGCGGGCGGGTCGTCCTGGTCGAGTTCTGGACCTACGGGTGAATCAACTGCCGCAACGTAATCCCGCAGTTGCGGGACTGGCACGAACGGTACTCGGCTGCCGGGTTGACGATCGTGGGGGTGCACTCGCCCGAGTTCTTCTGGGAGAGAGCGTACGACCGGGTCGTGGCGGCGGTGCGCGACTTGAAGATTCCCTACGCCGTGGTCCAGGACAACGACTGGGCAATCTGGAAGCGATACGCTGTGCGCGGCTGGCCGACCACCATTCTCGTGGATCGGCGCGGCATCGTCCGCTATCGGCACATCGGCGAAGGCGCCTACCGGGAAACCGAGGCCGTCCTTCATCAACTCTTGACAGAGAAACCGTGACCGGCCTGGACTTGGCAGGACTCGTCATCACCCGCCTCCGCGGCGTGGGAGGCGGGGCGGTTGTGGCGACGCATGCTGTACAACGTTCGCAAGCCAAGAATGGAGGATCGCGACAATGAAGCACCTCGGGCTGTGGGTTGTTACCGCGACACTCGTGCTGAGCTTCACCACTCACTCCTTCGCGCAAGCCCCCATGGGTACGCCCAATCCGGCGATGCCCGGGAAAGGCGAGATGAAGGGCGAGATGCCAGGCGGCATGAAGACCGGGCAGCCGATGACCAAGGAACAACCAGGAACGTCGGCCATGAAGCAGTCCGACCCGATGATGGAGAAACCGTCAGACGGCATGGAGAAGAAGTCCGGAGGCATGATGGAGAATAAACAGCCCTGACCCTCCTTCCCCGATGGCAGATCCTGAGGGGCGAGAGCCTCCTCCTCGGAGGCCCTCGCCCCGTCTGAGCAATGGGCCACCCCGGGCCAGTCCCAAGGACCTGGTGCATACCTTGGTCTTCGACACGGGACCTCGACCAATCCTGGGGGAGACAGGACCCGCTGCCTGATTCTCGCCAATTGCCGGGCGCCGCAGGCATCGAAGAGACAGGCCCTGCTGGGAATTCATCCCTGCAATGCCCGCCGACAAGCGCTCAGGCAACACCCAGCCCCTACCCCGGCACCCCTCGACTCGCACCTGTTCAGTACCTCAGGCTTACTGTGGGCCTCAGCTCCGGCGCCCTGCAAGGAGCCGGTGAAGATCAGGATCCGCCTCCACGACTTCGCCGACGATCTCGGCCCGTCCGTCGATGAGCGTGACTATGTCCTCGACAGCGGGACTCGCCTGATAGGCGCCGCGACCCCACCTCGGTGATCAGGTCAATATCCTGGGTCGGACGAACTTCGGGAGCGGCCGGATCGGTTAGCCGGAGCGCGGTGCCGCAGCCTCCCAGAAGCGCCATGCGATTCACGAGGGGCCCGAGGTGGGCCACGGCACGGGCGAGGAGGACCAGATTCGGATCAGTCGCCCGCATTGCATGCCTGGAGCCGCTTCTCGAGGAATCGCAGCGTCACGGTCCGTTCGAGGGCGCCACCACCGCCTGCTCCTCACCGCCGCGTGGACTTCCGACGGACTCATACCCGAGTCGGCGGCTAGACAGCAGCAGCTCCAACGAATACGACATGCTGTGACGAGTTTCAGGAGGACGAGCAAGTCTTGGGGCTTGAAAGCCATGGGATGCTCTTCATCCGCGAATCGCGAATAGAGAATACATCTCAGCGCGGGATCGGCCTCGGGGGATCGTCGTTCATGTCTTCACGTCGCCTCATAGGGTCCGCCCAGACCTCCCACGAACTGCCGGAAGAAGCCGAGGCGCTTTGGTTCGTTGGGAAGTACTGGCGTGAATCGGATCTCTGGCACTTGCACGATCTTGCCCCCCTCGCGTCATTCCGGCCAAGCGCAGCACGAATGTCTCGTTGACCCGGAGTAACTGATTCTCATCCTTCAAATGCAGGCACATGCGGACATTGCTCTCGATAGCACCGCAACTCTCCCCTTCCCTCTTGACAAGCAACCAGGGCCGGAGGATATGTTGAAACGACGAAACATCCGCTTCGTTGTACGAAACACCCCACTCCATGAGACGGTCCATGCTGCGGCGGGACAACGAGAAGCGCGACGCGGCCGCCAACACCCCGCGAGCTCTGGCTGGTCGTCGAGAGCATGAGTGAGAACGGCGACCGGGAATCGGGGGTGCGGGAGCTCCCCGCGCCGCAACCGCGCGTCGCACGCTCGCTGCCCTGATGAGGCACGATCTCGCTCGGCAGAGCGAGGGAACAGCCCGGCAGAGCCGGGAGTACCTGAGAGCAACTCACGTTCAAGGAGGGTCGCCATGCGGATCACAATGATTCGGCGGAAGTATCACCAGAGAGCCGGTTCCCTGGGGATGGCTACGGGGATTCTGGCGTTTCTCCTGATCTCTCTTCCCATCATCGTGTTCCCCGCAACCGGCGTGGCCAAGGATTGGCCCGACAAGGCAATTACCATCATCGTCCCTTGGGCCGCCGGTGGTGGGACCGACATCGTAGCACGGAGCCTGGCTCCCAAGCTGTCCAGGACATTGGGCGTGCCGGTTCAGACGGTTAATAAACCCGGCGGCAGCGGGATCCCCGGCACCCTCGAGGCCGTCAGCGCCGCACCCGATGGGTACACCCTCTTGTGGGACTGCGGAGGCACCAGCTCGATGCAGTATGCCTTGGCCCCCGAATTGCCCTACAAGGTGTTTGACCGGACCTTCATAGCCCGGGCCACCACCACACCCGAGGGTCTGATGGTTCCAGCCAGCTCACCCTGGAAGACCATGGATGACTTGGTAAGAGCCGTCCGGACCGACCCCAGCAGCGTCAGTTTCGGGATGATCGGGGGGACGGGGATACCGGATGTGTTGGTTTACCAGTTGAAGGCCGCCCTGAAGGCCAAGGGTGTGGATGTCTCCAAGACCCGCATGGTTACCTATAAAGGCGGCGGAGAACTCGTGCCCGCAGTGGCTGGCGCCCACGTGAACGTCGCCTTCGTCAGCCCCGGCGAGATGATCGCAATGCTGAGCGCCGGCAAAATTCGTGTGCTGGGCGTGACCTCGCCATCAGGAAAGCGTTACAAGGGCTGGCCGGATGTCCCCACCATGGCTGAGGCGGGGTTCCCGACGGTGGACACATATTTCTGGGTCGGCCTGGGCGGCGCTCCCGGCCTACCTGCAAATATCGTCAAGACCCTGGACAATGCCGTAAGGGAAGCCATCAGAGAAGCCGACCAAGACCCCACGGTTGTCGCCGCGTTTGACAAACTGGGACTCAGCACAGGTTATCTGTCCGGGGACCAGTACAAGAAGTTTGTGCTTGAAGAGGGGGAACGCGTCAAGGCCGTAGTAAGCAAATAGGGTTTTCCTCGCCAGGCTCGTTCCCCGCGTCTTGCCGCGGGGCACCGTATGGTGCGTTTCCAAGGGGGCGCCAAGCATCCCTTCGGTCGCGGGCGGGGTCCAATGCCCCGCCCGCCAAGTCCCGGACCGCCCAACATTGCAGCGCCAGTTCACTGACGATCTTGGTTGCGGGGGGGCAGCTCGAAAGCATGCCCCCCGCAACCGGACGCCCTGCAAGCGGGGGAGTCTTCAGCGTCGGTTTATCAGATGCAGGGAAATGCGAATCCCGAAAAAATCCAGAGGCGTCGGATGAACCGTCCAGGGAGTCTTTGGAGTTCGTCATGATCCTGGAAATAATTTTTCTGATTGCGGGGACTTTGGGGATTTACGAAGGGGTGCGTCTCACGCAAACGACTCTGCTCTATGCCGACTCGGTCGGGCCCGGCTGGTACCTGCTCTTCATGTCCTGCCTCCTGTTCGTCTGCGCGATGGCCCTCCTGGTGCGGAGATTCATCAGGCGCAAAGCCGCCCAAGCTGAGGTCGGCATTTCCCTGCACAAGGGCGCCGCAGGCCGAGCCTTCTTGCTGCTCTTCTTGTACGGGGCGTCCGTCATATACCTGGGGTACGTCGTCGGCAGCGTCATCTTCTTTACACTGGTTCAGAGAATCTTCGGGGAGCGTTCCTGGGTCCGGTGCGCGGTGATCGGGGTATCCATCACGGCCTGTTTCTACTTCGTCTTCTCGTACCTCGCATCTGTGCCTTTGCCTTGAGGTGGCCAGAGGAATGGGGCGGGAGTGATCCATGGAATTCGGATTGTTCGCTGGGTTCTTGAAGGCTGTCAGCCCGATGAACCTGTTGTATTGCTTCTTGGGATGCTTGCTGGGAACCTTTGTCGGGGTTCTTCCCGCCCTCGGGGGCGCCGAGACGATCTGCATCCTGCTTCCGATCACGATGTACCTCGATCCCACGCAGGCGATCATCATGCTTGCGGGGATTTTTTACGGCGCCATGTACGGCGGATCGACGACCAGCATCCTGATGAACATCCCGGGGGAAGCGGCTTCCGTTCCCACGACTCTGGACGGCTATCAGATGACCAAGCAGGGACGAGGCGGGGAAGCGCTGGCCGTAGCCGCCATCGGCTCCTTCATCGCCGGGACGGTTGGGGTGATATTTCTTTCCTTTGCCGCGCCCCCGCTCGCTGAGCTGGCCCTGCTTTTCGGCTCTCCCGAGTATTTCGGTCTGATGTTCTTCAGCCTCACCGCCCTGTTCTCCTTCTCCGGTAGCGACCTCCTGAAGGGCGTGTCCGCTGGGCTGGTGGGGATCGTCTTGGCCACGATCGGCTTGGACCCCGTGACCGGGGTCAACCGGATGATCTTCGGCTTCCCCTCACTCCTCCGCGGTCTCGATGTCATACCTGTCCTGATCGGACTCTTTGGTGTCGCCGAGGTCATGTGGGGTGCCGAAGAGCAGATCGGCAGCGTCTATAAGGGCAAGCTGGGACGTTTCATCCCCCGGGGAAAGGAGCTGACAAAGTCGCTGTGGGCTATCATGCGCGGGACAGGCATTGGTCTCGTAACCGGCGTGTTTCCCGGCTTGTTGCCCTCCGTGATCACCTTCATTGCCTACGACACCGAGAAGCGTATTTCAAAGTACCCGGAAAGATTCGGAACGGGGATGATCGAAGGGGTTGCCTCCCCGGAGGCCGCCAACAACGCGAATTGTCAAGCCGGGTTTATACCGTTGTTTGCCCTGGGGATTCCGACCACGCCCATCGCAGCCATGCTCCTGGCAAGCTTGATGATGTACGGGCTTCCGCCGGGCCCGATGCTCTTCAAGCAGCACGGTGATTTCGCCTGGACCGTGGTGGCGAGTATGTACATTGGGAATGTGATGCTCCTCATACTGAATCTGCCCCTCGTCGGCCTCTGGTCCCGCCTCTGCCTTGTCCCCTACCGCATCCTTGGCCCCATAGTCTTGGGGGCCGTGGTCATGGGGGCGTATTCCATCCGCAACAGCATGTTTGACGTGTGGGCTGCAATCTTGTTTGGTCTGGCCGGTTACGTGATGAAGAAGAAGGGGTGGCCGATCGCCCCCCTCATCCTGGGATTTATCCTGGGCCCCTTGCTGGAACAGCACTTCCGGGCATCTCTCCAGGGGTCGGGCGGCTCCATGCTTATTTTTGTGCAGCGACCGATCTGCGCCGCCTTTATTGTGTTAGGCGTGGTCCTGATGGTGATGAGCCGGAAGCTCACTTCGAAGGTGCCCATACAAGAAAATTGACACGAAATCACATAAAGGGTGAACGGACCTCCACGGGAATCCGCCCGATGCCTGCGGGGTAGGTCCCATTGGCCGTTTCAGGCTCTGCGGGACCCGGCCGTTTCTTCGGTGTCAACTGGCCGAGCCGCCTGACACGGGTGGCATTCTCGTGCATGACAGGCATGGGGCGTTTCCTCCTCCGTGCTGCGTGAGTGGAGAGCCGTCCTCACACCGATACAGCTCCCGAGGAAAGATCCCTCTTGAAAGCTGCCCCTTTCGCCAGCAGGGGATCATGATCCGGGAGTGTGACCCCAGACTGGCGAGTGTGAGGTCGAATCCTACCTTCCTTCCGAATTTGCGTGGCGGGTGATCTCAAGGCGCTCGGCCCCGAAGATGTCGTTCGCGGATGAAGCTGGACCGATACCGCGGGAAGACCGAGGGCGGAGACCCATGCTCCGCTTGTCCTCCGAGCAGTGATCGCCGAGCAGGTTGATGTAGGCTCCCACGCAAGAACCGACGCAATCGCATGATTTGAGCAGCGCAGCGGGGAAAGTGACGTCTATGCGAGGAGCGCGAAGGATGCGGTGCCCTGAGGGGTCGCGAGTGAGCTAGGTTCTCTTGGAGGCAGGCCCAGCGACGGGCGTGACCTGGAGGGGAACGTTTACATGAGTGGTGCCCCCAGGGGGACCCAACCGTGCGTGGGCATTCGCCATAGAAGGCCTTGCTCTGTCCTGACCTCCCTGCTGCACCGGTATGACCCCGTGTAGCGCGCCAAACATTCAGCATCGATCTGCCGAGGCTGGCGGGCCCGTTCCCTCGACCGAGGGGCACAGTCACATGATTGTCGCATCCACCGGTCGTGATGCATGAACGACGGCCATATGAACCCCGCAATATCGCCCATCCCGCCGACGAGTTGCAGAACAACCTGGGGTCCCTATACCAGAAATGAAAAGAGTACCTATAGCTCCGAAGGTAACCTTCCGTCCCGTGCGCATTCAGAAATGCGGAACCGTAAGGTCGCAATTTCATCAGTCGATTCGCCCCCTCAGCGTGAAATCGTAGAGGCATGACCCGGCAAGGAATCGGGTTCGCGTAAAGTCTCGGAGAATCTGGCAAGAACTTTGGCGAAATAGGCAAGCGCCCGACGGGCAAGCAAGCTATATTCTGCTTGTCTGAGGCTAGCCGCCTGACCGTGAAATCTTCGAGGAATTGTTGGCAATCGACGCGTTCTTGAAGACCTGAAGAGAGGATACGCCCCGACATGAATCGCCCTATGGTGCCAGTCCTGGCGATCTGGCTGTGCGTGGCCGCGGGCATCGCGTCGGCGGATGCGGCAAACAGGCAGGAGGCTGTCGTCCTTCCAGCGGCTGTCGACGGGTGGATCTGGGACGGGCAGGAGGCGCATTACGATGCCCGGACGGTGTTCGATTACATCGATGGGGCCGGCGAGCTGTTTCTCGCCTACGGCTTCGAACGGCTTGCGGTGCGTCGGTTCGAGAAGGCGGGCCAGCCGCCGCTGACGGTCGAATGCTATCGCATGGCGTCGGCCGAGGCCGCCTTCGGCGTCTTCTCGTTCGAGCGGCAAGGCGAGGGTATCGGGATCGGCCAGGGATCGGAGCAGGGCGGCGGGCTCTTGCGGTTCTGGAAGGGGCGGTACTTCGTCAGCATCTTCGCCGACGGCGAGGGCGCCGAGGCAGAGTCGGCGATCCTGCACCTGGCGCGGCTGACCGCGGCGGCCATCCGGGAAGAAGGCCAGGCGCCGCGCGCGATCGGGCTGATTCCCGGGAAGGACGCGGGCCTGGTCGAGACGAGCGTCCGCTATGTGACGAGCCACATCCTGCTGAACCAGCGCCTCTTCATCGCCCGCGACAACGTCCTGGGCCTGACGCGCGAGACCGGGGCGGTGCTCGCTCGGTACGGCCGGGACGCCGCAGCCGCCCACCTGCTCGTGGTACGTTACCCGACCGCTACGGCAGCCGGGGCGGCCTATGGGCGGTTCATGGCGGCATACCTGTCCGCTGCCGCTGGCAAGGATCGGGTGCAGACGACCGATGGGCGATGGACCATCGCCCGGCAGCGCCAGGCAGACCTGACCGTGGTCATCGGCGCCCCGAGCGAGACGATCGGCGAGGCGCTGCTGGCGGCCACCGAGAAGGCAAGAAGGACCGCGCAATGAGGACACAACCGACCCGCAGGGAGTTTCTCCGCCTCACGACGGGCACCGCGGTCGCCGCGGCCACCCTGGGCCCCGGGATCCTCCGGCAGGCGCAGGCAGCCCCGACGGCCAAGGTCGTCCTCATCCGGCACGCCGACGCCGTCGGGGCCCAGGGCAAGATGAACGGCGAGGTCATCCAGGCCATGCTGGACGAGGCCGTGACCAAGCTGCTCGGGACCGGCAATGCGGCGGAGGCCTGGCGCGGTTTGGTGAAGCCGACGGATGTGGTCGGGGTCAAGACGAACGGGTGGAACCGGCTGCCCACACCCGCGGAGCTGGAGGCCGCCATCCGGCGCCGGGTCCTGGATGCCGGCGTCCTGGAGCAACGGCTCGACGTGGCCGATTCGGGCGTCCTGCGGAACCCGATCTTTCTCAATGCGACCGCGCTCGTCAACGTCCGGCCGCTCCGCACCCATCACTGGGCGGGCGTCGGGACCTGCCTCAAGAACTACATCCCGTTCGTCCAGGACAAGCCCGCATACCACCCCGATGGCTGCGCCGCCCTGGGCAAGATCTGGACGCTGCCCATCGTCAAGGGCAAGACGCGCCTGAATGTCCTCAGTGCGCTCACGCCCCAGTTCTACGGACGGGGTGCCAACTTCTTCGACCGGCGCTACGTCTGGCCCTACAAGGCCCTGATCGTGGGCACCGATCCGGTCGCAGTGGATACCGTCGGCGCCCGCTTGCTCCAGGCGAAGCGGATCGCCTTCTTCGGCGAGGATCGGGCCCTGGACGTGACCCCGCACCACATCCAGGTGGCCGACACCGAATACCACATCGGCGTGAGCGACCTCCGCCGCATCGAGGTGATCCAGCTGGGATGGATGGAGGATGTCCTGATCTAGGGTGGTAGGTTGGATGTCTGCTCCGCGCGCCACAAGGGCGGTGGGACAGCCGGTAGAGGACGGGGAGAAGGGCGATGCCTCCCAATGAGCAGGCGCGGAAGAATCACGACGAGTTCTTTCCCGGCCACGTCTCCACGTTGGCGGTGACCGACCCCGAGCTTATCGAGATCTTCGACAACTTCGCCTTCGACGAGGTGCTCTGTCACGGCCATCTGGATGCCCCGACGCGGCTGATGGTCCAGCTCGCTTCGATGATCGCCTGCCAGGCGCTACGTGAGTACCGCGTCATGCTCGGCGCGGCGCTCACCGTCGGGGTCACTCCGGTCGAGGTCAAGGAGATTGTGTACCAGGCGGTGCCCTATGTGGGTATGGCGCGGGTCTTCGACTTCATCCACGCTACGAACGACGTGCTCACCGAGCGAGGCGTCGAGTTGCCCCTGCCAGGCCAGTCCACGACCACGCCAGAGAACCGTGCGGAGAAGGGCCTTGCGGTCGAGAAGCAGATCGTTGGGAAGGATGTTGTGGAGAACCTTTATGCCTCCTCGCCCGAGGACCAGGGGCACATCCAGCGCTTTCTGTCGGCCAACTGCTTCGGCGACTTCTACACGCGCATCGGCATCGACGTGCCAACGCGCGAGCTTCTCGCCTTCAGCATGCTCGTCGCGCTCGGTGGGTGCGAACCGCAGGTCAAGGGCCATGTCGCCGCGAACCTACACGTCGGCAACGACCGCGCACGGCTGATTGGTGTCCTGACTCAGCTGCTGCCCTTCATCGGCTATCCCCGCACACTCAACGCGCTGCAGGTCGTCGACGAGGTTACCCGCGGGGGGACGGCGGGTGCCGCGACAGCGAAAAGCCGGAGGATGTCATGACCATTCCCCGCATGACCGTGCTCGTCGTTGGTGCAACCGGGAGCATCGGGCGCCTCGTCGTCGCTGAAGCAGTCCGCCAGAGCCATGCCGTGCGCGCCCTCGTCCGTAATCTCGACAAGGCGGGTCAGCTTCCCTCCGAAGCGCAGGTCGTTCGCGGTGACGTCACCCGACCCGACACACTTTGCGCCGCGGTGGACGATGTCGACGCCATCGTGTTCACCCTCGGCTCGGACGGTGCCGGAAAGGTGGGGGCTGAGAACGTCGATTACGGCGGTGTGCGTAACGTCCTCGGTGTGCTGGGTTCGCGGAAAGCGCGCATTGCACTGATGACCTCCATCGGAGTCACCAACCGCACCGGCGCCTACAACCGCGCTACTGAGGCCCACGACTGGAAGAGGCGCTCCGAAAGGCTGGTGCGCGCCAGCGGATTGCCATACACGATCGTGCGACCCGGCTGGTTCGACTACAACGGTTCCGACGAGCACCAGCTTGTCTTTCTGCAGGGCGATACACGGCAGGCCGGCAATCCGAGCGATGGCGGGGTTGCGCGACGTCAGATCGCCGACGTCCTGGTTCGCAGCCTCGCTTCCAGTCACGCGTTGCGCAAGACCTTCGAACTCATCGCGACCACCGGCCCGGCACCGGAGGACTTCGACGCGCTGTTCGGCCCTCTCGATGGGGACCTGCAAGGTGCCCTGGACGGCGTGCACGACATGGCCAATATGCCGCTGGTGGACGAGCCCCAGAGGGTGCGTGACGACTTGGACGCGGTGCGCCTGCACCAATCGTCAATCGGCGTGCCCTGATGATCAGTGGGAGAAATCACGATGTCACAACGCACATGGTTGATCACTGGCGTCAGCAGCGGCTTCGGGCGCGAACTCACCGATCAGCTCCTCAAGCGCGGCGAGCGCGTCGTCGGAACTGTCCGTGACACCGGCAAGGTCGCCGACCTGCTTGAGCGTTATCACGAAACCTTTCGCGCCGAAGTCCTCGACGTGACCGACACAGCGGCGATCCGCGAGGTCGTCGAACGCTCGTTCGCTCAGGTCGGACGCATCGACGTGGTCATCAGCAACGCCGGCTACGGCCTGTTCGGCGCGGCGGAAGAGCTCACCGACAAGCAGGTCGATCACATGATCGCAACCAACCTGGTCGGGTCGATCCAGCTCATCCGTGCCGTGCTGCCGCACCTTCGCGCCCAGGGCGGCGGGCGCATCATCCAGATCTCTTCCTACGGCGGGCAGGTCGCGTTCCCGGGGAACTCGATGTACCACGCCACGAAATGGGGCATCGAAGGCTTCGTGGAGTCGGTCGCCCAGGAGGTCGCATCCTTCGGGATCGGCATGACGATCGTCGAGCCCGGCGGCGCGCGCACCGAGTTCCGCTACGGCAGCGCGCAGGTCGCAGAGCTCGTGCCCATCTACGACGGAACCCCGGCACATAGCTTCCTGCGGATGCTCGATCCTAAGAGTGGCTTAGCTCCTGGTGACCCGGCCCGAATGGCCGCGCGTATCATCGAAAGCGTCGACGTGGAGCCTGCGGCGCTGCGCATGGTGCTCGGCTCCCAGGCGCTCCAGAGTACCCTGACGACACTGCGCAAGCGGATTGCCAGTTTCGAAGCCCAGACCGAGCTCGCCGCTTCTACGGACTTCCCACCCGGGGTGTGAATAGCACCCGCGTACAAGCTCAAAGGCGCCCGCCGGTACCATACGCATCACGACGGCAGAGGGCGGGCAAATTGCTTGGAGGAAAAGCAATGCAAACACGCACACTCGGAAAGAGCGGCCTGGAAGTATCGGCGCTCGGCCTCGGCTGCATGAGCATGAGCTCTGGCTACGGTCCGGCCGGAGACAAGCAGGAGATGGTCTCCCTGATTCGGTCGGCCGTCGAACATGGCGTCACATTCTTCGACACTGCCGAGGTCTACGGCCCGTTTACCAACGAAGAACTGGTAGGCGAGGCTCTCGCTCCGGCACGCGACCACGTGGTCATCGCGACCAAGTTCGGGTTCGATTGTGAGGGTGGCAAGCAGGGCGGTCTGAACAGTCAGCCTGAGCATATCAAGCAGGTCGTCGAAGGCTCACTCAAGAGGCTCAGAGTCGAGACAATTGACCTGCTCTACCAGCATCGGGTTGATCCAAACGTGCCCATCGAGGACGTGGCCGGAACAGTGAAAGATCTGATTCATCAAGGCAAGGTCAAGCACTTCGGCATGTCTGAAGCTGGGGTGCAAACCATCCGCCGCGCGCACGCCGTCCTGCGGGTGACTGCGCTCCAAAGCGAATACTCGTTATGGTGGAGAGAGCCTGAATCGGAAGTGTTGCCGGCGTTGGAAGAATTGGGGATCGGATTCGTTCCGTTCAGTCCGTTGGGTAAAGGTTTCCTCACGGGAAAGATCAACGAGGACACGAAGTTCGACAGCACCGACTTCCGCAACAAGGTCCCTCGTTTTAGCCCCGAGAATCGAAAAGCGAATCAGGCCCTCGTTGATCTGCTCGGCAGATTTGCGGAACAGAAGAAATTGACCTCCGCCCAGGTCGCCCTCGCGTGGCTGCTGGCCAAGAAGCCGTGGGTTGTTCCGATTCCGGGCACCACGAAGCTGCATCGCTTGCGCGAAAATATCGGAGCCGCTTCCGTTCAGCTTACGCCGGAAGATCTGCGCGAGCTCGAAAGCACTGCCTGCAAAATCACGATTCAAGGGGCGCGCTACCCGGAACAACTGCAGAAACTGGTCGGACGCTGACCGGGATTGCGCATGAGAGATACACCATCCACACACACTGTTCCACTTCAGTATATACGGAACTGGCGTTTGGAATATGGGAGACATCAAAGGAAGCAAAGCAATGAGGGTCGCATATGAAATGGGAAAGGCGGTCTAGCCATGCCCATCACCGGTCGCGTTCCCTTCTCATTCTGTCTTCTGATCCTGTGTGCGGCTATCGCGGTGCCGCAGGTGGGTCACGCCGCCGAGAAGACGTACACGAACAGCATCGGCATGGAATTCGTGCTGATCCCCGCCGGAACGTTCCAGATGGGTTCCAGCGAGAATGATCCCGAGGCGGCCGCCAACGAGAAACCGCGGCATCAGGTAACCATCAGCAAGCCCTTCTATCTCGGTAAGTACGAGGCGACCCAGGCGCAGTGGGAGGCCGTGATGGGCAGCAATCCGTACACGCTCTCGCGGTCGAATCCCTACTACAGCCTGCCGGGCATGGCGGGCAGACTCAAGAAGCCGACCAATCCGGCTACGGTGTCCTGGAACGACGCGCAGGAGCTCATCAAGCGCCTCAACCAGAAAGAGGGCCACGCCCGGTATCGTTTGCCCACGGAAGCGGAATGGGAGTATGCCGCGCGGGCGGGAACGACGACCGCTTACTCCTTTGGCGAGGACGCCAAGCAGTTGGCGCGCCATGCTTGGTATGGCGAAGACTTCGCGTCAGGTTCCACCCACCCGGTCGGGCAGAAGGAACCGAACGGTTGGGGCTTGTACGACGTGCACGGCAACGTGTGGGAATGGGTGCAGGATTGGTATGACGAGCGCTACTACGCCAGCAGTCCGTCGATGGACCCCCAGGGGCCGCCATCGGGGTCTAGCCGCGTGGTACGCGGAGGGAGTTGGCACCAGAGCGCTACAAGCTGGCGGTCGGCGTTCCGCCGCGAGTACGACCCAGATTACCGCGGCATCAGCATCGGCTTTCGACTGGTCCTCTCCGCGGATCGGTGAACGATGTGGTCTGCAATAAGTTGAAGCGTGTTTGCTGGATCAGCAGTACTACAAGGCAATTA
>DATIFO010000215.1:0-4184 GCA_035455275.1 Methylomirabilis sp. (SeqCode) | reverse complement strand
CGCCATGGCCTGCATGGCCGGATGATCCGTGGGGGCCAGCCAGGGCATGCCGCGACCGGATATCTCCGTCACCTTCATCCGGACGGTCTTGGGGGCGATCCGCTTCAGGTGCTGGGTGAACAGGCGGGCGATCTTTGCAGGGTCCTGATTCGGGACCAGCCGCATGCTCACCTTGGCCATGGCCCGGCCCGGCAGGACGGTCTTGGCGCCCTCGCCGATGAAGCCGCTGTAGAGGCCGTTCACCTCCAGGGTCGGCCGGACCCAGAGGCGCTCCAGGGTGGTGAAGCCCTTCTCGCCGAAGAGGGCTGGCGCCGCGATCTCCTTCTGGAACTTCTTCTCGCTGAAGGGCAGCTTGGCCAGCGCCCGGCGCTCCTCGGCCGGGAGCCTCCGCACGTCATCGTAGAAGCCGGGGATCGTGATCCGGCCATTCCGGTCCTTGAGCTGGGACAGGACCTGCGCCAAGGCGAAGCCCGGATTGATCACGGCGCCGCCGAAGCTGCCGGAATGGAGATCGCTCTTGGTTCCTTCCACGTCGATCTGGAAATACACCAGGCCGCGGAGACCGTGGGTGATGCCGGGGAACCCCTTGGCGATCATGGCCGTGTCGGAGATCACGACCACCTCGGCCTGGAGGAGTGTCTTCTGCGCCAGGATGAGGGCGTCCAGGTTCGGGCTCCCGATCTCCTCCTCTCCCTCGATGAGGAGCTTGACGTTGACAGGAAGTCTTCCCCCCGTGGCGAGGTGAGCCTGGATGGCCTTCAGGTGCATGAAGACCTGACCCTTGTCATCCACAGCCCCCCGGGCGAACAGCTCGCCGTTCCTCACCGTGGGGTCGAAGGGACCGCTGGTCCAGAGGTCGAGCGGCTCCACCGGCTGGACGTCGTAATGGCCGTAGATGAGCGCCGTGGGCTTGCCGGGCGCGTGCAGCCAGTCGGCATAGACCACCGGGTGGCCGGCCGTGGGCAGGACCTGGACGTGCTCCAGGCCGATGGCGCGCATCTCTCCGGCGAGCCATTCGGCCGCCTTCTGGACGTCGCCCTTGTGCTCGGACTTCGTGCTCACGCTGGGGATGCGAAGGAAGGCCTTCAGTTCCTCCACGAAGGCCTCACGTCGCTCCTGGATGAAGGCGATGGCTGGGTCCATGGAATCCTCCGGGGGAGAGTGGGGAAAGGGGCGAAGGGCCGCTGACGCGAGACTCTATCGCAAGAGTCCTCCCAGGTCAAAACGAAAGGGAAGAAAAGGGGAGGGCGGGAACGTGGAGTGTTTGCGCGGAGTGACCATTCTGATATACAGTAGCCTCCGGGCTTCAAAGCGGACCGGAGGGGGCTGCCGGGATAGCCCACGCGAGAGGGGCGGAACCCTTGTCCCGCTCCGCCTGCGAGGGCATCGGTGTGGGCCAGTGCCGGGCCTGTCAGGGGACCGGCTGATGCAGGTCGTGCCGTTCTGATCGGGATGGAGGCGAGTTGAGACCCGCGACTCACCGGGCGGGGTCGGAGGTGCCGACATGGCCGTGCAGGCGTTCATCTTCCTCGAGTGTACGGTCGGGAAGGCCAAGGACGTGGCCCACAAGGTGGCCAAGATTGCGGGGGTCCGCCTCTCGCACGCCGTGACGGGCGCCTACGACGTCATCGCCCTCATCGAGGCGCCCGACGTCAACGCCCTGGGGAAAGCGGTGGTGTCCAAGATCCAGGCGGTGCCCGGCGTGCTGCGGACGTCCACCAACGTCGTGGTGGAGTAACCCCCCCCTCTCGATTTCGAATTTCGCCCTTCGACGGGCTCAGGGCGTCCTGAGCTTGCCGAAGGACGGATTGCGAATTTCGAATTGTTCCGGTCGGCTCGACCAAATTCGACATTCGAAATTCGATATCCGAAATAGCCCGGCCTACTTCGCCGTGATGATGCCCCCGACGCGCGTCACCTTCAGCCCGAGGCGCTCCAGCTCGTCGAGATACAGGTTGATGCCGATGGAATCGCTGGCCATGTGGCCGGTGATGACCAGGTTGCCCGCCAGTTTTTGCTCGCGCGCTTCCCTTAATTCCGCCTCCGGGAAATGCATCATGAGGACCGTCCCGATCCCGGCGTCGAAATAGGCCCGGAGGACGTCCACGCCACCATTGGTGTACCCCGCCATGGCCACGGCAACCTTCCCGGCGAGACGGTCGGGCGCCCCGAGGCGGATCTGGGGCTCGGTGGCCGCCAGCTTCTGTTCCGGGAACTCCTGGAGCGCGGTGATGACGTCGGACACCGTCGCGCGGCTCTCGGGCCGATTGAACGGCGCCATCTTCTCCGCGATGAGGCGCCGGGTGATGACGTCGCAGGGCAGATGGACATTCAGAAAGGGCAGCTTCAGGAGTTGGGCGGCCTGCACCACGCGACCGTAGTTCCGGGCGTGGCTGCTCACCTCGACGGACTGCATGCGCCGCTGGACGGAGGCCTCTGCCCTGGCCACCGGCACCCCGCACTCGACCATCTGTTCGATCTGGCGGCGGATCAGCTTCCAGCCGTGGAGGGAGGCCACCCCCTCCGGATGATGGGTGAGCACGGCGTCGTACTTGAGTTCCCGCGCCAGCAGCAGATCCCCCACATCGCAATCGATGGTGGCGTACAGCTTCTTGACGCTGTCGCTCCTGACGTGGACCCCCGAGTCGCTGGGGATCTCGTGCAACTGGGCCAGGTCCAGGGCGACCTCCATCATATCTTCGGTGGTCATGGGGTTTCCTCCCGCACGCGTGCCCGCGGCCACCCAGTCTTGCCGGCCATCCCGTCCACGCATGTCCCGTCTAGCATGGCCGGCGGCATCGGTCAAGTGCCATTCCGGAATTCCGGTCCCAGCCTTTCACCCCGTGCAGTTCTCCTTGTGCGGACTGGCGGCGCAGAGGCCCACGGGTGAGGCTGGGCTCCATCATGGACTGCTCCGCCCGCATCGCCGTGACGTGACGGATGACGGGATTGGGGTGTCTCCCTCTCGGTACACGCCTGTATCTGGATTCGGTCTCCACTCTCGCTCCACGCCACATGTCTGTGAGCCGCCTCCCCAGGATCGCCAGGCAGATTGCGTAGTTGCAGTGTCGATGAGTCCGGGGGGCCATCCGGCACATCGTTTGCTTTTCAGTCCGCCAGCCTGGAACGCGCGGGAGATAGTGGAGAGTCATGGGCCGAAGATGCCCAGTGCGCCGCGAAAAGTGTGGCTGGGGCGCGGTTCAGTTGATGGAACAAGCAGGGGTGCCCGATCGCCAGGCTGAGGGAGGAGGTTGGTCATGCGAAGGCTGTTGCCGGTGCTGCCGGTTGCTTTGGTCTGTGTGCTGCTTGTGGCCGTGGAAGTGTCTGCCGATCCCCACCGATCGAGAGGTCTGCTGGTCCGGGTGGATCCTGCCGAGAGGGCCGTGGTCCTGGTGGAGAATGGCCATCACCTCAAACTGATCGTCGGGCGCGATGCCGTGTTCCTCGATGATCGGGGTCAACGCCTCCACAGCCTGGAGGGCCTGCATGTCGGGGATTACGTCCGCGAGGAGTGCAGACATCATGCGGCGGGTCCACCCATCGCCAGCCAGATCAGCGTTCTCGTTCCGGCGTGGCGGAGGTTCGAGTCCCCCGAGTATTGATGGACTGCCGTTCGGCATACAGGCGATCGGCAATCTCTGGAGTGCGGATGGGGGCGAGGCTCCCGGCTCCCGGCACCGACTTCTGAGGACACTCAGGGTTTCAACGAGATCCAGAGCCCAGGATGTGCGTGCGCCCTGTCAGGAGGGCCTTGCCCCCATCCGCGCAGGCGACGGCCAGCCGCCATGTTGTCAAGAGCCCAGGCCGAGCCCGCCGAGCTCGGATTCTTCCGCAGTGGTTTCGCTGCGTGGCCTCCACCTCCCAGCTACTGCGGCCGAGAGCGGGCCGGTCAAGGTCGTCATCACCACCGGACTTCGGCCCCGCCTCCGCAGGGCCTCCGCCGGCATACATGTCCGAGCGTCCGGCTTGGGTGCCCGTGCGCTTGGGGACTCCGTACGACCCCCATTGCATGATTCCCAGCACAATCGCCGCGGCCCGGAAGCCTCCTGGGATTTCGTGTTGACACGTGTTGGGTGATCGAGTAGAAGGGGCATGCTTCTCATCCAGAGTGGCTGAGGGACTGGCCCGACGAAGCCACGGCAACCCCGCTCCAGGGACCGCACGCGGGGTGCCAACTCCTGCCC
>DATIFO010000214.1:0-8758 GCA_035455275.1 Methylomirabilis sp. (SeqCode) | reverse complement strand
CCAACTCGGTGATGTCGATCTGGAAATCCTCCTGGACGAACATGTACTCGATGGCCTGCACGGGGACCGCCTTGTAGAAGTTCGGGTCCTCGGAGCCGGCGCCCACCGAGTGGATGCCGAAGGGGAGGTCCAGCTTGCCCTCGTAGGACTGCTTGGTGAAGATGATGTGATCCGGCGTGTACATGGCGATGACCATCGCCTCGGGCTTCCGCGACTTGATCTTCAGGATCTGGGCGGAGAAGTCCACCGTCCCGGGGGAGTAGGCCTCATCCAGAACGATCTCGTAGCCCATGTCCTTGGCGAGCTTCCGCAGGTTCCCGGCATGGGACTTGCCCCAGTCGGTCCCCTCCACCAGGATGCCGATGCTCTTGGGGCCCTTCCCGGTCTCCTCGGCGAGGGTCTTGATGGCCCCGAGCTGCTCCTTGGCGTCGTAAACGGCCTTGTTGTTCGGCCGGAAGGTGTACTTGAAGCCGCGCTGGGTGATGATGTCGGCGACGGAGCCGGTGACCAGCCAGGGGGTCTTGTATCGCTCGGCCACCTCGGTGGTCACGGTGGTCACGGCGCTCTGGTAGGCGCCGAAGAGGATCGGGACGTTCTCGCGCTGGATGATGCGCTCGGTCTCGGAGGCGCCCACGTCGGGCTTGCTCTGCGAGTCGCCGAAGATGAGCTTGATCTTGGCCCCGCCCAGCGCGGGGATCCCGCCCTTGGCGTTGATCTCGTCCGCCGCGATGATGGCCCCGGTCTTTGTCTGGGTCCCCTGGTTCGCCGCCGCACCGGAGAGCGAGAGGACCGACCCGAGCTTCACCTCGGCAACTTTCTCACCGGCCCAGGCCGACCCGAACGAAAGCGCCAGCCCGATCGCAATCAATGCAACGAAGGAAGGCAGTCTCTTCATGGCATATCCCTCCTGGAATCACAGGCCATGTCCATTCGAGAGATCCGATCCGGACATCCGTCAGTGCGAAACGGAGATCACCCCCTTCCCCTCGGACCCGTCCGTGGCGGCCCGGCGCGCATGCGCGCCTGCCAGGCGCGCCCCCCATTCGAGGCCGCACGGAGGCAGATCGTTCCTGGAATGCTTTCAGTCCCGTCTCTCGGAGTCAAGGGGAAAACCACCTCGACCGGACAAACGGGTGCCAATTCCGGACCGTCCCGGAGGGCGCAGGAGGGTTCGAAGGGGACCGGGCAGGCTGCGCTCAGGATCTCTGCGGCACGATGCGGGCGACGAACCGCTTGTGCAAGAGGTGCAGCCGGTCCGTCCCGTGAAGGGGCAGGAAGGCCGGCTGGGCATTCAGGAAGTCCGAGAGGCGCCTCCTCCCGTCCGGGCCCTCGATGCCCACGCTGCCGGTGAACTGCTCGCCGTTGACGAGCTGGACCGTGATCCGCTCCAGGCTCACGCCGATCGAGCGCTCCTCGGCGTCGGCCTCGGGGACGTCCTCCGCCACATCCACCCGGACCACCTGGATCTTGTTGAGGAAGACCACGGGGGGATCGGCGGCCACCGACAGCGCCAGGAACCGATCGGGCTCGTTGAGCCGGTCCTGGACTGTCTCGGGGCCGGCGTGGCCCTCGGCAACCAGGCGAAGCGAGATCCGCGCCTGGAGTGTGGCACCGTCCGCGGTCCAGACCGTCAGCGGCGTGGGCCGCGTCGGAACCGAGAGGTCCGGTTGCGTCCCCGGCTGGCGCGTCATCCCCGCCTCGGTCAGGCCGAGGGCGGGCTCTCCCGAGCGGGGCCGGACCAGGGCCGCCTCGATGGTGCGGAGGACCGTGGCGGTGGGGGCGGGCTTCTGCAAGACCATCTTGGCCCCGGCCTCGGAGGCGCGGGAGCGGAGCGCTGGATCGGCCATGGCGGTGAGGATGATGACCGGGATGGCCATCAGGTCCGGGTCGGCCTTCAGCCGGCGGCAGACCTCGAAACCGTCCAAGCCGGGCATCATGACATCCAGGAGGACCAGCGAGGGGCGCTCCCGCGTCGCGGCTTCCAGGCCGGAGGGACCATCCCTCGCCGTCAGGACGGTGTAGCCCTGGAACCGCAGGATGTCGCCGATGAGCTGGAGGATGAGGGGATCGTCGTCCACGCAGAGGATCTTCACTTCCGAGGGACTCGGGAGGCCCGCCGACTCCCCGCCCTCCAGGACCAGGCCACCCTCCAGCGGGAAACCGCACACCTGGCAGCGGCGGACGAGGTGAGCGTCTTCGGTGAATTGCAGGGTTCGTTGGACCGACTGACATCTCGGACAAAACTCGGACGCGTGCCGTTCTTCCATGCTCCCCCCCGGGACACAGGACTGGCTGAGGGCCATGTGATCGAGGCGATCCTGGCGCGACCGCGAAACGGAGTAACGCTATCAAAGAACCCATGCGGTGTCTAGCGCCAAGGCGGCAGTTCACCAACGGCAGCCAGCCCCGAGCCGTTTGACACCCGACGGCGGTAGCCGATCGATGGGGGGAGAGGGGAAAAGACCGCCCAGGCGATCCAATCGTCAAATTTCGATTGCCTGGAGAGGCCGGATTGGATAATCTCCGCCGCCGGGAGATCAGTCCACCGGAGCTCGGCGTCATTCTCGTTCATTCCCGATACGTCTGGAGCCTGCGGGGCCGAGTCGCCCCGAGGATCCGCGCATCCCTCTCTGCGCCCGGCCCGAGGCGGGCGGGTGAAGGCGAGGGGTACGAAGAAAGGATCGCTGGCATGGTCACGAGCGTCGAGAAGAGTCCCGAGACCTTGCGCACCCTCCCCGGGGACGACGTGCGCCAGATCCTATGGCGCTTTGCCGACCGCTACGATCTCCAGATGCTGGTCCAGTCGGCCCGCTCGGTGGCCCGCGGACCCGTGGCCCGGCTCGTGGCCGAGGGGGCCCGCAACTCCCACGAATGGACCGAACAGAAAGCCAGGCTGCTGAAGGCGTACGACGAATCGGGCATCACCACGGTCTACATGGACCCGGAACAGGGTGGGTACATCGAAGGGCCCAAGAACATGGCCCTGGCCCTGGTGGCGTTCGAGATCTCGTGGGTGGACGGCGGGGCGGCCACGTGCAGCCTGGCCGGGAACCTGGCGCTGGCCCCCATCCACGAGCGCGGCACGCCCGCGCAGCGGGACAGCTACATGCGGCACGCCGTCCCGCCGCAGCCGGGAGAGGACCGGCAGATCCGGCGGGGCGCCTTCAGCCTGACCGAGCCGCTCCCCTACGTCGGGGTCGAGACCGGACTCCTGAGCGGGAAGCTCCGCATCGCCCGGTGGGAGGACGGGAAGGAACCGATCCTCCAGGTGGACAAGCGCGGGCGCTTCATCACCAACATGGGGTTCGCCGACTTCGTCACGGCTGCGGTGGATTCGGACGATCCGCGGATCAAGGGCAGTTGTATGGTCATCCTGGAGCGGACCGACCCCGGCACCTTCGACCGCGGGGTGCCCACCCGGAAGCTGGTCCACCAGTTGTCCTCCACCAGCGATCCGGTCTTCAGCCTGCAGGTGCCGGCCAGCCGGATCGTCGGCGGGTACACGATCAAGGACGGGGTGATCGTCCCGGCCTACAGCCACAGCGAGATCATCGAGGCGGTGTTCCGCCGGACGCGCGTGACGGTGGGGCTCATGACCTCGGCCAAGCTGCTCTCGGCGATCGAGCCGGTCATCCGCTACCAGCGGGGCCGCTTCCGCGGCGGCGAGACCATCGTCCCCGGGTCGCCCCGCTACGAGCTGGGCCTCCAGCAGAAAGAGGACGTCCTCCACCGGCTGACCGACGTCTGGGCCACGGGCGAGGCCGGGGCCTCCCTGGGGTTCGCCACGGCCAGACTCTTCGACGAGCTGGACCCCCTGGAGCGCCGCAAGGACCAGATCTTCGCGGAGCGGGGGATCGCCGGGGGAACGGCCCAGATGCGGGCCTTCCGGCGCCTCCAGAAAGACGCCCTGGAGTGGATCGCCCTCTCGGCCACCGGCGAGGCGGAGCGGGATGGGGCGCGCCACGCGGCCCTCGCGGCCGACCCGCTGGTGCAGTTCCTGGTCCTCGACTCGCTGGCGAACGTCCTGTGCCCCGCGTGCAAGCTCTGGAACACGGGTCACGGGGCGAACATGATGCGAGAAGCGGTGAGCCTGATGGGGGGATACGGCATCACGGAAGACTGCCCCGGCTTCCTGGGGCACAAGTGGATGGACGCCCAGCTGGAGGCGACCTACGAGGGTCCCGAGGCCGTGCAGCGCCGCCAGCTCTCGGTCACCATGACCAGCGAGCTGTTCCTGGAGCAGTTCCGGACCTGGATCGCCGAGATGCGGCGGATCGCCGCGGAGCGTCCGGGGACCGGGGCCTGCACGGTCGCGACGGCCATGCAGCTCTGGCTGTGGACCCTGACCCACCTGCAGGGCTCGAGCGATGCCGACGGGGCCAAGCTGTATCACGGGACGCGCCAGGGGGTGACCTTCCCCCTGGCCGATGCGCTCTGCTGGCTGCTGGCCTCGCGCTACCAGATCCTGGACGTGCTGGAGCTGGAGCGGAAGGGGCCCGAGAACCCGGTGGTGGCCGAAGGGCTGGCGGGGACCGTGGCCTTCCTGACCGATCTCTGCCACGTGCAGGCGGCCCGCGCCGCGGGCGAGGTGGGGCGCATCTCGGCCGAGCTGGTGTACGGGTACAATCGGCACCCCGCCTGGGACGGGGACGCGGCGTGCTGCGGGGCGGCGGAGGCGGACCCCATGGCGCCGCTCATCCCCGGCCTCCATCTCATCGGCGCCCCGGGATCCCATCCCGCCAAGGCAGGGCCGTGCGTGCGTTTCGATGGGCTGGAGGAGTTCGTCCGGTTTCGCCTGAAGACCGATGGCTGTCTCACCGGGGCCAGGCTGGCGAAGGACCGGGCCGCGATCGCCCTGACCAAGGTGATGATCCCGGAGGCGCTGGACTACCCGCAATAGAGCGCCGAGCACCAAGCGCCGAGGGCCGAGAACAGAGGCCCGGCCGCCAAGCGCGGAGGGCACCAATCCCCGTCGCTGTCCCTGGCGGTTTTCGGGCTGAGGGCTGACGGCTGCTGAAAGAGGCGAAGTGTGACGGGTGACTCGGTACCCATTGAGCGACAGAGCATGGAGGTGGATATCGCCTGCGTCGGCTTCGGGCCGGCCATGGGCGGCTTTCTCACCACCCTGTCTCGGCGACTCCTGCGGGAGGACGGCACGCCGCTGGTCGAAAGCCGGATCCTGCCGGGCCTGCCCCCGCAGGTCATCTGTTACGAGCGGGCCGACGACATCGGATTCGGGGTGTCCGGCGTGGTCACCCGCGGCCGGGGGGTTCGCGTCTCCTTCCCGGACCTGGACCCGTCCCAGATCCCGCTGGCCGCGCCGGTCACGGAGGAGCGGGTCCTGTACCTGCTGGATCCGATCGGCGCCAGCCGCCGGTCGGCGCCCCTGCGCCTGGCCGATCGGCTCATCCGCGCCTTCAAACGGGCGCTTCCCTACGAGGGGGAGGCCCTGACTCTCCCCTACATCCCGCCCTTCCTGCGGAAGGACGGGGGCCTGCTCCTCTCCATCGGCCAGTTCAATCAGTGGGTCGGCGGGCAGGTGATGGCCTCGGGGACGGTCCAGATCTGGCCCGGGATGCCGGTGTCCCAGCCGCTCATCGAGGACGGCCGCGTGGTCGGCGTGCGGCTGATCGACCAGGGGACCGACAGGCAGGGGAACCCCGACGCGGGGTTCATGCCGGGCATGGATATTCGCGCGGCCCTGACCGTGGTGGGCGACGGGCCGGTCGGCCCCATCGGGCGACACATCGACGAGCACTTCGGCCTGCCGGAAGGCCGGGAGCGGCGCGACTGGGCGGTCGGGGCCAAGATGGTGATGGACCTGCGAGAGGATTGCGGCCTAGCGCCGGGGACGGTCCTTCACACGTTCGGCTACCCGGAGCCCGAGATCTTCGGCTTCCTGTACGTGTACCCCGACCGGCTTGCCTCGCTCGGGATCTTCGTGCCCTCGTGGTTCGAGAGTCCGGTGCGCACGTCGTACCGCTACCTCCAGCACTGGATGCTTCACCCGTACCTCTGGCGATATCTCCAGGGCGGCCGGCTCCGGTCCTGGGGGGCCAAGACGCTGCAAGAGTCCGGGAAGCGCGGAGAGCCGCACCTGGTGGGTGATGGGTACGCCCGGATCGGGGAGGGCTCGGGCAGCACCAACGTCCTCACGGGATCGGGCGTGGACGAGGCGTGGACGACCGGCACGCAACTCGCCGAGGGAGTCATCGAGCTTCTGCAGGAAGGGAGACCGTTCACCAAGGAGCACCTGGAGCAGGCCTACGTCAAGCGCCGCCGCGAGAGCTGGGTGGAAGCGGAGGGGAAGGTGGCGGCGCGGGCCCGTGACGGATTCCACCGCGGGGTGCTGATCGGCCTCCTGGGGATGGGCCTCACCGGGTTGAGCGGCGGCAAGCTGACGCTGTTCGGCACACCGCTGCCGCCGCCCAGGCGGCCGCCGACGGTGGAGGAGTACTACCGCGGGAAGATCCCCGCCGAGGAGATCGCGCGGATTCGCCGGGAGTGCGCGGCGAAGGGCGTCGCGCTGCACAACGCGCTCCTCACCCGGTCCGGCTGGCCAGAGATCCCCTACGACGGGCGGCTCCTGGTCTCTCACCAGGATGCCCTGCTGCTGGGCGGCAAGGTGCAGGCGCCTCCCGGGTATCCCGATCACGTCGTCTTCCTGTATCCCTCGCTGTGTGAGGCGTGCGGGACCAAGATCTGCATCGAGATCTGCTCGGGCCAGGCGATCACGCCGGGCGAGCGGGGTGTCCCCGCCTTCGACCGGGAGAAGTGTGTGCACTGCGGGGCGTGCCTCTGGAGCTGCTCCGAGCCCGGCCAGGGCGGCCCCGGACGCCCCAACATCGAGTTCCGCGCGGGGGCCGGGGGGCTGCATTCGGCGGAGAACTAAGAGCGTTCGGCTGTTCGACCGTACGGCTGTTCGGCTGTACTCGAACCATCGAACAACCGAACTGCCGTACTGCTGAGCGTTTTGGAGGTCCAATTGAGTACCGGATATCACATCGTCGTCTGCGGTGGCATCGTACCCGATCCGCTCCAGACGCTGGAGCCGGTCACGGGACCCGCTGGGCCGGCCCTCAAGAACGAGATGATGCTGCCCGCGGTGCTGGATCCGTGGGCCTCGCATGCACTGTACGAGGCGGCGCACCTGGCGAAGTCGGAGCCGGGCAGCAAGGTCTGGCTGCTGAGTCTGGGACCCAAGGCCAAGCTCCAGCAGGTGATGATGACGGTGGCGCAGAAGGTGCCGTTCGACTTCGTGGCCCTGGATGGGCCGGCCGGAGGATTCACCGAAGCACCCGATGTGGCAGCCGCGCTGGCGGCCGCCATCCAGGCCATCCCGGGACTGGATGGCTCGCGCCTCCTGCTGTTCGGCGGCTGGGAATCGGCCTCGCGGGGGGCGGGCGCCACGCTCTCGATGCTCGGGGAGCTTCTGGGGATCCTGGACCAGTTCCAGGGGGTGGATCAGCTCACGGTCGGCGAGGGCGGGGCCTTCCGGATCCTGGAGCGCATCGAGGGGGGACGGCACCAGGTCTCGACGTGTTCCGGACCTCCCGTGGTGGTGGGATGGGCGACCGGCCATCTCCCCGAGCCGCCGAACAATCCCCAGGTCGGCATGACCAACATGCGGTCGGTGATGCCCGCCCTCCAGCGGGCCAAGGCCGCCCAGGTCGGTGCGGAAGGGGTGACGTTCGCCAGCGTGTCGCTGCCCGCGCAGCGGCGAGAGACCCGGGTGGTGAAGGACCTCGCGCCCGAAGCGGTCGCGCACGAGATCGTCGCGTGGATCAGGGGGGATAAGGCGTAAAACGTGATGCGTGAAACGTGAAACGTAAGGGACGACTCCGGAGTACGCTCTACGTTTTATACTTCACCGGGAGCACTGATGGAGAGCATCCTTTATCTTGCGCACACTGAACCGGATGGGTCGTTGGGGAAAGCGGCACTGGAGGCGCTGGCCGCGGCGAAGAGCCTGGCCGGCGGGTTGGGCGGTGGAGCGTTCACCATCGGCCTGGTGGGCGGCGAGGTGCAGGGTGCGGCGAACGCCATCGCTGCCTGCGGGGCGACCCGCTTCCTCGGCGTGTCGGGTCTTGACTTCGGCCAGTCGCGCTATGCGAGCGACGCCGGGGCGGCGGAGGCCGTCTGCCGGGCGACGGGCGCCACGCTCATCGTCGCCCCGACGACCTCTCGCTGGTCCCGCGTCCTGCCGGGAGTGGCGCAGCGATTGAATGGCCGGATCGACACCCACGTCACGGGGATCTCGGCGGGCGGCGGAAGGCTCTCGATCTCTCGCTGGTACTATCGCCAGCGCATGGAGGCCGTCCTCACGCGCGCGCAGCGCCCGTGGGTCGTCCTCCTCGATCCGGGCTGTCAGGAGCCCTGGAAGGGGGCGGCGGGGGCCGCGACAGTTGAGCGGGTCGCCGTGGAGGTCCCGGAAGCCTGCAAGCGGACCAGCGTGATCGGCGTCCAGGCGCCGCCGGCCGACCAGCAGACGATCCGGCCCGATGCCGACCTCTTGTTCGTGGCGGGGGCCGGCTGGACGAAGCCTCAGGCCGACGGCCAGGTCCACGCCGGCGAGGCCGAGACCCTGATCCTGGGCTTTCTGCGGAAGACCAAGGCCTCCCTGGGGGGGAGCAAGTCGCTGGTGGACCTCTCCGGCGAGGGGCAGGCGGTCCTCCGCTTCATGACCCACCTCAACCAGATCGGGCAGACCGGCGCCACCCCGCGCCACCCCAGGGGCCTGTCCACCTGCTGCCACGGC
>DATIFO010000213.1:0-18181 GCA_035455275.1 Methylomirabilis sp. (SeqCode) | reverse complement strand
GGAAACCGGTGCTGCTCAAGCGGGGCATCTCCTCGACCATCCAGGAGTTCCTGATGGCGGCGGAGTACATCCTTTCGGAGGGCAACTACGACGTGGTCCTCTGCGAGCGGGGCATCCGCACGTTCGAGACGGCAACCCGCTTCACCCTGGACCTGAATGCCGTCCCGGTCATCAAGAAGCTGAGCCACCTGCCCGTCATGGTGGACCCGAGCCACGGCACCGGCCACTGGGAATACGTCGGCGCCATGGCCAAGGCCGGCATCGCCTGCGGGGCCGACGCCCTCATGATCGAGGTCCACGTGCGGCCCGAGATCGCCTTCAGCGACGGCATCCAGTCCCTCAAGCCGGCCCTGTTCCGGCAGTTGATGCAGGAGATCGCCCCCTTCGTCCAGGCCGCCGGCCGCCGCTTGTAGGAGGCATGGCTGTTTGACGGGAGAGAATAGGCGGGAATTTGGGCGACATCCAGAGTCGGAGTCCCGCTCGGTTCCCAGATGAGGGCGAATCTGGATCTTCGGAGGGGAGGAGGGGCCCGTAGGATCAACGACGTGGCATGCGGGATCGGCCATCCGCTGCGGGCAGCGGTCTCTCCGCCGCTCGCGCCGACGCCAGCGCTGGCTGCGATCAGTCGGCGATACGAAACTCGATCGCAGAAAAGGGGGCCCTGGGGACCGTCGTGCGCCGCCCGGCGGCGCTCTTCTTGAGCGAGACGAGGCCGTAGGCGGCCAGCGTCTGCACATCCTCGTGGACATTCTTGAAGTCGCGTCCGAGGAGCTTCGCAAGCTGGTAGACGGAGTCAGGCCGCCCCTGGCGGATCAGCCGGAGGAGCTGGAGCCGCTTGGGCGTCAAGACCCTTCGGGTGGCTTCCCGGCTTGTGAAGTAGGTTCCGCCTCGGAGGCTGCCTTTTTTCCCACCGCCACCGCCCTCCACGTGACCCGAAATCCTGCAAGCCCTCCTCAAGGGTCTTGATCGCAATCCGAATGGGTCGGGCATCGCGCAGGATCATCACGCACGCCTCCGGCCCCACCGCGGCCGCATGCACACGGGCAGGGCCTTAGTGCATCATGACGGGGGTGTCAACGGACGAGCGGATTCCTGGTCAATGGCCGCGGCGAGAGGTGTCGGTGGGGCGTAGATGCTTGGGTGCGTGACGATTGCCAGAAGCTCGTGAATGCAGGGCCATGGGATGACCCGTGGGGTTCTGCCTTCGGCCAGCTCTGCGATGCGCGCGCAGGCCGCATCATGCCACGGCGAGTCCTCGCGATGGGCGTACACGAGGAGGTTACTGTCGACGCCGATCACCCCCCACGACCCTCGTAGGCGGTGTCGCGGATTCGCTCCCAGGTCGCGCCGGCCAGATGTGGTTGGAGGCCTTGCCCCTTGAAGGTGGCCTTCCGCAACCGGAAAGTCGCCGCCCGCTTGCGCTCAGCCAGCACCTTTCGCAGGCCTTCTTCAATCAGCGCGCGGACGGGCCGCCCTTCCCTGGCTGCTAGCCTGCGGGCCTCATCCAGAAGCGAATCGGGAATCTCTACGGTCGTCTTCATGTGGGAGTATGTATCAGATGAGATGTGAAGACGTCAAGCGCGCGACGCAGGCGAGGCAGCGTGGTCCGGAAGCCTTCAGGTGTTTGACCACGGCCATTCTGGATACCGGCTGGAGTTTACCCCGGTGAAAACCGGGGCCGGTATGACGAGCTGGCGGCCAGCCGCGGGGAATGAATCCTCTGCGTGCTTTGCGTGCTCTGCGGTGGGATTGCTTTCTCCGGGTTCATCGTTGCCCCGGCTTCGTGAGCGCCGCGCCGCCGAGGCGCAGACGGGTTTGCCGCCAGGCCGCCTGCAGGACGCCCGGCCCCTGACACACCCAGACCCCGGCCAGGGTCAGGCCCGCTCCGAGAAGCTGGATTGCCGTGAGCCGCTCCCCCAGCACCCACCAGGCGAGCAGCACGCCGAAGACCGGGGGGAGATTGCCGAACACCGCGGTCCGCCCTGCGCCCACGCGCTGGATCGCCAGGTTCCACCAGAACGATGCCAGCACCGTGCATCCCACGATGACATAGAGCAGCGAGGCCCAGGCCAGGACCGAGGCACCAGCGAGCGCCGCCCACGGCCGCTCCACGAGCCCCACCGGGATCAGGAGGACGGACCCGATCGCCATCCCGTAGGCCAGCGCGGCCATGGCGCTCAGTCGCCGCATGGCGATCTTGGTCAGGAACGAGTACACCCCCCACGCCAGTCCGCTCAGGACCAGGAGCAGATCCCCCAGCAGAACCGCCCGCGTCGTCGCGGTGGACGGGCCGCCCGGCCGGGCCACCAGGATGACTCCGAGCAGACAGAGCGCCATGCCGCCCATCTGGGCGCGGGTCAGGCGCTCCCCCGCGAATCCCGCGGCGAGGGCCAGCGTGCAGATCGGGCTCGTGGTGGGCCCGAGAATCGCCGCGTGGGAAGCCGGCGCCAGGTAGAGCCCAACGTACGAGCAGATGTGATTGATGAGCGTCCCCAGGACTCCGAGAGCCACCAGGTTCCACCGATCCTGCCGGCTCAACGACCCCCAGGACGGCAAGCGCCGCCAGAACAGGGCGAGCAGGACGAGGCAGGCAATGCCATAGCGGAAGACGCCGGCGGTCATGGGCGGGATCTCCCGGATGGCGATCTTCCCCGCCACCTGCGACCCGCCCCAGAAGACCGTGGCCAAGAGCAGGAGCAGATAGATCCGAAGCAGGGGCGCCGGCGCCCGCCCCGTTTCAGCGGCGCCCACGCTGCCCTGCTTTGTCCGGACCGCCAGCCATCAGGCTCATCAGTCGCTGTCGCAGCATCTCCAGGCCCCCCTGGTTCAGGGTGCGATCGTCCCCGATGATCTCCGTCCCCTCGGGGGCCATGGACCGCACCTTGCCGGCCACGAGACTGGTGCACACGACGACCCTCGCCTCCTCCAGCATTCGCCTCAGGCTCTCCGGCTCGGCGGCGCAGCCCATGACGAGCTGGATGTTCGTGAGGCAATAGGATAATGCGCTCCGAGTGTCAAGCGAAAAGTGGCCGCAAGGGATGGGGTCATCCCGCGCCGACCCATGATTTCTCGAACTAATTTGACTCAAAGCGAGTGTAGTTGTCGAGAGCTGCACACAAAGGCCATCACTCGGCAAGACCCCTCCTCACCCCCCGTTGGCAAATTCCCCTGACTGCCCCCCTTTGGCAAAGGGGGGATGGGGGGATTTGTTCCGACGGCGGTGTCGTGAGACACAGGACTGAGAACAGTATCGGGGTTAACGGTCGATGGGGCGATTACCAGAAGCAGAGTTGATCCGGCGGGTTGGGGGGTCCCGACTATTGCGGGGGCGATCTTGGCGCTGGTTTGCCCAGCGAAGGCCGTCCCGTCCGTTCTCTCTATTGTCCTCCTCAACGGAAGGGAGAGACTGGCCTGGACATGAATGGCTACGACAGGAGGCGGCGGCGCGACGAACGACGCATCTGCCGGCTCCCGCCCCGAGGCCGGGGTCGCCTCGGGGCCCAGACGCTCGACCAGACACCGTCAGTGAATCACCCGAATCGTGTCGCTCCCCGAGAATGCCTGTCCATTGTTCAGGGCGCCTTCGATGCTGAGCACGATATGATCCCCGTCCGCCACGACCTGCTGGACGGCGCTCCGGCTGAACTTGACCATCAGATCCGCGATACCGTTCCCGTTCTGGTCCCCGATCGCCACCGGGCTCGGCTGGGCATGAATCGCTTGGGGCAGGGGCTGCCCGTTTACTTCGGTGAGTGCCACGGTCGCGACGGCAATGACGGCTGGGTCGTAGCCCGTTGGCAGCTCAATGTACGCCGTGATCCATTTCCCGTTGCTCCCCCGGTTGAGAGTATCCGGATCGATGTTTAGGGTCGCCGGAAGCGTGAGCGGTCCGCTCGGTGTCACGATCAGCCTGAACGAGGCCCGTCCCTCCAGAGGGACGACGGAGTCGTGGTCACTGGCGATGACAGTGAGGTTCAGGTAGGTTGCGGCTGTGTCAGCTACTGGGGCGATCCGCAATGTCCCTTGGCCGCTGCCGTGGTCGGTCAGCGTGACGAAGGCGGGGGCGCCAAGAAGACCCAGCGTCAGGTTGCTCAGCCCGTCGGGATCGGTCGCCAGCACCGGCACGTCGAGGACGTCCCCCTCCGCCACGGTCTGGTTGGGGATCGGCGTCACTTGCGGGGCGCGGTTCACATTGCCGACGGTGACTGTGAAGGTCTGGACCGCGTCGAGGGGGGCGACCGCATCCTGATCGGTCACCCGGGCCGTGATCCCCGCGTAGGCGCCGGCGTCGGTATATCCAGGAGCCAGGTGGAGCGTACCTCGACCGCTGCCCTCGTCGGTGAGCGTGACAAAGGCAGGGGCGTTTTCCAGCGTGAGCCGGAGCATGCCGTTCCCGTCCGGATCCCCGGCAGCCACCTGGACATCCAGCGTCCCTCCCTCCGCGAGACTCTGGTTGGCGATCGGCTGCAGGACCGGTGGCCGATTCACGTTCGGCACCGTCAGGTCGAAAGTCTTCGTGTCGCCAAGTGGATTTGTGGCGTCGTGGTCGGCCACCGTGACCGCGATGCCAGGATACCGCCCTGCGTCCGCGAACCCGGGGGCGAGGCGGAGGGTCCCCTGCCCGCCCCCAAGGTCGATGAACGTCGCACACGGCGGAAGGTTGGTCACGTCGAGGGTGAGCGAGCCGGTGCCGTCGGGATCGGTGGCCAGGATGGCGAGGTGGACGATCTCGCCTTCGTTCACCACGAGGTTCACCAAAGGCGAGAGCATCGGCGCCTGATTCGTGTTGGGGACGGAAATGTCAATGGTGCGCGTCGTGGGGAGGATGCCGTCCGTGGCCGCGATCGTGATGACGTACGTGCCCGCTTGGAGAAAGTCCGGGGCAAAGGTCAGCGTCCCGGTCGCGGGCTCAAATGTCGCATTCGCCGGAAGGGTCCCAGCGCTGAGGGTGACCGCATCTCCGTCCGGATCCGTAGCGCGCACCGTGACGGTGAGTGTCTGCCCCTCGTTCACGGTTTGCAATCCTACCGCGTCGAAGAGGGGAGCGCGATCGACCACCGAAATCGGCGCGCTGGCGAGCGTCCTCGTCCCGCCCCCGACCACGAGCGCCTGGAGGATGGCCACATATGAGGTGCTTGCCGCAGTGGCCGGGAGATTCTCTCCTGGCACGGTCACACCGTCGACCCGTTCGGCTCCGACGGCCAGTGTGCCCCCCTGCAGCGGGAGCGTTTGAACGACCGCCTGAGTCTGGGGGTTCATGATCAAGGCGTGAAGCCCCGCAAGGTCCATCGGTGCGTTGCCGCTGTTTCGAATCGCGGACACAAGCTCCACGGCGGCATTTCGGTACGCCGCGGATGGCGTCGCCGTCAGGGTCCCGACCAGTCCCGCGCCTGTAACGGCACTCGATGCCACCTGGAAGGTGGTGATCTTCGCATCCAGGAGAACCCCGTTGCCTGGATCCGTCACCCGTTCCACGACCGTGTAGGTCCCTGGCGTGGCGCTTCCGATGCCGTAGGCGAAGCCGAGCGTCCGGCTGGCCTGGGCGGGCAGGCTGGCCACCGCTTGGCTGGCCGTCCAGACCCGCGTCCCTGCACTGTCCTGCACCTCAACGCTCACCAGGAGGTTGTACCACGCGGCGTTTGTGGTGGTGTTGGTCGCCGTCACGCTGATGGTCGCCGTCTGGTTGGCGTCATACGTTTGCCGGTCGGTCGTCACCCGGCTGGTGATCTGGGGTGTCGTTTGCGACCCGTCGCCGGCAACGATCCGGAAAAGGACGAGTCGCGACGTCACGGTCGCGCCGGTCGCATCCCGCAGGGTGCCCCGCACCGTGTACTGGCCAGTCGGCGTCGTCCCTGTGTTCCAGGTGAGGCCAAGGTTCCGCGCTTCGCCAGGTGCGAGGCCCGTCATGCTTTGATCCGGGAGCGCAGCGATTGCCTCGCCCGCTCCTGCAGTCTCGATCACGAGACGCACGGAAAAATCGCTGGCTTCCGCTCGTGGATTGCCCACGGAGAGGGCGATCTGGAGATCGGTGGCCGCGGGATACTCCGCACGGTCGAGGGCCAGCGTCAAGGTGGGGGGTGCGCTCCCGCCGACCGGGACGAACGTCCGGAAGGCCAGGTTGTTCCCCTCCTCCGTCTCGGCGACCTGGTTGTCCGGGTCGGCCTTGACATAGATGTCCCGCTGCCCCGGTGGGCTCCACGCCAGGGTGGCCAAGCCGATCCCGCCCCCCTCGATACGTGAGAGCGTGCTCTGGCCGAGGACGGCCCCGCTGCCGTTCGGATCGCCGTCGTAGAAGCGCACGAGCACACCGGTCGCGTCGATCGGCTGGAGATTCCGGACGGAGGCGCTGATGGTCACGGCGCCGCCCGTCTCGCCCGCAAAGGCAATGTCGGACGGCAGGATGGCGAGGTCCGGCGCATTGCCCACGGGGTTCTTGACCGGGAGCGTGGCGCAGGCGACTCCGGACTCTCCCGACGGGCCGGTCCCGATCACACTTACGGCCCATGTGCCGGGGATGGCTGAACCGGGCACGGCGTATGTCGCCACGAAGCGGTCGGCCTCGCGGCCGAAGGTGATCGCCACAACCTCACCTTCCTGGGGACTCACGGTCCCCTGCAAGGCGAGTTGATCCAGGGCAAGGCCCTGCGCTGTGACGGTCATCTGGATGGTGTCGCCGGGATAGTAGACGGCCTTGCTGAGGGCCAGGCTCAGGGTGACCTGCTGATTCACCTGAGCACCCGTGAGTGCCCAGAGGACCTGGCCCGTCCCGGTGGGCCCACCCCAACTGCCGTCTGCCCGCTGGACGCTCTGGACGTAGCAGACCCCACGCGCCACGGGGAGCCCGCGCTCCCCTGCGCCGCTCAGGGCCATCACGGCGAGCGCCGAGCGACTGGACCCGCTCGACTGGCCGAGCACGGTGCCCCAGCCGCCATTGGGGTTCTGATTGGCGAGCAGCCACGTGATGGCCCGTTGCACGCGGTCCGGATAGACGCCGGCCCGCTGGAAGATGACCGCCGCCAAGGCGGTATCCTGTGAGTTGGCCCAACTGCCATCGGGCAGTTGCTGGCCCGCGAGCCAGGTGAGACCGCGGCTCACCTCGGGATCGCTCACGCCAAAGCCGGCTTGCAGGAGGGCCAGCAGGGCATTGATCGAGGATCCTTGAGTGACGAGGGCGTCGTAATAATAGCTTGGCCAGCCGCCCAACTGACCGGGGACGCCGCTCTTCTTCTGGGCGTTCCGGAGGAAGCTTACCGCCCTGCCGATGGCGGTCTGTTCGCTGCTTGTCCAGGTCGCAGACGGAGGAACGCTTAGCGCCATGGTTGCGAGTGCCGTCGGATCAATAAACGGCGCGTACGAGGGTGGAATGGGATTCGGCCAGCTTCCGTCGCCTTGCTGCGTGGCTACGAGCGTGGTCCGGGCTTTCGTGATCGCGCTGGTCTTTCCGTCCGCCGTGAGGGGGCTGGTCTCCAAGCCCGTGGTTGCCCAGCCCGTGGGGGAGACCGATTGGTTGGCGGGGAAGCTCTCGCCGTTCGCGTTGATGTGCGCACTGACCCAATTGAGTCCGCTCATCAGGCGCCCGTCGACAAACCCGAGCCCGCGGACGATCGCCACGACCTCCGCTGTCAACTGGAAATCCGTGTAGTTGTACCCCGACAACGACCATCCTCCGTCAGGGCGTTGATAGGTAAGTAGGCTGCTCACCGAACTGGGGATCAGGCCATCCGAGGGATTCAGCGTACGCATCATCAGCAACCAGTTACGCAGGAACTCCTGGTTGTAGGCGCGCCATCCATCATAGTAAGTCTTGGCCCGGGTGACGGCGCTCTCCGTGGTGGAGGTCGCCAGCGCCAAGCCGACGACGGCGTACGTCGAGACAAACGGGTTGCTCGCGGCACCTGCTTGATCCCCCCAGTAGCCGTCGGTGTTCTGTGTGGTTCGAAGCCAGGTCACCGCCCGGACGACGGCACTATCCGTCTTGGGGGTCCCGGTCTGAATGAGTGCAGCCAGCACCATCCCCGTCACATCTGCCCGGCCCGCGAATCCACGCCCGCCCCAAGCCCAGCTCCCGTCCGTATTCTGGATCCGCCGGAGGTAGGCCACCGCATCTTGAATGCGTGAGGAACTCGCCGGTTCGCCCGTGTCCAGCAAGGCCAAGATGCAGTTCGCGCTACTGACCCCGGCGAAATTGCCATCCGGGCCTTGGGCCTCCAGCATCTTGGTCATGGCTGGCTGGTACTGGGGTGCAGTGGTCTGCCCCATGGCGTAATACGCCCGCAGGGCAAGGCTGTTGAGATAGGGAACCGAATGGTCCGTCCAGGCCCCTTGTGTGCTCGTAATCGGGATCTGATGACTCACCAGCCACTTCACCGCATCCAGCGCCGAGGTGGCCATGGCGGCGGGCGGGCGACCCGGCGTGACGACGTTGTTCCGCGGATCTACATCCGGCGGCTCCACACCGGAAACGACGACGAAAAGTTGGGGCCGGTCCGCGGGGTAAGTCACACTCGGCAGATCAACTGTCTGGCGGAACGTGGCACCGACCGTCACCGGAGCGGAGGTGAGCAGCGACCCGCCCAGGTTCGGATTCCCCGCATAGAGCTGGAGCCTCCCGGCGGCGTCGGTCGTCCCTAGGTTCCGGACGACCGCCGTGACACTCACGAGATTTCCTGGTTGCGGCACGGCCGGATTCACCACGAGGTCCTCGGGGAAGAGGGCGAGATCGGCGCCGGGCGGCGCACCGAGGGCGGCAAGGAACAGGTCGCCCACAGCCGTCGTACCGATTCGGGACACGGCCGTGTCGACCCGCGCCGTGCCGTACCCCGGCTTGCTCAGGGCCAGACTCAATGCCCCAGCGTCTAGACCGGTAAGCAGGAACGCCCCGCTTTCGTCTGTGACGGTGCTATCCTGGCTGCCGAGGACATTCAGGGTCACGCCCGCAAGGGGCGTCTCCGTCTCGACCGCAACCACACGACCGGCGAGCCTCCCGGCGCCCGGCCGCGCCAGGATGAACGGCGCGAGATAGGTGGGCGCGTCGGGGAACACGGCGATGTATCGCGTTTCTCCGAGATACCCCGGAGCCGTGGCCTCGATATAGAAGACCCAGGGCCGGTCCACATACAGGGGGAGGCTGAACGCGCCCGTGGCCGATGTCGTCGTCGACGGTGCACCATCGCCCACCAGCCGCACGGTAGCGCCGGCGAACGGCTCGCCCGTCCCGCCGTCGAGCGCGCTCCCCACCAGTGCCCCGCCCTCCCCGGTGTCTGCACCCGCGCCCAAGACTGGACTGAACGTCAAGATGGCGCCGGCCACCAGTGTTGTCGTTGCGCTGGCCGGCGCATACCCCGCCTTGCTCGCCGTGATCGTCACCTCTCCTGGCTGGACGTCGGCGAGTTCGTAGCTTCCCGCGGCATTCGTCGTGGCGCTGAGGGGCACAGTCCCGGCGACCTGCACCGCGACACCCGCGAGGGCGGCGCCCGTGGCGCCATCGGTGACGGTCCCCCGGATCGCCGCGGTCGTGCGGAGGGGGCTCAGACGCAGGACTTCAAGATCGGTCGTCGCTGCGGGCGCGATGGTCGCAAAGCCGGAGAGCGACGAGTACCCGTCCTTGGTCAGGGTGAAGTCCACCCGGCCCGGCGGGAGATCCGGAAGCGTCACGACGCCGCTGGCGAGCGTGGTGGCGGTGACGGCGGTGTTGCCGGCCAGGGCCAGGCGCGCGCCTGCGAGGGCCTGGTTCGTGGCGGCATCCACCACCAAACCCATGAGGCTACCGGGTGCAGTGAGCGAGGTGAGGAGGACCGTTCCAAGATCCAGGCTGCTGCCGCCCGGGAGGACGGCGGTGAACCCGTGACTGATATACCCTCCCGCGCTCACGGTGCCGCTGTAGGTCCCCGCCGGGACCTCGATAAGCGTCACGAGACCGGCCGCATCGGTCGTGCCGCTTCCCCCGGTACCCAGGCTCAGCGTCGCCCCGGCGAGTGGTGCCCGCGTGATCGCGTCCAAGACCGTCCCGCGCACTGTCGCCGTCGTGGGCGGCGCCTGCCCGACCGGCGGGAGGGCCGGCGAGAACTGAATCGTCACCCCCGCCACCGCCGTCCCCGTGGCGCTGGCATCCTGGTAGCCGGCCTTGCTCGCCATCAGCGTGAGCGTCCCTGGCATCACCCCACTGATGCTATAGCCCCCGTCCACTCCCGTCGTGGCAGTCAGGGTCCCCGCACCACCAGTGGCGGTCACTGTGACCCCCGCCAAGACCGTCCCCGCTGCCGCATCCGTCACCCGACCGCTCACACTCGCCGTCGTCGGGGCCGAGACGAGGCGGATAGTCCCGAGCGGCGTCACGAGGCCGACGGTCACCGTCACCATGCCCATCTGCGTCAGGTATCCTCCCTTGCTGAATTCCAGGGTCACTGATCCGGCGGGGAGGCCGTCCAACGAGAACCGTCCGAAGGCATCGGTGAGTACCGAGGTTGCCTCGCCGTACCGCCGAGCCGTCACGCCCGCAAGGGCCTGGCCGGTGACCGCGTTGAGCACTTGCGCGCTCACCCCACCCGTGGTCGGGCGGACCGGCGGGTTCTGAAGGAGCCAAACGGCCTGGAGGGCAATTGCCGTGATATAGGGATCGCCTTCCCAACTGCCGTCTGCCTGCTGGTTGGTCGTCAAATACGCCAGAGTCGGAGGCGTGATTGGCGCGAGGTCGGCGCCGGCCGTCGCGAGGGCGCGGACGACGAGGCCCGTCTCCAGCGGCGTGCTCCCCGTGTCGCCATAGCCCCCATCCGCTCCGCGCTTCCCCTGGAACAGCGTGAGCGCCCGGTTCAGCGTGGCCTGGATGTCCAGATTGCGGGGCACACCGGCTAGCGCCCGCACGACGTCCGCCGTGACCGCTACCCGGCTTGCTTCGCCCGATGCGTACCCCCACCCGCCATCGTCCAGGCGCGTGTCGAGCAGCCAATTCACTGCCTGGGTGGTGTTGCTGCTCGATCCGTTGCCGGTCATCGCCAGCGCGCGGAGCCCGAGCGCCGTCGTCCACGGCTCACTGCCGAACCCCGCCTCCAGCCCCCAGCCGCCGTCTGAGTTCTGGAGCGCCAGTAGGTCTGTCGGCGCCCCGCCGCTGACGGCGAACGCCCGGGCAACCGCATCTCCCGTCGTCTTCGAACTGCTCTGCAGGAAGCTCAGAGCGGGTGCGATGGCGGGATCGACAGGGTCGATGGCTTGCAGGGCTTCGACCGCGGCGGCCGTGACCGGGACTGCCGTCCCCGCTTCGCGCCACCCCCCGCCTGCGGCCCGTGTCCCAGCAAGGAAGGCCTGCCCTTGGGCGATCTCAGGTGCCGTCGGCTGAGCCGCGGCCAATGCGAGGATCGCGAGGGCAGTGGTCCCGACGCCGCCGAGGGCCTCATCGCGGCCCCAACTCCCGTCCGTGGCAACGGTGGCCAGGAGGAAGTCCAACGCTTTTTGGCTTGCGTTGGCCGGTGTCGTCTCGGTAGCTGGGGCCGGCGCCTGCCCTGCGGCGAGCAGAGCGAGCAGGGCAATCGCCGTGTCCCCCGTGCTGCCGACCTCGCCAAGGAGCCCCTGGTGGCGTTCGATCCAGGCGACTCCGGCCGCAGCCAGGGGGTCGCTGGTTGGCGTCCCAGAGCGCAGCAACGCGAGCAGCGTGAGGGTCGTGTCCCAGGCGGTGCTGGTCCCGCCGGCACCCCACCCCCCGTCTGGATTCACCGCCGCGCGGAGAAAGGCCACCGCGCTCCCGTTCGCGCTCCCCTCCTCCGCCTGGGCCCAGGCCACCAAAGCGGTGGCGACGAGATCTCCGCTGAGACTGCCATCGGACTGTTGGTGGGCGAGCAGGGCGGGGAGGAGGCTGGCGTCCCGGGTCCCCCAGTATTGCCATGCCTGAGACGGGAGATCAGTCAACAGGAGCGCGCGGAGTCGGGCTTGGTCCGCGGCCACGTCTTGGCCCATGGCCATGAGCCGCCGCATGGCGAGAGCCGTCGCCGGCACCTCCAGCCGGCCGTCCCACGCACCGTTCGGGAGTTGCGTCTGGGTTAGCCATTGGGTCCCGAGCACGAGGGCATCCGCCGCCGTCGCTGGCGAGAGCCCGAGGGGGCAGCAGAGCAGGAGAAAGCCGCCGATCACCGCGGCCCGAAACAGAGCCTTCCAGGTGTAGCAGCATCGGATCGTGGTCGCCAGTCGTCCCATGCTCCGCTCCATGCTCGGCAGATGTTTCCAGAATGAAGATCCGTCAGTGCGGACGCACTTGCCTGCGACGTTCTTCTAGCTCCTCAAGAAACCGCTCCGGCTCGGCCGGACTAATCCCATAGGTCTTGCCGTTCGTCGTCGTAATCAGGATGAGGCCTTTGGGGTCATGGTATGAACTCAGAGTCGAATAGAAGTACACGGTTCCACGTCCCTGCACGGTGAACGGCCCGATCTGGGCCACGTACTCGATGAGCTGGGGGACTTCCTTGGCGTAGGTGAGGAGGCTGCCCTTCTTGATGGTCCAGCGAGTGTCCTGGCGCTCTATCCGGGCTATGGTCGGGTAGGGAATCCGAATGGTCCGAATGTCGAGGGGGATGGTCAGGGCGACCTCCCCAAGGCGGTAACGCAGCCTCCTGTGGGTGATCCACCGCATGAAATTGAAAATGCCCGCTAGGAGGAGACCCGTCTTCGTTATCGAAGCGAGGACACCCCCCAGGGTTGATCGGGGTTCGAGCAAGGTCACCGTCGCGAACAAGTAGAGCATGAAGAAACTGAAGGCCCGAGCCAAGACGGCTTCGAAGCGGGGGCGCTTCTCGGCGTCGGCCCCTGGATAAGGCTCGAACGCTGGATGTGGATTGTGCATTGTCTCAGCCTAGCCGACGATGAACACCAAGATGTAAAGCCAAACAAACCCTATAACGAAGTAGACCACGCATCGACCGAGGACGATCAGCCGTCGGCCCGCGGCCACCGCCTCAGGTCCATGCAGATCCAGCAACGCATTTTGGTGAATCCCTGTCTCGATGGACTTACGCCCCGAAGGGAGGAACGCCCAACGATATGCTAGGAGTGCAAGCGTGGGGGCCGCAAGAATTGGTACCAAGACGAGCTTGCCCTCCATGAGAGCAGCTCCCCACATTCGACTCGCGAAAAGGCCAGCGCTGAGTATGAAAAGGCTCGCTACCAGATAAGCAACTCTCTTCATTCCTACCCTCACCCACAATCCGCTGCATCGACTGCAATAGCAAGATGCCGGTGGGCATAAATCCATCGCCACGACATGGAAGGCAGCCCGGCATGGTTGACCAAGTAGTCAAACCCGGCCATCAGCGCAATGAACATCAGGGCCAAGATGACAGCCGGCACAGTTAGAGGGGGTGTAAGGAGCAGATACACGCCAACGCCAAGAATCAGTTGAGTCATGACATTGGCAATGCTAAGTATGATCGTCTTCATTGAAGGCCAAGCTAAAGAGGGAGATTCAGCCAGTCGTAGAGCGTCCAGGAAGGGGGCGGTAAGGGTAATCACAAGAGTCGTCAGTGCACTCTTGATCAGACCTGCGAGATTCAACATGAAGCTCAAGGATGCACCCAATCCGAATAGAAACAATGAAGCCCACAGCAGTTCCTCCGAGAGCGCTATCCAGAATCCTCCAGCCAAGCCGCCACTGATCTGGAAGGCGCCCGCGCCAGTCGCCGGATCAATGACGAAGTAGCCGGTGCCCGTCCAGCTGTTGACCGTTATCTCAGCACCGGGGGCGTAGACCACCTTGCCTGCGGCGACTGAATTCAAGATGTCGCTCTTCGCCTCGGCCTGCAACGTCAGGAGGGGAAGGACGGCAGCCACGTTCATTTGAGTGATTTGGTATACCGGAATACCCTGAGAATTGGCCAGTCGGAGGACGTGAGCGGCTGACACGCCCTGGCCAGGTGCACGGAATAGCTCCTCATATACCCCGCCTTCGAGGTAGGAGCCAGTGATGCCCAATGCCAAGCTCACAGCGATCTCTTTGGCCTCATCTCGGGTGGACGACACGGGTGTGAGGACCGCCTGCCTTATGTCAAGCGTGAATCCTCCCTGCTCAGCGGAGATTGGCGCTTCAAAGGCGAACGTTACCTTCGCTATCGAAGCATTCAGTGCCTCCGAAGGCAGACGGACTGGGACGACGCGATGGAGGCCGCTGGCAAGCCTTGTAAAGATGTTCAGTTCGGCCCAGTAGGCGAGCATGGCTGTGTTCAGGAGTTCCCCTATGACCTGGTTTTTCGTGAGGCCAATGAGCTGCTGCCCTTCGAGTTGCGCCGTGACCTGCAAGAGCCGGGCACGGCTCTCTGACAGGCGACGTCCCGAGGAGTTCCCCAGCTCCAGGCCGACCAAGCTGTAGTCCCCGGCAATCCGGTCGTGGCGCAGTTGGTCTGAAGGTTGGTTGGGTCCTCCCAGATTGACGAGGATCGCTTGGTCCTGGCCCATGCCGATGCTGGGCCCCGTGGCCACGACGACTTCGTCAATTCGGACCTCCGGTACCAGCCGGATCAGGTAGGCCGGGATCGAAATGGCCTGCTGGCTGGCCAGCGATTCCAGTGTGGCGCGGTCCGCGTCCGAGGCGGGGCCGTAGGAGATGGTGATCTTCTGGGTCGCGACTTGGGGTAGGCTCCTCGTCACGGAGGTCACCTGATTGAGTCCGAACTCGTCCAAGAGCGTGATCGTCACCCGGTGCCGCAGGGAATTGGGCAGCGCCACAGCATCACTGGTCGTTGCCAGCGCCCGATACGGCAAGTTCGCCGGGAGGAGACCGAGCGTCAGCTTGGCGATGGCCCGGCCCCCCGTGATGTCGGCTATGCTGGCGTTGGGCAAGGTGGTCTCGATGTGCGTCTGGAGGAGTTGCCGCAGACGAGTAGTCTCACTCTCGATGAAAGCCTGGTTGACGTTGGTTGCGGCCCCTGTCACCGGATCAATCGTGGCACCTGCCTGAGCTTGCTGAAGGAAGGCGTCGACATCAAACCCGACAATCGAGGGCACATCGAGACCCTGCGTGTAGGTGTACTGCTTGAAGCTTGCATCCAGCGGAATCCAGGTCTTCCCCGTCGGGCCGAGGGGCACCCCGCGGTAGTGGGCGTATGGCACATAGGTTTCGACCCACACGTGCTCCAGGCTGACGTGGGTGGCGTTGTACGAGGTGGGGGCGCCACCGCTGGCGAGGATGGTCGCGGCGATCTGGGGCGTGGCGACGCCGCCCACCCAGTTCTGGGCCTGAGCCGCAGGGACCTGGATGGTGCCCAAGACGTAGCGGGTGGGGATGTTGGCGGCGCGGAGGAGGGCGATCAACAGGCTCGCGATGTCGAAGGCGTTGCCGGATTTCTCCCAAAGCGTGAGGACGCTCCCCTTGATGGAACCCCAGGTCGGCTCGAAGTCGATGGTGTTCCGGACATACTCGTAGATTTTCACCGGGTCGTTGCTGAGCTGCGCCGCCAGATCGCGGATCTCCTGGGTGATCTGGACGTCTTCGGTGGGCGCGAGGTCGGCGGGTGTCGGCGTGGTCGGAAGACCCGAGCCCTTGGGGAGGACCTGCGCGATGATGGCGTCGCCAGTCGCGGCCACCCGGGTCACGTAGGCGGGATCGAGATCCTCTTGCGCCGCCAGCCAGGACGACCCCGGCAGCGCGTAGGTCGGGAGAATGCGGGTGCTGGTCTGGGGCGCTTTCCACCGCGGTTCCGCAGGGCGGCTCGGGAGCTTATGCGGGTCGAGCGGCCGATGCCTGACCTTGGGGACGTGTTTGTCGAGGAGGTCCGCTACGCGGCTCAGGTGGTGCCGGACGCGCGCCTGCTCCGGGGCTCGGTCCTCGAAGTTCCAGGAATCGGCGATGCGCCCGTGGGCATCTTCGGCCTCGGTCAATTCTGCGTCGAGTTCCTTGCTCTTGGCGTCGTACGCCCGGACGGCCTCGGCGTGGCGCTGGAGGATCTCGGGTGGCAGGTTCGCTTGGCGGAGCCTCTGCGCGGTCGCGGCGAATTGGTCGCGGATGCCGCGGTCCGACTCGGCGAGCGCTCGGCGCGCCTCACGCAGGGCTGCCATCGCCGCACCCAAGTCGCCGCCCGGTGCCTGCGCTTCCCCGGCCGCCTTCGTAAGCCGGTGCAGCTCTCTGAGTTGTTTCGTGAACTCATCGCCCCGCCTAGCCGTACGTTTGGCTGGGCGGGGCGGCGGCTCCTGTGCCCAGGCCTCGGGCAGTCGCCAGAGCTCCAGCGTCGACCAGGCAAAGACGATGAGGAGCGGGTAGATCAGAATGGGTGTGCGCCACCAACGGATGGACATGAGAGGCTCCCGTGAAGGAGTGCGGTGGGTCGCCGATAGGTGTGCGCGCCACTATGCCGAACCGCTGGCTGAGGTCAATCAGAAAGAAGGCGAGTGGGCCGGCTTTGTCTGGCTCAGGAGACATCTCGGCCGGTTCGGCCACTTGCGAGGGCCGTCGCCGACACCTCCAGACTGCGACCCCAGGCACCGTTTGGGAGCTGCGCCTGGGCGAGCCATTGGGTCCCGAGCGCGAGGGCATCCGCCGCGTGCCCGGGGAAGGGCTGAAGAGCGCAGCCGACCAGGAGAAGACCGCCGATCACCGCGGCCCGAAACAGAGCCTTCCAGGTGTAGCAGCATCGGATCGTGGTCGCCAGTCGTCCCATGCTCCGCTCCATGCTCGGCAGATGTTTCCAGAATGAGGATCCGTCAGTGCGGACGCACTTGCCTGCGACGTTCTTCTAGCTCCTCAAGAAACCGCTCCGGCTCGGCCGGACTGAGGCCGTAGCTTTTCCCATCGGTCGTGGTGAGGAGAATGAGCCCCTTGAGGTCGTGGTACGAACTCAACGTTGAGTACAGGTGAACCTTCCGCCGGCCATCCACGATGAAGGGGCCGATCTGGGCCACGTACTCGATGAGCTGGGGGACTTCCTTGGCGTAGGTGAGGAGACTGGCCTTCTTGATGGTCCAGGGGGTGTCCTGGCGGTCGACACGGGCGATGTTCGGATAGGAGATGCGGAGGGTTTGAATGCCGAGGGGGACAGCAAGAGCGGTTGGTCCCAGCCTGTAGCGCAACCCGCGGAGCATGAGGCCCCGAACAAGGTTGTAGGCCGATGCCAGGAAGAAGCCCACCCGAAGGCCCACCACCAGTCCGGCCCCGAGGAGGGAGGCCGGGATAGAGAGCGCCAGGTACGCCACCAGTCCCAGGAACAAGAGACACCCGGCCCGGGCGAATGGAGCCTCGCACAGGGGGCGTTTCTCCGTTTCAGTCCCTTGACAGGCTGCGAATGGTGACATCCCTCTCGTGTCCATTACCGTCCCCAGAGGAGTCCGCCCAATAGAATGATTCCCAGGAGGCCCCACCCCAGCAAAACCAGGCACCGTCCACAGAGAATCAGGCGCTGGCCGCCCCGGACAGCGGCGCGTCCCCGCAGGACGAGGGCGGGGGCCTTGTAGACCTCGGTTTCAATCGCAATGCGTCCGGCGTAGAGAAAGACCCAGTTGGCCGCGAACGGGACGATGCCAAGCGCCGTGAAATAGACCGCCGCCCAGGCTATCCGCCCCATTCCCGGAGGCGAGTTCGCCCACCACAGCATAAGCCCACACAGGAGAATGACCATGAGCCAAAGCAGCCTCGTCAGCCGAGTCTCAACCCGTCTGTCCCTAGGCACGCCGTGTCCTCCTGCTCCGCCTGGTGTCTACACGAGTACCCTGCGCGCGACACGGGGAACGGCTTTTCCTTCATACGTTGCATCTTTCGTCTTCTTGTCCGCCTTGGGGCCTCGCTGGCGTCAGGCCGGTAGCCGACTCCACCCGTATGGTTCTCCCGCCTCACCACTCGCACCACGCATCACGCTCCCCCGAGCTGTGGACAGCGCGCTCTCAGCTCTGCCACGAACTGATCCGGCTCGGCCGGGCTGATGCCGTAGGTCTTCCCGTCCGTCGTCGTGATCAGGATGAGGCCCTTGGGGTGGTGGTACGAACTTAGCGTGGAGTACAGGTACACCTTCTGCCGTCGGTCCACGATGAATGTGCCGATCTGGGCGACGTACTCGATGAGTTGGGGGACCTCCTTCGCATAGGTCAGAAAACCGGCCTTCTTGATAACCCAGTGGGTGTCCCGCCGCTCGGCGGCAGTGATGGTCCCATAGGGGATGCGAATGGTCTGAATGCCGAGGTGGACTGCAAGGTGTGATGATTCCAAGGCGTACCGCAATTG
>DATIFO010000212.1:0-60065 GCA_035455275.1 Methylomirabilis sp. (SeqCode) | reverse complement strand
CTGCTGAGTCTCCTCAGTCCGTTGAGGCCGTTGAGTCCATTGATTTGAGGGGCAGCGGGGGAAGAACAGGTGGCAGCGGGCAGCGGGCAGAGCGCATGGCGCAGAGCCAAGCGAACCGCAAGACGCGAAGCCTGCGGAATTTTGAACCGCGAAGACGCCAAGATCGCCAAGATTTCTATGGTCCAAGCCGCCGATCGAAGAGCCCGGCAGCCAGCTCATAGTATGTTCAGATTTCCTTTGGCGTTTTGCTCCGCTGACCTTGGCTTGACGCTTGATTCTCGCCTGTGGTATTACAAGACCACACGTGACAGGAGGTCCGATCCATGCCAGTTGGCTCGATTATCTGGGACCTCGATGATGACCCCGATGGCAATGTGTGGCATTGCGCCGAGCACGATGTCACGAAGGAAGAGGTCGAAGAGGTGCTGGAGAACCCGACGGATACAGACATCAGCCGGTCCTCCGGCCGGCCCGTGGTCTTCGGTGACCCGAGGACGGGCCGGCACCTGATGGTGGTGTACGAAGAAATCGACGCCGAAACCGTCTACCCGGTGACGGCCTGCGAGGTTCCCAGGAGGCAACGACGATGAAACGCATTACCCGCAACCGGAAGTTGACCACTGAAGAAGCCGCCAAGTATCAGGCGATTCGAGAGCACGTCGCCGAGGAGTTGCCTGACGTGGTCGCCCGCCACCACGAGCGGGTGGCGAGCCTCGACCAGCTCAAGGAGTTGCTCGGGCAACTGAAGGCCGCGCGTGAAGCGAAGGGCCTGAGCCTTTCCGACTTGACGGAACTCACGGGCATGGACCGCTCTGCGCTCTCGAAGCTGGAAACCGGGCAACGCGCCAACCCGACCGTGGAGACCCTTGTGCGATACGCCGAGGCCGTGGGCAAGCGCCTTGTGGTCTCGCTCGCGGATGCCTGACCGGATCTATCGCCAAGCGCATGGCGCAAAGCGACAGGCGGCAGCGGGCTCGGGAGATTTCGAATGTCGAATTATTCAGAGACATCGAAGAGAGCGGGCGAACCGCCAACGCCAAGGTCGCCAAGAATGCATTGGTTCGAACCACTCCGCAAAACCAAGCAGCCCGGTCATCCGGCATTCAGTGGGACCATATGTTAAAGCCCAAGGACCTCTTCCGGCCTTGGCGGCCTTGGCGGTTAGGAATTCGGGTCAGGGGCGGCCGGCCAGCAGGAAACCGAGGGCCAGGGAGACGGACCAGGTGCTGGAGGTGAACCGGAGCCCGTGATCGATGGGCTCACCCGGTATCCGCGCCTCCGTTGGCTGAACCCACACGATCGCCCCTTCGAGGGCCAGCGGCCCGCTGCCGGTGTGGAGGGTGATCTCCAGTACCGTGCCGGGCGCGACCGCGTCGGGTAGCCGGAGCAAGAGGCCGCCTCGACTCACTTCCCCCGTTTGGCCCCGGAGCAGTGGTCCCCCGGGATTCTTGTACCGGCACGTCACCGGGACGTCGAAGGCCAGGCGCATCCCGACGTGCACGACCATCGAGAGGGGAAGGAGGAGGTCGCGAAGGGCCTGCAACTGGTCCGGCGCGATCTGGGTGAAGGTGAGGCCGTGGTAATTCTCGGGGTCGGGAGGCGTGGACGGGGCGATCCAGGCCACCTTGGCCTCCATCTCGATCGGGCCCCGGTCTGTCTGGATGCGGATGCGCAAGATCGTCTGGGGCCCGAAACGCTCCGCCAGCTCCGCGGTGGCGCCTTCCTCGCTCAACTCGCGCGTCCAGCCCGCCCCGGCCCGCGTCCTGGTCCCGGTCTTCCTCCAGTACAGGATGGGGAGCTGGATCGGGTACCGCGCCGATTGCGGGTGCACCGACGGATGGCTCATGAGAGGCCCTCGCTCTGCCGTGGCGGAGCATACGCCGACCACGGCGAGCTTCGCAAGGGAGAATTTTCGCATGCCGCAGATCTGAACAAAGCCGTGACCCACCAAGACGCCAAAGAACCAGATGGGATTCGCTGTTGACAGAGTGGACTGGGTTCGATAGCCTTCAAGCCAGTGCTTCGTCCACGCCTCCGACGGAGTCCGGAGTCCATCGGACTGGCGGATTGGCGTCTTGGTGCTGGATGGGTCGGATTGGGGCCGATTGGAGGCGGATTGGGCCTGGTGGCTCTCCTGGTCTTCAAAACCAGCGTGGCGCCTAACCCGTGCCAGGTGGGTTCGATTCCCACACGCCTCCGCCACCATTCGATTCTCCGCCGGTGGGCGGCGGTCGCTGACCGCTGCGCCCGTGTCCTTGCTCCCGCTCTCGATCGCACTCTCGTCACCCGTCATTGACATCTGCATCATGAATGCAATGCGATCATGCCCTCAGCCCCCCTCACCCCCGCCGTTCGGCTGAGCTCACGACGAAGCCCTCTCCCCCGAGGGGAGAGGGCATGGGCGAGGGGCTCGGCAGGTATGAGGCCCCCTGCGGTCTGCGGTCGATGACCGAGCGGCCGACGCGTTGCGGGAGAGTCCGGTTGTGAATGTGATGACGGGTGCAACGCTCTTTGGGCTGGGCTTGGGGATCGGGGCGCTGGGGACCCTCATCGGAGCAGGAGGGGGATGGATGATCGTCCCCATCCTCCTTCTGGGCTACGGATTTCCGCCCCAGCAGGCCGTCGGCACGTCGCTGGCGGTGGTCTTCCTGAACGCGCTGTCGGGAAGCATTGCCTACATGGTGCAGGGCCGTGTGTTATACCGCATGGGCATTGTCTTCGCGGCGGCCACGATCCCCGGCGCCCTGCTCGGGGCAATGCTCGTCCAGCGGCTGAATGCCGAGTGGTTCTCGGTCCTCTTCGGCGTCTTCCTGCTGGTCATCGCGGCATTCCTCTATCGCGGGCAGCAGTTGCTCTTCCCGAACCGGAAGGAAGACAGCGTGACGGCAGCGGACCTGCAATCGTTCCGCACGCCCGTGATGCGCCTGGGGATCCTGATCAGCTTCCTGGTGGGTGTCCTCTCCAGTTTCTTCGGCGTCGGTGGCGGGATCGTCCACGTTCCGTTCTTGATCGTGGTGCTCGGGGTTCCCGTTCACGTTGCCACCGCAACCTCCCATTTTGTCCTGGCCATCACGAGTCTCACCGGGACCCTCATCTTCCTCAGACAAGGCCAAGTCGATCTCCTGGTGGCGGCGAGCATGGGCGCGGGGGTCTTGCTCGGGGCACAGGGTGGTGCACTCTTGTCGGTGCGGATGAAGAGCGAGCCGATCCGCCGGATACTAGCCTTCGCCCTGGCCGTCTTCGCCCTCCGGCTCATCCTCCGGTTCGCCTTCTGACGCTCCCACTCCCAACCCGGACCCCCCCACCCGTCCCTTCACCCGCCAGGGGGGAGGGCGCATGGGGTGAACTGCAAGAAGATCGCGCCGCCCCGCACCCTTTGCTGCAGAGGGTGGTGAGCCGGTGGTAACCGGCTCTCGGGAAAGTACCCATGGGTTATATGAGACAGAAGATGGGGGATTTCCCGCAAGGATTACCCGCGAAAGATCAAAAATGTCCCGGATAGATACATGAGGAAAATTGCCCACCATACATCATAGAGTATGCAAGTAATTAGAATCAAAGTGGTTGCCAGATATTCATGGGAGATTCGTGCCTCCTCGGAGGGACCACCGATGCTGGGCCAATTCTGGTATAGGGATTGCTCTAGCGCTACACCATGAGTGGCGCTAGGTCTCATTTGTCCCAGATGTCCATCGAACGTGAATCGTAAGGAGGTCCGCTGATGAAGCTAACACGTGGAGGCGAGTACGGCATCCGAGGGGTCCTCTACCTTGCCAAGCAGAATGACGGAAAAGTCAGCATGCTGTCGGCCATCGCCGAGGAACAGGACGTTCCCCCGAGGTTTCTGGCCAAGATCTTCCAGTCGCTGGCCAAGGCGGGGGTGGTGAAGTCGCACCGGGGCGCCAAAGGTGGTTTCTCCCTGGCGCGACCCGCCAGCGACATCACCATCAAGGAAGTGGTCGAGGCCGTGGAGGGGCCCATCACCCTCAACGTCTGTCTCATCGGCCAGGGTGAATGCGATCGGGACGCCGTCTGTCCCATGCATCCGGTGTGGCAGGAAGCCCAGGATAAGATGATGGAGGTCCTGGGGAAGGCCAACTTCGCAGACCTCGCCAAGAAGAACGGCGAGCCGGAGATCACCCCCATCCCGTGATTCCGACACCTACCGGGGGCAGGCGATGGCCGGAGAGTTGACCTTCACCCCCATCTCTGCCCCCGTTCCTTGTTCCCACTCCCGACGACGATTCGAGGGTGCTGAAGTTCGGCTGCTTGCCTTCGCCGAACGCGAAGGGCTTTCTGCATCCCCTGAAGAACGGCACCTTCGAATCCGGCTTCCAAGTTGCAATCCCCGATCCCCTAGGCTATTATCCGGCCTTAAGAGGAGCGGTTTATGATCGGAGCGTCTTGCAGGTCTGCCATCGCCGAACACGTCCTGCCGTTCGTGACCAAACCCTCCCGGTATATCTCGGGCGAATGGAACACCGTCTCCAAGGATCCGGCAACGTGCGAGGTCCGAGTTGCCCTGGCCTTTCCGGATGCCTACGAGATCGGCATGTCCCATCTGGGCCTCAAGATCCTTTACCAGCGCTTGAACGCGCGACCGGAGGTCCTGGCGGAACGTGCCTATGCCCCCTGGGCGGACGCCGAGGCGCTCCTCCGCCAGCACCGCATCCCCCTGTCCAGCCACGAATCGGGGTTGCCGCTCCAACGATTTGACATCCTGGGGTTCACCCTCCAGTACGAGCTGTCCTTCGCCACCGTGCTCACCATGCTGGAGCTTTCCGGTCTGCCGCTTCGCGCCTCCGACCGAGACGCCCGGCATCCGCTGGTCGTGGCGGGAGGTCCCGTTGCTTTCGCCCCGGAGCCGCTGGCGGATTTCGTGGATGCCTTCCTCATCGGCGACGGCGAGGACGCGACCCTGGAGCTGTGCGACGCGGTGCGGGAGTGGAAGCGGGGCGGCGGCAGCCGCGAGGACCTCCTCCGGGCGGTGAAGGGAATCGACGGGATGTACGTCCCGGCCCTGCACGGACCGGGAGAGACGGTGCGGAAACGGACCACGCGGACGCTGGATGGGTTCGACTACGGCCGGCTCCCCGTGCCCTACATGGAGATCGTCCACGATCGGGCCAACATCGAGGTGATGCGGGGCTGCGCCCAGGGCTGCCGGTTCTGCCAGGCGGGCTACATCTATCGTCCGATCCGCGAGCTTTCCGCGCGGGAAATCCGGGCGATGGTGGAGCGGGCCGTCCGGGGGACCGGCTACGAGGAGATCTCCCTGTCCTCTCTGTCCATCGCCGATCTGTCCTGCCTCCGCGACGTGGTGTCCCCGCTGATGGCGACCCTCGCCCCGGAGAAGACATCGCTCAGCCTCCCGTCGCTCCGGGTGGAGGCGCTGAACCGGGACAGGCAGATGGCGGAGGAGATCGCCAAGGTTCGGAAGACGGGCTTCACGATCGCCCCCGAGGCCGGCTCCGCCCGACTCCGCGCGGTCATCAACAAGCAGGGGTTTGACGAGGACCAGATCTTCGGCGCGGTCCGGTGCGCGGCCGGCGCGGGCTGGGAATCGGTGAAGCTCTACTTCATGATCGGGCTGCCCACGGAGACGCAGGCGGACCTGGACGAACTGGTGCGGGTGGCGCGGGAAGCGGCGCGGATCGCCCGCCGGGAGCGCCCCCGGGGCTTCGGCCTCACGGTGAGCGCCAGCTCTTTCGTCCCCAAGCCGCACACGCCCTTCCAGTGGTTCGCGCAGGAACCCATGGAGATGCTCCGGCAGAAGCAGGAGCAGCTCAAGGCCCGCCTGCGCGAGGCCCGGATCGCCTTCAAGTGGCACCACGTCGAGGCGTCGTTTCTGGAGGCTGTCTTCGCCCTGGGTGGCCGGGAGCTGGGTGCCGCCATCGCCCTGGCCCAGCAGCGGGGATGCCGCTTCGACGGATGGACGGAAGAGCTGAAATTCGCCACCTGGATGGAGGCGCTGGCGGATGCGGGGGTGGACCCGCACGCCATCGCCAACCGGCCGCGCGACCCGGGCGGGCCCCTTCCCTGGGATCACATCGATTGCGGGATCTCGAGGTCGTACCTGGAGCGAGAGTACCGCAAGGCGCTCCAGGGCAAGGGGACCGGAGACTGCCACGCGGGCCCCTGCAACAACTGCGGGGAGATCTGCGCCCCGAACTGGCGCCGGTGGGCCGAAGCGACCCCGACGCCCGGGGACGGTGTTCCGCGCGAAGAGGGGTGCGCGTGCGAGGAGCCGGCGGTGGAGGCGGAACGTTCAACCCGGCACGTGCCGCGTTCCGCGCCCGAGGCTCCCCAGGCCGTGACGCAGCCGGTCCAGAAGATCCAATTTGAATTCCACAAGGTGGGGGCCCTCCGCTATCTGTCCCACCTTGAACTGATGCGGGCGCTGCAGCGTGCCTCGCGCCGCGCGGGCCTGCCCCTGGCCCATACCCAGGGCTTCAACCCTCAGCCGAAGGTCTCCCTCGCCCAGGCGCTGGCCGTGGGCGTCGAGGCGCTCCGGGAACCGGGGGAGCTGGAGCTGACCAGGCGGCTGGACCCTGCGGAACTCGTGGCGTGCTGGAATCGGGAATTGCCGCCCGAACTCAAGATTCTCCGGGCCTGGGAAGCACCCCTGATGGGGCCGTCGCTTTCCGCCGGGGTACGAGGTGCTGTTTACCAGATCCGGCTGCAGCCGAACGGCTGGGATCCACTCCCGGCCGACCTCGGCACCACGGGGGCCTGCGCCGCCTTCCTGGCGCAGGAGCCCATACTCGTCGAGGCGTCGAAGAAGGGCCAGCCCGTGACCCTCGACGCACGACCCTTCATCCAAGGATTCTCCGCCGCCACCGAGGACGGCTCGCCCGTGTGGGAGCTCCGCCTGCGGGCGGGTCTGGGGGGGAGCGTGAAGCCCCAGGCGGTCATGCGGAGCTTCCTCTGCGGGAGGGTCTCCCCCGGCGAGCTGGACCGGATGGTCTCGTCCCTGCGGGTCACGCGCACGGCCCTCGCCCTCGAGGGCCAGGGGTAGGCCTCCCGAGTCCCCGCCTCCGGCACCCACGGCGCTGCCGCGGGTGCGCGGTGGCCGGGGGGTCGAGGTCTACCGAATGAAACGCGAGATCGTGGTCAACTCCTCCCTGGTCGAGACCCGGGTGGCCGTCATCGAGGACGGCACCCTGGTCGAGCTGCTCATCGACGACTCCCACACCCAAAGCCTGGCGGGCAATATCTACAAGGGGCGCGTCCTGAAGATCCTTCCCGGGATGCAGGCCGCCTTCGTGGATATCGGATTGGCCCGGGACGCCTTCCTGTACGTCCGCGACATCTACGAGGACATGGAAATCTACGAGAACCTGCTCGCCATGGATGACGAGGAGGTGCCCGAGGAGCCGGTGGACGTGGACGTCCCCCCGCGGCGCGCCGGGCGGGAGCGCAACCGCCCCCGGCCGCACACCCATGCCTCCATCGAGGAGTTGATCCAGGAGGGCCAGGAGGTCCTGGTGCAGGTGGCGCGCGAGCCGCTGGGGACCAAGGGGGCCCGCATCACCTCGCACGTGACGCTGCCGGGGCGCTACCTGGTCTACATGCCCACGGAGTCGCACGTGGGCGTCTCGCGCAAGATCGAGAACGAGGCCGAGCGCACGCGCCTGAAGCAGATCATCGAGGAGATCAACCTGCCGCGGGAGGGGGTGATCGTCCGGACCGCCGGCATCGGGCGACCCAAGACCGACATCCAGACGGACTTCGAATTCCTCCGCTCCACCTGGCGGTCCATCAAGGCCAAGGCCGAGACGCTGAATGCCCCGGTGCTGGTGCAGAAGGACCTGGACCTGATATTCCGCATCTTCCGCGACCTCATCACCAAGGACGTGACCAGGCTGGTGGTGGACTCCGCCATGGAGTACGAGCGCTGCATGGAATACACCGAGTCCCTCTTCCCGGAGCTGCGCCAGCTCCTCTTCCTGTACACGGAGGACGAGCCGATCTTCAAGAGCTTCGGGATCGAGAAGGAGATCGAGAAGGCGCTCCGCAGCAAGGTCTGGCTCAAGTCCGGGGGCTACCTGGTGATCGAGCAGACCGAAGCCCTGGTCTCGGTGGACGTGAACACCGGGAAGTATGTGGGCAAGCACGACTTCGAGGAGACCATCCTGAAGACGAACCGGGAGGCGGCCGCGGAGATCGCGCGCCAGGTCCGGATGCGGGACCTGGGCGGGATCATCATAATCGACTTCATCGACATGGCGCGCCAGGAGAACCGGGACAAGGTCATGGAGGAGCTGAAGGAGGCCCTGAAGGCGGACCGCTCACCCACGAACGTGTCCCTCCTCTCGGAGCTGGGCCTGGTGGAGATGACCCGCAAGCGCGTCCGGCAGGGATTGAACCAGTCCCTGAGCCAGACCTGCGCCACCTGCGGGGGGCTGGGCTGGGTGCGCTCCACCGCCTCCATCGCCCACCAGGCGCTCCGAGAGGTCGAGTGGCGGATCGCGCGCAAGGGGCTTCCCCGGGTCAGGATCCGGGCCTCCCGGGACCTGGTGGAGTGGATGAAGGCCGAGGAGGCCGAGGTCGTCGAGACCCTGCGACAGCGTTTGGGGGGGGAGATCGAGCTGCTTTCCGAGGAGACCTATCCCGCGGGGAAGTACTCGCTCCTGGAGGGGTGAGGTCCGCCGAGCGGCGCGATGGTCTCGGGGCTATCGAGGGGGGTGGGGTGGCCGGCTCCTCGGGGACTCGAGCGGTGGACGGGCCAAGACCTCGAGTGCTCGAAACGCCTGGAAAGCCTTGACACGTCTGGGGCCCCGTGCTATACAGAAGCCCCCGTCTCCCCAGGAGGCGGGGTCGTTTTTTGTCAGCCGTCAGCCCCCAACCCTGGAGCCGAAAGCCGACGGCTGAGGGCTCTGCAGAGGGAAGGAGTCCCTGGTGTACGCCATCATCGAATCGGGTGGAAAGCAGTACCGCGTCGAGCCCGGCGCCGTCGTGTTGCTGGAGCGGATTCCCGGGGAGGTTGGAAGCCAGGTGGAACTGGACCGCGTCCTCCTGGTCTCGGACGGCAGCCTGGTGAAGGTCGGCCAGCCGACCCTGGCCGGGGCGCGGGTGGTTTCGCAGATCGTTGCCCAGACCCGCGGCGAAAAGATCGACGTGTTCAAGTTCAAGAAGCGGAAGAAGTACCGCAGGAAGACTGGGCACCGCCAGGAACTGACGCAGGTCCGGATCGCCGAGATCGTCGCGTGAGCGAACCGGAAGCACACGCCTCACCCAGGCTTCTTCCCCACCCGCCTCTGGCGGGTACACGGGGCGAGGATCGGTGAGGGGGCAAGGACAGGTGAATCATGGCACACAAGAAGGGCGTGGGGAGTTCCAGGAACGGCCGGGACAGCGCCGGGCGCCGGCTGGGGATGAAGGCCTTCTCGGGCCAGACGGTCAGCGGCGGGAGCATCATCGTCCGGCAGCGAGGGACGCGGTTCAAGCCTGGAAAGAACGTGGGGATCGGTGGGGACGATACCCTGTTCGCCAAGGTCGGCGGAACCGTGGTCATCGAGCACCGGAAGGGGCACCGGTTCGTGTCGGTGGCCCCGGCGGCTTGACCGGACTGTGGATCGAAGATCTGAGCGTGTGGGTCTGATCCGGCGGGCTGCGCCAAACCTCAATACCCCTCGATTGCCCCGCCACCATGTTCGTTGATACTGCCCGCATCGTGGTGGTCGCCGGGGCGGGTGGCCGCGGTTGCGTGAGCTTTCGTCGCGAGAAGTACGTGCCCCGGGGCGGGCCAAACGGGGGAGACGGGGGGCACGGAGGCAGCATTTTCATCCAGGCCAGCAGGTCGTATCATACCCTCATCGACCAGAAGTACCAGCCGCTCTATCGCGCCAGGCGGGGTGAACACGGCCGCGGCAAGGACCAGCACGGCGCCACCGCCGAGGATCTCACCATCAAGGTCCCCCTCGGGACGGTCGTCCGGGATGCAGACACGGGCGAGGTCCTGGCCGATCTCACCGAGGAAGGACAGCGGGCGCTCGTGGCCAAGGCCGGCCGCGGCGGCAAAGGGAACGCCCAGTTCGCCACCTCCACCAGGCAGGCGCCACGCTTCGCCGAGCCCGGGACACCCGGCGAGACCCGCACCCTCCTCCTGGAACTGAAGCTCATCGCCGACGTCGGCCTCGTGGGCCTGCCCAACGCGGGGAAGTCCTCGCTCCTGGCGGCCTTCTCCGCCGCACGGCCGAAGATCGCCGCCTATCCCTTCACGACCCTCAGCCCGAACCTGGGCGTGGTGGACGTTCCCCCCTACGGTGGGTTCGTGGTGGCCGACATTCCAGGTCTGATCCAGGGCGCGGCCCATGGGGCGGGGCTGGGCATCCGCTTCCTGCGCCACATCGAGCGGACGCGCCTGCTGGTCCAGGTGGTGGATGTGTCGGATGGGGCCGAAGAGCCGGTGGCTGCCTTGACGGCGGTGGAGGCCGAGATGGCCGCCTACGACCCCGCGCTCCTTCGCCTCCCCCGGATCGTCGCCGCCAACAAGATCGATCAACCACACGCCGAGGGGCTGGCACGCCTCGCCGCCCTCGCCGCCTCGCGCGGCCTGACCTTGATCCCCCTCTCCGCCCTGACGACCGAGGCGGTCCCGACCCTCGTGCAGGAGATCGCCGCCCTGCTCCGGGCGGCGCAGTCGAAGGCGCATGACCTCGCGCAAACCGTCGCCGGCGGTTGACCGGCAGAGCTGGCTCGGCCACCCGAAGCGGGTGGTGGTGAAGGTGGGCTCCGGCGTCCTGTCCCGCGGGGGCATGGGCCTCCAGCGGGCGGTGCTGGCCGAGCTCGCCGCCGCCCTGGCGGGCTTGCAGGCGCGGGGTGTGGAAACGATCCTGGTGTCCTCGGGGGCGATCCTGGCCGGGATGGAGGCGCTGGGGCTCGCCGAGCGGCCGCGCGATCTGCCGCTGAAGCAGGCCGCGGCCGCCGTCGGGCAGAGCCACCTCATGCGCGCCTACGAGGAGGCGTTTCAGCCGCACGGCCGGCGCGTGGCGCAGATCCTGCTCACGCGCGAGGACCTCCGCCACCGGGGGCGGTATCTGAACGCGCGGAACACGCTCTTCACGCTCCTGCGGCTCGGGGCCGTCCCCATCATCAACGAGAACGACACCGTGGCCGTGCAGGAGATCCAGTTCGGGGACAACGACACGCTCTCGGCGCTGGTGGCGAACATGGCCGAGGCGGACCTCCTGGTGATCCTGACCGACATCGAGGGACTGTACAGCGCGGACCCGCACCGGGACGCCTCGGCCCGGCTCATCCCCGTGGTGCGCCCGCAGGACGGTGTGGCCGCCCTGTGCGGCGAGGACACGGGCAGCGTGGCCAGCATCGGGGGCATGAGCTCGAAGGTCTCGGCGGCCCGACGCGCCGCCGCGGCCGGCATTCCCACGGTGGTGGCCAGCGGCCAGCGGCCGCAGGTGCTGGAGGCGGTGGTGGCCGGGAAGGATGTCGGAACCTTCTTCGTCCCCTCCAAGAGCCGCCTGCAGAGCCGGAAGCGCTGGCTGGCGTTCGCCAGCCTCCCCCGCGGCGGGATCGTGGTGGATGAGGGGGCCAAGCGGGCGCTGGTGGCCGGCGGCAAGAGCCTGCTGCCCTCCGGCGTCCGGCTGACCCGACGGTCCTTCCGGGCGGGCGACGTGGTGAGCCTGGTGGACTCGGAGGATCGGGAGTTCGCCCGCGGCCTGGCCAACTACAGCCGCGACGAGGTGGAGAAGATCAAGGGTCTGAAGTCGGGCGAGATCGCGGGAGTCCTGGGTCAGAAGCCGTACGACGAGGTGGTCCATCGCGACAACCTGGTGATCCTGGAGACCCTGTACGCGTCCGCCGGACCGGAGGGGTGAGGGGGAGAACAGCGGGCAGCCTTTCGGATTCCGACCGATCCGGCTGATCGGACCGATCGGACCGATCCGACAGGTCCGGCAGAGGGGACGGCGATGGGGCGGGGCATGCAGGGGTTCGACATCAGGGAGATGGCCCGGGCGGCCAAGGCGGCCAGCCACGAGCTCGCCCGCGCCACGGGCGCGGCGAAGCATGCGGCGCTCCACGCCATGGCGGACGGGCTGGTGCAGGGCTGCGACCGGATCCTCTCGGCCAACGCCGAGGACGTGACGGCGGCCCGCGAGGCGGCCCACCCCCCGGCGTTCGTGGATCGCCTCACGCTCACGCCGAAGCGGCTGGAGGGCATGGCCCGCGGGCTGCGACAGGTGGCCGACCTTCCCGATCCGGTCGGGGAGGTCACCGGGATGTGGCGGCGTCCCAACGGGCTCCTGGTCGGGCGCATGCGGGTCCCCCTGGGGGTCATCGGCATCATCTACGAGTCGCGGCCGAACGTGACCGCCGATGCCGCGGGCCTGTGCCTCAAGTCGGGCAACGCGGTCATCCTGCGCGGGGGACGCGAGGCCCTGCAGAGCAACCGGGCCATCGCCGAGGTCCTGGCGGCGGGGGCGGCCTCGGTGGGGTTGCCGGGGGCCGCGCTGGCGGTGGTCCCGACGCCGGACCACGCCGTGGTCAAGGAGATGCTCACCCTCCACGGGCTCATCGACCTCATCATCCCCCGCGGCGGGGAGGCGTTGATCCGGACCGTGCGCGAGGGGTCGCAGATCCCGGTCATCGCGCACGACAAGGGACTGTGCCACACCTACGTGGATGAGGCCGCGGACCTCGGGATGGCGGCGGAGATCGCCTTCAACGCGAAGGTGGAGCGTCCGGGTGTCTGCAATGCCATGGAGACCCTCCTGGTCCACCGGGCGGTGGCCGCGGCCTTCCTGCCGGGCTTCGTCGCCCGGCTGGTCGCGGCCGGGGTGGAGGTCCGCGGCTGCCCGGAGACGTGCGTCCTGGCACCGGGGGTGCGCGCCGCCGGCGAGGCCGACTGGGACACGGAATACCTCGACCTCGTGCTCTCCATCAAGGTGGTCGGGTCCTTCGAGGAGGCCGTGGCCCACATCGCCCGGCATGGCTCCGGCCTGGCCGAGGCCATCGTGACCGCCGATCACGGTCGGGCCATGCGCTTCCTGCAGGAGGTGGACGCGGGCGCCGTCTTCGTGAACGCCTCCACCCGCTTCACCGACGGCGCCGAGTTCGGCATGGGCGCGGAGATGGGGATCAGCACGCAGAAGCTGCACGCCCGCGGCCCCATGGGCCTTCCCGAGCTGACGTGCCAGAAGTTCATCGTGCTGGGCGAGGGCCAGGTGCGCAACTCACAGACGTGAGACTGCGCCCGGGCGGACGGCCTGCGGGATACCAGGACCGAAAAGACCATGCGCCTCGGCATCATGGGAGGGACCTTCGATCCGATCCACCTGGGCCACCTGCGGGCCGCGGAGGAGATCTACTGGGCCTTCGGCCTGGACCAGATCATCTTCGTTCCGGCGGCGCGGCCCCCCCACAAGGAGGAGGCCGTGGTGGCCTCGGCCCTGCACCGCTACGAGATGGTCTCCCTGGCCACGGTCTTCACGCCGTACTTCACCGTCTCCTCCATCGAGCTGCAGCGGCCAGGGATGTCCTACTCGGTCGAGACGGTGCGGGAGTTCCAGAAGATCTCCGGACCCAACACCACGCTCTACTTCGTGGTCGGGGTGGACGCCTTTCTGGAGATGTCCGGCTGGCGGGAGGTGGGTGAGCTGCTGGCCCTGACACGAGTCATCGTGACCGCGCGGCCCGGCTGGAGACTCGACGAGGTGGAGCGGCTGCTCACACCCGAGCAACGGCGCATCCTGGGAGACCCCAGCTTTCGCTATCTGAAGATCGCCGACATCGACCCCGAGCGGGTGGAGCACGATCTCATCCCCCGCCAGGTCCTCCTCGTCGAGGTGGTGTCCCTGGATATCGCCTCGCGGGAGATCCGGCAGTTGGTGGAGGAGGGGCGAAGCATCCGGCATCTGGTCCCCGACACGGTGGCGGCCTACATGGCCAAGAACCGGTTGTACCAGCGGACCCAGGCCGGCCGCGGGCAGCCCCTGGGCGGACCGGATCTCCACGGGGGCGTGTTGCGGTAGGCGCGAGGGGCCCGGCGCGCTCGCAGGACGGATGCGCCGAGCAGCGAGCGCCGGGCGGGCAGCGCCGAGCAGCGGGGCGCGGCGCGCCAGACGGACAGATGGAGGGATGGCCATCGATTCGACGGAGACGGTGAAGCTCGCGGCGGATGCGGCCGCGGCGGTCAAACCGAGCTACCTGGCGATCCTGGATCTCCGCGGGCTGTGCTCGTTCACCGACCACTTCCTCATCGCCAGCGCCGGCTCGGCCCGCCAGGTGCGGGCCATCGCCGAGCGGGTGGAGGAGCAACTCGCCCGGGCCAACATCCGGATGTCGCACCACGAGGGGATGGGCGAAGCGCGATGGATTTTGCTTGACTACCAGGATGTCGTCGTTCATATTTTCGACGATCAAACGCGTGAATTCTACGATCTGGAACGTTTGTGGGCGGACGCGCCGAAGGAGCAGTTGCTCGGCTGATCCGCCGTCCGGATCGAACGCGGCGACAGCATTCCAAGCACGATGACCGCCGCAGGACGCCCGTCGGTCAGGGCTCCGAGGCGATCCACGTTGACCTCGCGGAGGCATGCCGGTTTCCCGGTTCCGCGAGGCTTTGTATTCCCGGCAGCGCGTGATGCCGTCGATCGGGTGGCGGAGAGCGCGGATCGATCCACACCACCGGATCTGAATACCCGCGAGGGAGCCTGAGCGTCCGTGGGGCTCCAGCGCGTTACCGAACCGCTGGTGCTTGGGGGCGTCGCCCGGATCCCCAGGCCGCGGGAGGGGAGGACGATGTCGCTGAAGGGGCCCAAGCTGGAGAAATTCAAACAGCGGTTGATCGCCAAGCGCAAAGAACTGCTGAGCGGGGTCCGGGGTTCCAACGTGGGGAGCATCGAGACCAGCACGGACGGAATCCAGGACATCGCGGACCAGGCCACCAGTGCCTACACCAAGGAGTTCCTGCTGTCCATCGGCGATGCGGAGCGCCGCATGCTCAAGCAGGTGGACGAGGCGCTGAACAAGATCCAGCAGGAAACCTACGGCCTGTGCGAGTCGTGCGGGGAGCTGATCAACGAGCGAAGGCTGGAGGCGCTGCCCTTCGCCAGGCTCTGCATCACGTGCCAGGAAGAGGAGGAGCGGGCGAAGGCCGGCCGATGACACGCTGGTGTCGCCCGTAGCCCCCGCCCCGAGCCCATCGCCGCGGGCGACAGCCGCCCGGACCCTGCAAGGCGCTGCATGCCTTGGTTGAAACGCCGCAAAGATCTCGCCCCCCCGTCTGCGGATCGCAGGTCACCCGCCGTCGGCGATGTGCTCATCGGATCGCCATCCCGGGTGTCTCCTCCAGAGAATCATTCCCTCACCCATCCCCAGCCAGACGATCGCGTGCAGCCTGAAATCAGCCCACCCCCTCCGGTCCCACGGAGCGTCCTCCCCAGCCTGCGAATCGGGGCGTCGGCGGCGAGTCTGTTCGCGACTCGCCTGGCGTGGGCCCAGGGGGCGGAGGGGGGAGGCGGCACCCCCTCGGATGTCCAGGGGTGGCTGGCCCAGCTGCAGGCCTGGGCGGCCGATCCCACGGCGCACCGGTATGCGGCCTACGCCTCGGTGGGGATCATCCTGCTCTGGGTGCTGAGCCGGATCCCCAGACTGCTGGGGCTCGGTGGGCAGGCGGCCATCCCGCCCTCTTCCCCGTTCGAGAGTCGCCAGGCCGCCCGCCAGGCCGCCCGGCGCGGTGATCAGGTGCAGGCGGGCCGCTACTACGAGGCCGCCGAGGAATGGGAGAAGGCCGCCGAGGCGTACGAGCGCGGGCGGGCCTTCGGCAGCGCCGCGGGGGTCTGGGAGCGGCTGGGCCAGGCAGCCAGGGCCGCCAGACTGTACGAGCAGGGCGGGGAGTGGGCGAAGGCCGCCGAGATGTACGGCCGCATCGGCAACCCCGCCAAGGCGGCGCCGCTCTTCCTGAAGGGGCGGCAGGAGATCAAGGCCGCGGAAGCCTACGAGCGCGCCGGCGAGGTCGAGCGGGCGGCGATCCTGTACGCCAAGTACGAGGTCTTCGACCGCGCCGGAGACATCCTGTATCGGCTGGGGCATGTCGGCGAGGCGGCCAACCTCTTCGAGCGGGGACTGCGGCGGCTCAGGCTGCGGCAGGAGTCCGAGCGCTCCCAGGAGGGCGCGCTGGCCTTGCATGCGGCGGCGCGCCGGTGCGCCGAGCTGTACGCGCAAGCGGGCCAGGCGGCCAGGGCCGCGGCGATCCTGCAGGATCACGGGCTGGAGGTCGAGGCGGCGAAGTACTATTGCCAGGCGGGGGAATGGGACTCGGGGATTCGCCTGTTCCTCCGCCATCAGGAGTTCGATCGGGCCCTGGCAGCCTGCCAGGGCCCGGCTGCGGAGGGCTGGCTGCACGTCGTGCAGGGGGAGCGGCTGGCCGCGGGCGGTCGGGAAGAGGAGGCGGCCCGGGAATTCGAGGCGGGGCAGATGTGGTGGCGGGCCGCGGAGCTGTACGATCGGGCCGGCGTGCCCGAGAAGGCGGCCGAGATGTACGCGCGGCAGGGGGATGAGGAGCGGGCCGCGGAGATGCACGCGGCTGCCGGGAACCCATCCGAGGCCGCCGCGGCCCTGGAGCGGCTGGGAAAATGGCAGGAGGCGGCCCGGTTCTACCAGCAGGCGGGAGATCTCACCCATGCCGCCAGGGCGCTGCAGGCGGCCGGAGACCCCTTCGGCGCGGGCAGCCTGCTCCTCCAGGCCAAGGATCTGGAGGGGGCCATGACGCTCCTCCAGCAGGTGGGCCCCGAGTCCGAGCGGTATCTGGAGGCCACCATCGCCCTGGGTGACCTCTTCCTGGAGCGCAGCCTGGACGGTCCCGCGCGGGAGAAATTCGAGAAGGCCGTGAGTCTCCGGCCCATCGCCCCGGACTTCGTTCACCCCACCTATCAGCTCGCCAGGATCTACGAGCGCCAGGGGGACGTGAGGGAGGCCCTGCGCCTGCTCGAGGCGGTCATGGCGGAGCGATTCGACTACGAGGACGTGCAGGCACGGGTGGCCGATCTCCGCGGTCGCCCGGCCCAGGCGTCCGAGGTCCAGTCCGGCGGGGGGATGACGCATGTGGTGACCCCGTCCCCCCGCGCCCGCTACCGCATCCTGAAGGAGCTGGGGCGGGGAGGCATGGGCATCGTGTACCTGGCCGAAGACGTGGTCCTGCAACGCCAGGTCGCCTACAAGGTGATGCCGGCCGCCATCCGCGAGGACCCCAGGGCCTTGGAGAGCTTCCTCCGCGAGGCGCGGATCGCCGCCTCGTTGCAGCACCCGAACATCGTCACCATCTACGACGCCGGCCAGGCCGCAGACGAGGTGTACATCGCCATGGAGTATCTGGAGGGCCGCTCCCTCCAGGAAATCCTGGACGAGGTCTCCTGCCTGCCCCTGGCGAACGCCCTGGGGGTCTTCCGCCAGACGTGTCTCGGCCTGATGCATGCGCACAAGCAGAACATCGTGCACCGCGACGTCAAGCCGGCCAACGTGATGCTCACCGCGGCGGGGACGGTGAAGCTGATGGATTTCGGCCTGGCGGCGGTGGTCACGCAGGCCACGGCCAAGGTGACCTCGGTGCGGGGCACTCCCTTCTACATGGCCCCGGAACAGATCCTGGGCGAGGACATCTCGGAGCTGTCCGATCAGTACTCTCTGGGCTGCACGGTCTATCACATGGTGACGGGCCAGCCCCCCTTCACGGAGGGGGACGTCCTCTACCACCACATCCATACGGATCCCATCTCGCCGCGCGACCGGAACTCCAAGGTCCCGGTGTGGCTGGACGCCATCATCCTGCGAAGCATGGTGAAGGACCGGACGAAGCGCTTCCCCTCCGTGGCCGTGCTCCTCCAGGAGGTCGACCGATGTCTGGCCCCCGCCCGCCCGGGGCCGCAGGGCCGTGAGGCCTCCTCCCGCTGAGGGGGAGGGGAGTCGCCTGTCCCCCGGCAACCTCCTGGCGGCCTTCCTGCATCTCGTCTTCCCGACCCCCTGTCACGTGTGCCGGCAGCCCCTGGACCGCCGCCGACGCGGCGCGCTGTGCGGCCGCTGCTGGGATGGCCTGGAGCGGATGCCGGTCGCGGCCGGCTGCCTTCGCTGCGGCTGGCCGTTTCCCGGTCCGGCGGGGGCCGGCGGGGCGGAGCGACCGTTGTGCCAGCGCTGCCGGGAGACCGAGGATCACTTCACGGTGGCGCGCTCGGTGCTGCGCTACCGGGAGGAGGGCATCGCCCGGGCTGCCATCCTGCTGGCCAAGCACGGCGGCCGCCTCTCCCTGCTGCGGCACCTGGCCGACCTCCTGGCCGAGGAGGCGCCCGGGCATCTCACGCTCTCCGCCTGGGACGGGCTGGTGCCGGTGCCCCTCCACTGGACCCGCCGCCTGCGCCGCGGCTTCAACCAGGCCGAGATCCTGGCGCGCGCCGTGGGGCGGCGGCACCGGCTCCCGGTCCTCCGCCGGGTCCTGCGGCGCGTCCGGCTGACGCCGCCCCAGCAGGGCGATGCCGGCGCCCGCCGGGCGAACGTGCAGGGCGCCTTCGCCGTGCCGGCCGCGATGACCGTGGCGGGCAGGCGCCTCTTGCTGGTCGACGACGTCTTCACCACGGGGGCCACAGCCGACGCATGCGCCGAGGCGCTCCTGCTGGCAGGGGCCCTCGAGGTGGGCATCCTCACGCTGGCCCGGGTGGAATGACTCGGGAAGACAAGAGCCATCAGGGTTCGGCGGTCAGCTACCGGCAAGGAAGCTGACGGCCGCCTTCCCGCGATATCCTTTGACATTTCCACGTGCTTCCTCTACCATCACTCGCACGTCGAGGAGGGCACAAATCCCGCATTGGGCGGGATTTCGCCTTTCTTGGGAGGGATTCCCGAAGGAGGAGTAGCATGACCACCCGCGTTGGCATCAATGGTTTCGGCCGGATCGGCCGAAACTTCTTCCGGGCCTCGTGCGAGGACCCCGCACTGGAGATCGTGGCGGTCAATGACATCACCGACGCCAGGACGCTGGGGCATCTGCTGAAGTATGATTCCGTGCACGGGGCCTTCAAGGGCAGCGTCGAGCCGAAGGACGACACGCTCGTCGTCAACGGCAAGCCAATCAAGGTCCTGGCCTGCAAGGACCCGGCGGCCCTCCCCTGGAAGGACCTGGGGGTGGAGATCGTGGTCGAGTCCACCGGTCGCTTCACCGATCGGGAGGGGGCCAGCAAGCACCTGAAGGCCGGGGCCCGGAAGGTTGTCATCTCCGCGCCGGCCAAAGGCGAGGACATCACCATCGTCCTGGGGGTGAACGAGGAGCGGTACGATCCCGGGAAGCATCACGTCATCTCGAACGCCTCCTGCACCACCAACTGCCTGGCCCCGGTGGCCAAGGTGGTCCTGAAGACCTTCGGGATCAAGCACGGCTTCATGACCACCATCCACTCCTACACCAACGATCAGCAGATCCTGGATCTGCCCCACAAGGACCTGCGACGGGCCCGGGCGGCCGCCATGTCCATGATCCCCACCAGCACCGGCGCGGCCAAGGCGGTCGGCCTGGTGCTGCCCGAGCTGAAGGGGAAGATGCACGGCGTGGCGATCCGGGTGCCCACGCCGAACGTCTCCCTGGTGGATCTGGTGGCGGAGACGGAGAAGGTGGTCACGGCCGAAGAGGTCAACGCGGCGCTGCGGAAGGCGGCCGACGGGGAGTTGAAGGGGATCCTGGGATTCACCGACGAGCCGCTGGTGTCGATTGATTTCAACGGTAACCCCCTGTCGTCCATCGTGGACGGACCCTCCACCTCCGTCATGGACGGCACCCTGGTGAAGGTGCTGTCCTGGTACGATAACGAGTGGGGCTATTCCTGCCGGGTGCGCGATCTGCTCGAGTACATCGCCAAGAGGGGCTAGGATGGCCAAGGTCTCCATCGCCGATCTGGAGCTTCGGGGCAAGCGGGTCCTGATCCGGGTGGACTTCAACGTTCCGCTGAACGAGCGACAGGAGGTGACGGACGATACCCGCGTCCGGGCGGCCCTGCCGACGATCCGGCACGCCATGGCGCAGGGGGCCAAGGTCATCCTGATCTCTCACCTCGGGCGGCCGAAGGGAAAAGTGGTTCCATCCATGAGCCTGGCGCCGGTGGCCGCGCGGCTGTCTCAACTGCTCGGGGTCCTTGTGGCCACGGCCCCGGATTGCATCGGGGATGCGGCGAAGTCGGCCGTGGCGGCGCTCCAGCCGGGCCGCGTCCTGATGCTGGAGAACTGCCGGTTCCACGCCGGGGACGAGAAGAACGACGAGGCCATGAGCCGCGCCCTGGCTGAACTGTGCGACGTGTTCGTGAACGATGCCTTCGGCGCCGCGCATCGCGCCCACGCCTCGACCGTGGGGGTGACGAGGTTCGTCCCGGTGTCGGCGGCGGGCTTCCTCATGGCGAAGGAGCTCTCGTACCTCGGGCGCGCCCTCACGGAGCCCGCCCGACCCTTCGTGGCGGTCCTGGGCGGCGCCAAGGTGTCGGACAAGATCGGGGTGCTGAAGAATCTGGTGACGAAGGTGGACGCCTTCCTGGTGGGCGGCGGCATGGCCTACACTTTCCTCAAGGCCCAGGGGATGGAGGTCGGCGCCTCGCTCCTGGAGGCGGACAAGCTGGACGTGGCCGAGGACATCCTGAACGCGGCGCGCGTGCAGGGGGTGACATTCCTCCTGCCCATGGATCACGTGATCGCCGAGAAGCCCGAGGCCGGCGCGGCCACCCGCCTCGCGGACAGCACCGCCTTCCCGGCCGGCTGGATGGGGCTGGATATCGGGCCCAGGGCGCGCGAGGCCTTCGCCAAGATCATCGGGGGGGCCAAGACCATCGTCTGGAACGGCCCCATGGGGGTGTTCGAGCTGCCGGCGTTCCGCGAGGGGACCTTCGCGGTGGCGCGGGCCATCGCCGGCTCGGGCGCGATCTCCATCGTCGGCGGCGGGGACTCGGTGGCCGCAGTGACCCAGGCCGGGGTTGCCGACAAGATCACCCACATCTCCACGGGCGGCGGGGCCTCCCTGGAGTTCCTGGAGGGGATCGAGCTGCCGGGCGTGGCGGCCTTGACCGAGCGGTGAGCCGCGATTTGCGAGCCGCGAGCCACGACCGGAAAGATTCGAGGCCCTCGACTGGCGGCGCTCGGGCGGGGTGGGGGTGGGGTCGCTGAACGCTGACGGCTGAAAGCTTCAGTCGTACACCGATGGTCAGGAGAGCACATGCGGATTCCGGTGATCGCGGGTAACTGGAAAATGTACAAGACGGCCGGCCAGGCGGCGGGGACCATCCGGGCCCTCCGCGACCTGGTGAAGGACGCGCGCGGGGTCGAGGTCGTCGTGTGTCCGCCCTACACCGCCCTGGCGGCCGCCGTGGAGGCGGCTCGCGGGTCCCAGGTCGCCGTCGGGGCGCAGAACTGCTACTGGGAAAAGGAAGGGGCCTTCACCGGCGAGGTGGCAGTCCCCATGCTCCTCGATCTCGGCGTGAGCCACGTGATCGTCGGGCACTCGGAGCGCCGGCAGTTCTTCGGCGAGACCGACGCCACGGTGGACAAGAAGATCGGCGCCGTCCTGGCGCACGGCCTCACCTGCATCGCCTGCATCGGGGAGACGCTGGAGGAGCGCGAGGGAGGAAAGACCCTGCAGGTCCTGGAGCGACAGGTGCGGGCCGGGCTCGCGCAGCACCTGGGCTCGGCGAGGCTCGTGATCGCCTACGAGCCGGTCTGGGCCATCGGCACCGGGCGGACGGCAACCCCCGCCCAGGCCGAGGAGGCCCACGCCTTCGTCCGCCGGACAGTGACGACCGTGGCGGGAGGGGAGGTGGCCGGCCAGATCCGCATCCTCTACGGCGGCAGCGTCAAGCCGGACAACATCGCAGCCCTGATGGCCCAGCCGGACGTGGACGGCGGCCTGGTGGGCGGGGCGAGCCTGGATCCCGCGTCGTTCGCCAGGATCGTCGGCGGAGCGGGGGGAACGGGAGGAACGTAAAGCGTAAGACGTAAAGGGCAGGGTTCTTGGTTCCTCACGTTTCACGGGTTACGGTTTGGTTCCTGGGGAGGTCTCATGTACATCGCACTGGCAATCTTCCATCTCCTGGTGTCGTTCGGCCTGGTGCTGATCGTCTTGCTGCAGAGCGGCAAAGGGGCGGACATCGGCGCCGCCTTCGGTGGCGGGTCGAGTCAGACGGTGTTCGGTGGGCGGGGTGCGGCCACGTTTCTGTCGAAGCTGACGAGCGCCTTCGCCATCCTGTTCATGCTGACCTCGCTCAGCCTGGCCATCCTGTCCTCGCAGACCAGGACCTCCTCGGTCATCGAGGATCGTCCCAAGCAGACGGAATCCACGCCGGCGGGAACCGCGCCGGCCGCCCCGGCCCAGAGCGCCCCGGCGCCTCAGGCCCCCGCGGCGCCAGCCCCAGCGAAGTAGTGATTGCCCAGCCTGCCCTCAGCCGACGCGCGTTCCTCACGCTGCTCGGCCTGTTTCCCCTGGCCGCGTGCGGCCGCACGGAACCTGGGGCGGAGCCTGTCCCCTCCGAGGGGGGTCCGGCCTACGGCGACACCCTGGTGGAGGCGTCCATCGGGGACATCAGCGGCCTCATCCCCAACATCACCAGCGACTCCGCCTCCCACGAGGTGGGCGGCCTCATCTACTCCAACCTCGTCCGAACCGACAAGGACCTCCGCCTGGAGGGGGAGCTGGCCGAGCGCTGGGACATCTCCAACGACGAGATGACCGTCACCTTCCACCTGCGAAGGGGGGTGAAGTGGCAGGATGGGGACGAGGTCACGGCGGAGGACGTGGACTTCACCTATCGCTACATGGTGGACCCCAAGACGCCCACCGCCTACGGGGAGGATTTCCGCCAGATCCGGCAGGCGGAGGTGGTGGATCGGTACACCTACCGGGTGACGTACGAGAAGCCCTATTCGCCAGCGCTCCTCTCCTGGGGGATCTGGATTCTCCCGCGGCACATCCTGGAGCCGGCCTGGAAGCTCGGTGAAGACCTCCGCGCCACCCGCCAGAACACCCATCCCATCGGCAGCGGACCCTATGTCTTCCGCGAGTGGAAGACCGGGGAGAAGATCGTCCTGGAGGCGAATCCCAAGTACTGGGAAGGACCACCCTACCTCAACCGGGTCGTGTACCGGATCATCCCCGACCAGTCCACCATCTTCCTGGAGCTGAAGGCCAGGAACATCGACATGTCGGGGCTCACGCCGATCCAGTACCGGCGGCAGACGGACTACCCGGCTTTCGGCAAGGCCTTCAACCGATACCGGTACCTGGCCAACGGCTACGCCTATCTGGGGTTCAACTTGCTCGACCCCCGCTTCCAGGACAAACGGGTACGCCAGGCCATGGCCCATGCCATCAACAAGCAAGAGATCATCGACGGGGTCCTCCTGGGTCTGGGGCAGCCTGCCGTGGGTCCGTACAAGCCCGGGACCTGGTGGTACAAGGCGGACGTGAAGACCTTTCCCTTCGACCCCGAGCGGGCCAAGGCGCTCTTGGCCGAGGTTGGCTGGAGGCAGAAGAACAGCGACGGCATCCTGACGAGGGACGGCAAGCCATTCAGCTTCACCATCCGGACCAACCAGGGAAACCAGGTCCGGCAGCAGACTGCCGAGATCATCCAGCGGCGGCTCCGCGCCATCGGCGTCGACGCCAAGATTCACATCGTGGAGTGGGCGGCGTTCATCAACACCTTCATCCGCAAGAAGGATTTCGAGGCCATCATCCTGGGGTGGGGGCTGGGCCTGGACCCCAATCAATACGACATCTGGCACTCCAGCAAAGCGGGCCCGGACGAGTTGAATCACATCTCATACAAGAATCCGGAGGTGGACGCCCTGCTGGAGGCCGGGCGGCGCACCTTCGACGAGGCGAAGCGCAAGGCCATCTACGGGAAGTTCCAGGACATCATGGCCGAGGAGCAGCCGGTGGTCTTCCTCTACGTCCCGGACGCCCTGCCCGTGGTCTCCTCCCGGGTGCGGGGCATCGAGCCGGCCCCCGCAGGCATCAGCTACAACTTCACCAAGTGGTACGTCCCCGGAAACCTCCAGCGGTACACGCGCTGAGGAGGCCACGGTGCTGGCCTACACCATCCGCCGCCTGCTCATCTCCGTCCCGCTCCTGCTGGGCATCCTGTGCCTGTCGTTCCTGATGTTGAAGATTGCGCCGGGCGAGCCCGGCATCATCCAGCAGGACCTCCAGGCGCGCGCCTCCGGTGCGCAGCGCGAGACCCTGCGGCAACTGTACGGTCTGGACAAACCCATCTATGTCCAGTTCGGGCGCTGGCTGTGGCGGGCGGTGCGCCTGGACTTCGGTCGATCCTACATGCCCGACGGACGGCTCGTGATGGACAAGATCACGGACCGGATCCCCATCACCCTGGGCCTGAACGTCCTGGAGCTGCTCATCATCTTCTCCGTGGCCGTTCCCCTGGGGATCCTCTCGGCCACGCGGCAGTACTCCGCCTTCGACAAGTCCATGACCCTGTTCGTGTTCGTGGGCTTCGCGACGCCGGATTTCTGGCTGGCCCTCCTGGTCATGATCCTCTTCGGCGTGCAGCTGGGCTGGCTGCCCATGTCGGGCCTGCGGTCCCTGAACTTCGAATACCTTCAGTTCTGGGCCCAGGTCTGGGACATCATCTCGCACCTGATTCTTCCGGTCCTGGTGGCCGCCTTCGGGGGCCTGGCATTCCTGTCGCGCCTCATGCGGGGGAGCCTCCTGGAGGTCATCCGCCAGGATTACATGCGAACGGCGCTGGCCAAGGGCCTCCCCCAGCGCAGCGTGATCTACAAGCACGGGGTGCGTAACGCGATCATCCCGGTGGTGACGCTCCTGGGGATGATGCTCCCCGGTCTCCTCGGGGGCAGCGTGTTCATCGAGACGGTCTTCGCCATCCCGGGGATGGGGCAACTGTTCGTGCAGAGCGCGTTCTCCCGGGACGAGCCGGTCCTCATGGCCCTGATCGTCATCGGGGCCAGCCTCTCGCTCCTGGGCAACATCCTGGCCGACATCTCGTACGGCCTGGTGGATCCGAGGATCCGGGTCGCCGGCGGGACGAGACAGTAAGGCGGTCGCTTCCACGACCGCCTGGCGAATCACAGGACTTCACGCGATGAGCACGGGCGATTCGATGCGGCAACGGTCGTGGCACGAGAGCGTCTTCTGGCGCCAGTTCCGGCGAAACCACCTGGCGCTGGCGGGCGGGGTGGTGGTCCTCTTCCTGACGGCCGCCGCGATCCTGGCGCCGCTGATCGCCCCCTACGATCCCGCCGCCTACGATGTGCGGCAGATCCTGCTGCCGCCCAGCTCCCTGCACTGGCTGGGGACGGACCAGATCGGTCGCGACGTCCTCAGTCGCATGCTCTTCGGGTCGCGGATCTCCATGGCCGTGGGGTTCGTCTCGGTGGGGATCGCCGTGGTGGTGGGGACCCTGATCGGGACTGTGGCGGCCTACTACGGGGGACGGGTGGATGAGCTGCTCATGCGGTTCGTGGACCTCATGCTCAACTTCCCCCGGCTCTTCCTGCTGCTCACCCTGATCGCGCTGCTGCGCCCCAGCATCTGGATCATCATGGTGGTGATCGGGTTCACCGGGTGGATGGGCCTCGCCAGGCTCGTCCGGAGCGAGATCCTCAGCCTGAAGGAGCGGGAGTTCGTCCTGAGCGCCCGCGCCCTCGGGGGACGCGACACACGCATCATGTTCCGTCACATCCTTCCCAATGCCTTGGTGCCGCTGCTCGTCTCCGCCACGCTGGGCGTGGCCGGGGCCATCCTGGCCGAGTCCGGGCTCTCCTTCCTCGGCCTTGGGGTGCAACCGCCCACGCCGAGCTGGGGAAACATCCTGATCGACGGGAAAGCCAACATCGAGATCGCCTGGTGGCTCTCGGTCTTCCCGGGGATGGCCATCCTGGTGACGGTCCTGGCCTATAACCTCCTGGGCGAGGGGCTGCGGGACGCGCTGGATCCACGGCTGAGACAGTAGACCGGCAAAGCGTTCGGCTGTTCGACAGTTCGGCTGTTCGGGGAACCACCGAACACCGTTACGTCAGCCGCTCCGATTCACGAGGCCGATGCCGGCGGCCACCAGGACGAGGCCGCCGATCAGGATAGGGGGCGTCGGGTCCCCCAGGAGCAACCGGCTCAGCGCGACCCCGAAGATCGGGGTCAGGAAGGTGAAGGCCGAGAGGTGGCCGACCTGGTGGCGGCGCAGCAGAGTGGTCCAGGCTACGAAGGTGAGGCCGGCCACCAGGCAGCCGTGGTACAGGAAAGACAGGGCGACCCGCAGGGTCAGGGCGTGGACCAGCCTGGGCTCCAGAAGGCGGTTGGCAAGGAGCAGGCAGGGGAAGGCGATGACCATCTGGTACAGGGTCAGCACGAAGGCATCCACCCGATGGAGGAGGCGCTTCATGTAGACGCTCTGCAGGGCCCACCCGAGCGCGCCAACGGTCACCATGGCGTCCCCCAGCAGCATGCTCCAGCTTCCGCCGAGTAGCCCTTCGCCGAAGACCAGCACCAGCCCCAGCAGCGACAGGAGTATGCCCGCTGCCCGGGAGGGCGTCAGTCGCTCGCCCGGCACCAGGAAGTGGGCCAGCAGGACGGTGTAGACCGGCTGGGTGAACATGAAGACCACGGACCGGCTGGCCGAGGTGAGGTTCAGGCCGAGATAGAAGATGCCGTGCTGCATCACGAAGAGGCCGCCCAGGGCGAACAGGTGTGGCCAGAGGGCGGGATTCACGGAGAGCGGCACCCGGCGGGCGACGGCGAGGAGCAGGAGCGTGAGGCTGCCCAGCAGGAAGCGGAGGCCGGCGGCGCTCAGGGGCGGCACCCCTTCGAGGCTGATCTTCATGGCCACCATGTTCCCGCCCCACAGCGCGCAGAGGAACACGATGTAGGCCATGGTCCCGAGGGACAGAGACGCCACGCCGGAGGTCGGCGTCTCCCCGGGACTCTTGCCCCACCCCCAGCGATTGCCGGCCTCCGCCCGGTTTGTTCCCGGACGGTTCCCCCACCTGAACGGCATCGTCAAAAGCTGCTCTTCGGCTCGTACCACAGGGCGACCAGCACCCGCTCCTCCGGCGTGTTGTGGTTGTGGTAGATGTGGAAATCCCGCTGGATGGTGACCAGCTTCGGGTTGGCGGCGAGCCACCGGTTGATCTCGCCCTCGAGCCGGTCGAGATCGGAGAGCGTTGCTTCGAACAGCTTGATCTGCACGTGACACCTCCACGGCGTTTTTCCGGATGCGTCGGCGCGGCGATGCGGACGGTCCGGAAGACTAGGGGCATCGGAGGGGCGCGTCAAGCTGTTTGTGGCGGCCCCGGTGGATCGCGAGGGACTTCGTGGTTGACGGGACCGGGCCCCCGATGCTACACGGAGGCGCCGGGCACGCACGTCAGGCGTTGCCAGGGAGAGCCGAAGTTGCCACCCGACAGGCGGAGGGAGTGGGAGATGCCGGTCGGTGTGGCCACACGAGGAGGGGACGGAGAGGAGAGGGGGGCGCGTCATGTCGCATCGCAGACAACTTCCATCCATGCTGCTCGCCACCATGGTGCTGTCACTGGCCCTCGCCGGTTGCGCCTCCCAGATGGGCGCGGGCGACAAGGTCCTGCAATTGCCCTCGGAGCGGCTTGCGGAGCAGTGGGCCGCCAAGGGGTACGTCGGTCCAAGAGCCTGCGCCGCCTGTCACGCGCAGATCTATGACTTCTATCGGGATCACGGCCATCCGAAGAAGCTCCGCCCCGCGGCCGAGGCTCGGGAGTGGGGGATTCCCTTGCCCGAGGGCTACACGTGGGATGACATCTCCTACGTGATCGGCGGGGCCACGCGCAAGTCCAGATACGTCGATCAGCAGGGGTTCATCATCACCAAGACCGGCCCCGGCAGGGACAAGCCGGGCAAGAACCAGTACAACCTGGCGACCGGGCGGTGGGTGGACTGGAATCCCGGGAAAGAGATGAAGTACGATTGCGGGCCGTGCCACATGAGCGCCTATGCCAAGGAGGGGAGCCAGGACGGGCGGCCTGGGATGGTGGGGACCTGGGCGTTCCCCGGCATCACGTGCGAGGAATGCCACGGTCCGGGTCGGGCCCACGTGGCGGCGCCCACCAAGGCGACCATCAGGGTGGAGCGGAGCGAGGCAGCCTGCGGCAAGTGTCACATCCGTGCCGCCAGGGAGAGAATCCCGGCGGCCGGCGGGTTCATCGAGCACCATGAGCAGTACAACGAGCTGGTGGCCAGCCCGCATGCGGGGAAGGTCGCGTGCGTGAACTGCCACGATCCGCACAAGCGCGCGGCCATCTCCGTGAAGGTCGGATGCGGGAGCTGCCACGGCAAGCAGGAGGCCGAGTTCAAGGGCAGCCGGATGGAGCAGTCCGGCGTGAAGTGCACCGACTGCCACATGCCGCCAGCGTCCAAGAGTGCGGAGTCCTTCGGGAAGTACATCGGCGACATCAAGAGCCACATCATGAAGATCGACACCCGGTCGGACGCCGCCATGTTCACCGCGGACGGCAAGTTTGCCACCGGGATCATGACCCTGGACTTCGCCTGTCTGCGTTGTCACGGGAGTCGCGACAAGGCCTGGGCGACGGCCCAGGCCAAGGGTATCCATGCCCGGGGAAAGTAGCAGGCGCCTGCATGGCGAGTTGGTGAGGTGAGGCGCGCCGATGCGGACGGAGGGGTCCTCGGGGAGCCGTTCAGGGGAACCCCGCCAACGGATGCGACCGAGCGCGGAGGAGGAGGGCGAAGGGATTGCCTGGACTGGCTGGAGAGTCACACACGCGAGACCGGCGGCCCGATCGGGCCGCCGGTCTGAAATTGCGAGTGGTGCCGAAGGGGGGACTCGAACCCCCACGGGTTGCCCCACACGCCCCTCAAACGTGCGCGTCTGCCAGTTCCGCCACTTCGGCCTGCTGCAATTTTTACCGCCTCGCAGGGCGCATTGTCAATGGAAAAGCTGCAGGTCGGTGAGCCGGGAGGCGAGCCGCTCACCCAACCGAAGATGGCCCAGGAGGATCAGGAAGCACGCCGTGGGGGTCAGATGCAACAGTTCTTGGAGGCAGAACCTGGCGATCGTCCGGGGCGAGGGTCGCTCCAGGAGATTGACCTCCGGGAGCATCGGCTCTCGAACGTACCAGCGGTGGGGCGTGAAAGGCCAGAAGACCGGGACCCCGTGCCGCTGCCCACCGAGCGGCGGTCCGGTGCAGAGGACATCCAGGACGAGATGCGACAGCAGCGCCGCCCCGGCAACTCCCAAGCCAACAACCAGGTGCCCGAGAGGCGATGCCACGCGCTGCGCCTCCTTTCCGAGTTCTGGATCTCAGGGTGAGCTCCCGGCTTCCGGGATGGTCGAGCCAAGCGGACAAGCTCGCGTCCAACACGGAATTGCGCGACACAGATTTGCCAGCCGTCTGATCGGCTTGAGGACTCCGCCTGCATCCGGTATCATGACCGCAACCCCGAGCGAAAGGAGACCACCGAATGTGCGGAGCCAGAGGAGTTGCGGTTGCCGGTGTCGTGGTACTGATGCTGGCCGGATGTGCCACGGTGGAGATTCGACAAACGCGAGTCGTGGGCGGCCAGATCACGGACGAGTCGGGCCGGCCGGTCTCCGCCACCCCGGTCGTCGTCGTCGGGCGCTCGCTTGACTTGGCGACCACGCAGTTCCAGTACGTGGAGCAGGGCCGTCAAGAGCTCCGAGCCGCCACGGACGCCCAGGGGAGGTTTCGACTGGAATTCGTTCCGGCGGACCTGGGGAACAACTTCTTCCTGTTCTTTTACGACAAGACGGGCTTCGACGGGGTGAAGTACCGACGCCCCGAGCCGCTCGACATCACCCTCCTGCTGCGGCGCGACAGGGATATCATCGTCAATCAGGTGCTCCAGTTCGCTGCGGGCTGGCCCGAAGTCGCGCGGCAGATCGACTTCTACGGGGCGGAGTCGGAGCGGGGGAAAATCCTGCGAAAGTTCGGCCTCCCCGAGAAGCGGGAGCAAGCCGGGACGGGGGGCGACTCGGAGGTGTGGTGGTACTACGCCGACGGGGTCAGCTACTGGTTCACGGGGGGGAAGCTCACCACCACCCAGGAGTTCCAGCCGATTCCCACGGGGACGCCGGCGCGGTAGGCCTCAGCCTCACGCCGACCGCTGAATGCCGGGAGCCGATCGCTGAATCACGGTGCCTCCGGGAGTCGCAGCGAGAACGTGGCTCCATGCCCCGGGAGGCTCTCCACCGTGATGGTTGCTCCGTGGGCGTCCAGGATGCGCTTCACGATGGCGAGTCCGAGACCCGTTCCGCCGTGACGCCGGGTGGCCGAGGAGTCGGCCTGGTAGAACCGGTCGAAGATCCTGGGAATGGCTTCGGGCTTAATGCCGATGCCCGTGTCGCGCACGGCGATCTCGACGGCAGCCTGGTGGCGATGGCCATCCGGCACTCCGGCGACAGGCGGCATGGGTTCGCCACCCGAACCTCCGGGTGCCTGGTTTCCCGAGCCCCCACCCACCCATCGCGCCGTGAGGACAACCTGACCGCCCTGCGGGGTGAACTTCACGGCATTCTCCAGCAGGTGCCCCAGGGCGTTGCTGAGTGCGGAGGCGTCCGCCCGGATGCGCGGGAGGTGGGGAGGGACGTCCCGCACCAGCGTCACCCCCTTCCCCTCCGCGGCGGCGCCGGCTTTGGCCGAGGCGGCGTCGAGCACCACCTGGACCGATACCGGCTCCAGGTGAAGGATCGCCTCCCCGCTTTCCCATTGCATGAAGGTCAGGAGATCCTCGATCAACCTGTGCAGACGTTGCACGCTGTCCGTGATGAGCTCCAGGGCTTGACGCTGGGGCTGGCTGAGCGAGCCGAACTCACCTTTCAGGATCGCCGGCAGGTAGCCCATGATGGGGGTCAGGGGGGTGCGCAGTTCGTGGGAGACGTTCGTCAGGAACTCGGACTTGAGCCGATCCATCTCCCGAAGATCGGTCAAGGCCCGCTCCAGGGCCGCGGTGCGCTCGGCGACCATCTCTTCCAGACGACGCGTGTGCGCCGTGACCTGATCGTGGAGGGCCTTCACCCGCAAGAGGGACCGGACGCGGGTCAAGAGCTCCAGGGGATTGAAGGGCTTGCTCAGAAAATCGTCCGCGCCCGCCTCATTTCCCCGGATGCGGTATTCCACCTCTTGGAGGGCGGTGAGCAAGACGATGGGAATGAAGGCGGTCGTGGGATCCGTCTTGAGGCGCCGGCAGACCTCGTACCCGTCCGGGCCGGGCATCATCACATCGAGCAGGATGAGGTCCGGGCGGCCGGTGACCACGGCGGCCAGGGCCTCCTGCCCGCTGCCTGCCAGGAGGACTCGATAGCCGGCGGCCTCCAGATGTGCCTGGAGCAACTCCCGGTTCTGCGCCAGATCGTCCACCACCAGGATCTGTGGGGGAAGGGTTGCCGCGCCGCCATCGGGCGGACTCTCGGGCATTCGCGTGGCTCCTCCTGCGAGAGGGCGGGTTGACGACAGGGACGGGAGCGGGGACAGCCGGGATCGTCGTTCCCGGGCGAGTGGGCGGATCGCCCGGTCGGTGAGGGGCGGCATTCCCCAGGGTGTTCACGAGGGAGCGGGTCGGGCGACCCATCCAGGCATCGCTTGGCATGGATGGCCAGGATGCGGCCTATTTCTTCATCCACTCCTCGGTGATGAGGGCGATGAAGGCCTCGACCAGCCGGGCGTCCCACCAACCCTTGGCGGTCTCCTCCCGCATGGTCGCGAAGGCCTGCTCACGGCTGTAGGCCGGCTTGTAGGGCCGCTCGGTGGTGAAGGCATCGTAGAGGTCCACGACCTGCAGGATGCGGGCGGTCAGGGGGATGGCGTCGCCTGCCAGACCGTCGGGATAGCCGCTGCCGTCCCATCGCTCGTGGTGGTGGCGGATGATGGGGAGGACCAGCCGCAGGGACTTCAGGGGGGAGCAGATCCGCTCGCCGATGACGGGGTGGGTCTGGATGGCGATGCGCTCCGGGTCGGTGAGCGGTCCCGGCTTCAGGAGGATGGCGTCCGGGATGCCGATCTTGCCCACGTCGTGGAGGATGCCCCCCCGATGCAGGGCCTTCAAGTACTCGGGGGACAGGCTCAGCGTCCGGCCGAGCGCCACGCTGTAGCGCGCGAGCCTGTCGCAGTGCCCCTCCGTATAGGGATCCTTGGCCTCGACGCTGAGGGCCAGGGTGAAGAGCACGGTCTCGGCGCTCTCCAGCTCGTCCGTGTGCCGCTTGAGCTTCATCAGGGATCGGACGCGGGTCATCAGCTCCTGCCGGTTGAAGGGCTTGCTGAGGAACTCGTCGGCGCCGGCCTCGATTCCCTTGATCCGCTCGTGGGTGGCCTGCAGGGACGTGATCATTACCACGGGGATCAAGATCGTTCGGCCGTCCGATTTCAGCCGCCGGCAGACCTCGTACCCGTCCAGCTTCGGCATGATCACGTCGAGCAGGATCAGGTCCGGGGGCTCGGCCGCCACCTTGGCCAGGGCCTCCTCGCCGTCCCGGGCGGTGTGCACGATATAGCCCTCGTCTGCCAGCTGATCTTCCAGGAGCTGAAGGTCCAGCGGGCTATCGTCGACCGCAAGGATTCGGGTCCGTCCCTTGTCGGTGGGCAAGGAATCGGTCAGGCCCTGGAGGGGGGAGGATTCGACGGCGGGCGGCAAGAAGGGTGGCTCTGTCGTCATGGATCTCCCGGCACATGCTCCGACGGGAATCCGGTCGACCCGGAATCCGTCCGGGCGGGACTCGACTCCCGGCGCCTTCTCCGGAGTGGGGCCGGTCGCGAGACGGTGTGCGGCCGCGGGGGACGCGTGGGAGGCGAAAATGTGTACCACACCGCCCTATTGTCGTCAAGCGGCCTTTTCCGTTGCATTTTGGGGAGCGGACTGGTAGAAACAAGCGCATTTCGGTCTCGGCCATACGCGCGGGGTACAGGGCATGGGCATCCACGAGCGACTGGAGGAGCTTCGCAGCCGGCGCGAACGGGCGCTCCTGGCCGGCGGGACCGAGCGCGTGGAGCGCCAGCACAAGGCCGGCAAGCTCACGGCTCGCGAGCGGCTGGAGCTGCTCCTGGACCGGGGGTCGTTCTCCGAGCTGGATATGCTGGTGACCCACCGCTGCCGGGACTTCGGCATGGACCGACAGGTCATCCCGGGAGACGGGGTCGTGACCGGCTACGGGACCATCGCCGGCCGGACCGTGTATGTCTTCTCCGAGGACTTCACCGTCTTCGGGGGGTCCCTGTCCGAGACGTACGCCGCCAAGATCTGCAAGGTGATGGACGCGGCCATGCGAATGGGGGTGCCCATCATCGGCCTCAAGGACTCGGGTGGCGCCCGCATCCAGGAGGGGGTGGATTCGCTGGCGGGATACGCGGACATCTTCCTGCGAAACGTCCAGGCCTCCGGGGTCATCCCGCAGATTTCGGCCATCATGGGCCCGTGCGCCGGGGGGGCGGTGTATTCGCCGGCCCTGACCGACTTCACGATCATGATCAAGAATTCCAGCCACATGTTCATCACGGGCCCCGACGTCATCAAGACGGTCACCCACGAGGAGGTGACCTTCGAAGAGCTGGGCGGGGCCATGACCCACAACGCCAAGAGCGGGGTGGCTCACTTCGCCGCCGAGTCGGAGCCGGAAGGTCTGGACCTGATCCGCGACCTGCTGAGCTACCTGCCCCAGAACAACCTGGAGGACGCGCCGCACCGGCCCACCGACGACGACCCGAATCGCATGGAGGAGGGGCTGAACCAGATCGTCCCCGAGAATCCCAACAAGCCCTACGACATCAAGGAGATCATCCGCCTGGTCATGGACGACGGGCTGTTCCTGGAGGTGCAAGAGCACTACGCCCCCAACATCGTGGTGGGCTTCGGCCGACTCGAGGGCCGCTCGGTGGGCCTGGTATGCAACCAGCCGGCGTACCTGGCGGGATGTCTGGACATCAACTCCTGCGAGAAGGCCGCGCGCTTCGTGCGCTGCTGCGACGCCTTCAACATCCCCCTCATCACGCTGGAGGATGTGCCCGGCTACATGCCCGGAACCGCCCAGGAGTTCGGGGGCATCATCCGGCACGGGGCCAAGCTGCTCTACGCCTACGGCGAGGCCACGGTGCCCAAGATCACCGTCATCACGCGCAAGGCCTACGGCGGGGCCTACTGCGTCATGGGCAGCAAGCACATGCGGGCGGACCTCAACTTCGCCTATCCGACGGCCGAGATCGCCGTCATGGGACCCGAGGGAGCGGTCAATATCCTGTATCGGCGCGAGCTGGGCGAGGCCGCCGATGCGGCAGCCTTCCGCACGGCTCGGGTGGCCGAGTTCCGGGAGAAGTTCGCCAATCCCTACGTGGCGGCGGCTCGCGGCTACGTGGACGAGATCATCGAGCCCCGGGAGACGCGCCCCAAGCTGATCCGGGCGCTCCGGACCTTGGCCACCAAGCGGGACACCAACCCTCCCAAGAAGCACGGGAACATCCCCCTGTGAGCCCGCCGCCTGGACGGCGGCCCTCGCGGGCATTTCAAGTGGCACACTGGCAGCGGACAACCGGCTGACTGACGGACTTGACCGGTTGTCAGTTGTCCGTTGTCAGTTTGAAATTGGCTCTGTGGTTTGGAGGACGCATGCCGAGAGTCTTGGTCGTGGACGACGAGCCCGATGCCGTCGAACTCCTCAAGGAGTTCCTGACCTCCAAGGGCTACGAGGTGTTCACGGCGGCCGATGGAGAGGAAGCCCTCCGGAAGGTGAAGACCGAGCGGCCGCACCTCATCCTCCTGGATGTGCGCATGCCCAAGATGAACGGGCTGGAGGTCCTGCGCCAGGTCCGCCAGATCGACAAAGAGGTGGGCGTGATCATGGTCACCGCGGTCAACGAGGAGGAGACGGGCCGCCAGGCGCTGGCGCTGGGAGCCTTCGATTACATCGTGAAGCCCCTGGACCTGGACTACCTGGAGCGCAGCCTCTGGTACAAGGTCACCACGATGATTCTGTGAGGAGCCGCCATCAGCCATTGGCCGCCAGCCAAAGGCCAGTGGCTCGCGGCTGAGGGCCGCTTATGTTCACCAAGATCCTGATCGCGAACCGGGGAGAGATCGCGATCCGCCTGATCCGGGCCTGTCGCGAGCTGCGGATCGCCAACGTGGCGGTCTTCTCCGAGGCGGACCGGCCCTCCATGCACGTGCGATTGTCCGATGAGGCCTACTGCATCGGTCCACCCCCTTCCACGCAAAGCTACCTGAACATGGAGGCCATCCTGGAGGTGGCCAGGCGGAGCGGGGCCGAGGCCATCCATCCGGGCTACGGCTTCCTGGCGGAGAACGCGGAGTTCGCCCGGCGCTGCGAGGCCGCGGGCGTCGTGTTCATCGGCCCGCCCCCAGGCGCCATGCAGGCCCTGGGCTCGAAGACGGAGGCGCGGCGTGTGGCCGCGGCGGCAGGGGTGGCGGCGGTGCCCGGGGCGACGGAAGACCTGACGGACGAGGGGGTGGAGGCGGCCGCCCGTGGCCTCGGGCTGCCGGTGGTGATCAAGGCCACGGCGGGTGGGGGCGGCCGGGGGATGCGGGTCGTCCAGGAGGAGGACCAGCTTCTCTCGGCCATCCGGGCGGCGCGGTCCGAGGCCGAGTCCTCTTTCGGGAATCCCGCCATCTACGTGGAGAAGTATCTGGTGGCACCCCGGCATGTGGAGGTGCAGATCCTGGCGGACCACCAGGGGCACACCATCTACCTCGGGGAGCGCGAGTGCTCGGTGCAGCGCCGCCACCAGAAGGTGATCGAAGAGGCCCCGTCGCCCATCGTGGATGCCGAGCTGCGTCGGCGCATGGGGGAGGCGGCGGTCAGGCTGGCGCAGGCCGCGGGGTATGTGAACGCCGGGACCATGGAGTTCCTGATCGATCGGGACCGGAACTTCTACTTTCTCGAGGCAAACACGCGCATCCAGGTGGAGCATCCCGTGACCGAGATGGTGACGGGGCTGGACCTGGTGAAGGAGCAGATCGCCATCGCCGCGGGGGAGCCCCTGCGGCTCCGGCAGGAGGAGGTGGAGATTCGGGGGGCCGCCATCGAGTGCCGGATCTATGCCGAGGATCCGTTCCGGGGTTTCACCCCTTCCCCAGGGCGAATCACCGGACTGCGCAGGCCCGGCGGGCCCGGCGTGCGGATCGACAGCGGCGTGGATGAGGGATACGAGGTTCCGGTGTATTACGACTCCCTCATCGCCAAGCTGATCACCTGGGGCCGGGACCGGCGGGAGGCAGTCCAGCGCATGCGGCGCGCGCTGACGGAATACTGCGTGCACGGGATCAAGACCACCATTCCCTTCCACCGGCGCGTCATGGCGGACGAGGAATTCCTCCGGGGGGAGATTGACACCACCTTCATCGACCGCCGCTTCCCGGGCCGGCCGCATGCCTGGGACGAGTCGAAGCGGGAGGTCGGGGTCGTGGCGGCGGCCATTCACGTCTTCCTCCGGGAGCAGGCCCGCCCGAGCCCGTCTGCCACGGGGGCGGGCGAGTCCGCCAGTCTCTGGACGCAGGCGGCGCGACAGGCCGGCCTTCGCCGCTGATCGCGGCTCCGGAAATTGAAATGGAGTACATCGCCACCTCGCGTGAGCAGACCCACCGGGTGGAGGTCCGCCAAGACGGGCGGGGATTGCTGGTCCGTCTCGACAACCGGGAATTCCCGGTGGATCTCCTGCAGGTGGGACCCCATCACTATTCCCTGCTGCTCGACGGACGCTCGTACGAGGTCGACGTCCTGGAGATGGAGGAGGCGTCGCTGGTGCTGGTGAATGGCCAACCGTTCCGGGTGGAGATCCAGCGGGAGCGGGCGCCGGGCGGCCGCGCCCGGGGGAAACAGGCCGCCGCCGGGGTGAGCGAGCAATCCGTGATCGCCCCCATGCCGGGAAAGGTCGTCAAGCTCCTGGTGAAGCCAGGGGATCGCGTCCAGGCAGGGGACGGGATCGTGGTGATGGAAGCCATGAAGATGGAGAATGAATTGAAGGCCGCAGTGGCCGGCACGGTCACGCAGATTCGCGCGGAGGAGGGCAAGGCGGTCAACGGGGGGGAGGTGCTGGTGGTGATCGAGTAGCGAGGGACGGCGGGGGAACCGCCATGCGCCTGGCGCAAAGCGCCATGCGCACAGGAGCATGCAGGCGGGAAGGACGGGACGTGTGACGCAGGAAGAGCGCGAGAAGATCGAGGCGTTGAAGCGGACGTGGGAGGAGGGGACGCTCAAGCGGACGCTCGCAAAGGCTCCGGAGCGCCAGGCGGAGTTCCAGACCACGGCGGGAGTGCGTCTGGAGCGGGTGTATACCCCGCTGGATGTGGCCGGCCTGGACCTCCCGCGAGACCTGGGATTCCCTGGCGAGTACCCGTTCACGCGGGGGGTGCAGCCCACGATGTACCGGGGGCGCCTGTGGACCATGCGGCAGTATGCGGGCTTCGGCACCGCAGAGGAGACGAACCGACGCTTCCGGTATCTGCTGCATCAGGGACAGACCGGCCTGTCGGTGGCCTTCGACCTGCCGACGCAGATGGGTTACGACTCCGACCACCCCATGGTGGCCGGCGAAGTCGGCAAGGTCGGCGTGGCCATCGACTCCCTGGCGGACATGGAGCGGCTGCTCCGGGATCTGCCCCTGGACCGGGTCAGCACCTCCATGACGATCAACGCCACGGCCTCGATCCTGCTCTGCATGTACATTGCCGTGGCCGAGCAGCAGGGGATCCTCCGGGCGCATCTGGCCGGCACGATCCAGAACGACATCCTGAAGGAGTATATCGCCCGCGGCACCTACATCTTCCCGCCGGTCCCGTCCATGCGGCTGATCACCGACACCTTCGCCTATTGCGCGGCCGAGCTCCCCCGCTGGAACAGCATCAGCATCAGCGGCTACCACATCCGCGAGGCGGGGTCCACCGCGGTGCAGGAGGTGGCCTTCACGCTGGCGAATGCCATCGCCTACGTCGAGGCGGCCATCCGGGCTGGCCTGGACGTGGACCGCTTTGCCCCGCAACTCGCCTTCTTCTTCAACGCCCACAACACCCTGCTGGAGGAGGTGGCGAAGTTCCGGGCGGCCCGGCGGCTCTGGGCCCGCATCATGCGCGAACGGTTCGGGGCCAGGGACCCCCGCTCGTGGATGCTGCGCTTCCACGCGCAGACGGCGGGCTCCACGCTCACGGCGCAGCAGCCCGAGAACAACGTCGTGCGGGTCGCGGTCCAGGCCCTGGCCGCGGTCCTGGGCGGGGCCCAGTCGCTGCACACGAACTCCCGCGACGAGGCCCTGGGCCTCCCCACGGAGGAGGCGGTGCGCATCGCGCTCCGGACCCAGCAGGTCCTGGCCTACGAGAGCGGTGTGGCGGACGTCGCGGACCCCCTGGGAGGCTCGTATTGCGTGGAGGCCCTCACCGACCGGATCGAGGCAGAGGCCCGCGCCTACCTCGACAAGATCGACCAGGTCGGCGGGATGCTTCAGGCCATCGACCTGGGTTTCGTGCAGCGCGAGATCCAGGAGGCCGCCTACCAGGCCCAGCGCGCCCTGGAGGAGAAGCAGCAGATCGTGGTCGGCGTGAACGAGTTTGCCGGTGAGGAGACCCTGAACGTGCCGGTCTTCGTGGTGGACGAAGGGGTGGCCGAGGAGCAGTGCCAGCGCCTCCAGGCGCTCCGGGCGGGGCGGGACAGGCAGCGCCTCCGGTCCGCGCTGAAGCACCTGGGGGAGGCTGCGGCGGGGACCGCCAACCTCCTGCCCCTCATCCTGGAGGCGGTCCGCGCCTACGCCACCATCGGCGAGATCTGCGACACGCTGCGGACCATCTTCGGGGTCCACCAGGAGACGGTGGTCCTCTGAGGACCGGCCTGGGCCATCAGATGCCAGACGCATCTGACTTTGACCGTTCATTATTACCAACTGCATTTGATCGTTGACGCATCGGACAGGCTTGGGCTATGGTGACCGGGATTTCAATGGGTACTTGGAGGGGATAAATGCAAGCACGGCGCATACGATGCGGCACGGGCAGCCTGGCCGCTCTGAGTCTTGTACTCCTGGTGGGGGTTGGTGCGGCCTCGGCGCAGGATGCGGCGTACGGGACGGCGGCGGCCGAGATTGCCGACCGGATCTCCGCAGCCTTCCCGAAGGTGACCGGCCGGGTCATCGGGCTCGAGCAGGAGCGGGTGCTGCTGGACCTCGGGGGGAAGGATCAGGTCATCTCCGGCCTGGAGCTGCAAGTCTATCGCGAGGGGCAGGAGTTCAAGCATCCGTACACTGGCCAGGTGCTGGGGAAGCTCGACCGGGACGTGGGCAGGGTCCGGGTCCTGGAGATTCAGCCGAACTTCTCGGTGGCCGAGATCATCCAGCAGGCGGAGGGCACGACGGTTCAGCAAGGGGACCAGGTCCGGGTGACGTCGGCTCGGGTGATCCTGGCCTTGCCGAACGTGGACGTGACGGATGTCGCCGGGGCCAATACCCGGTCGGTGACGCGAGATCTCCTCAACGCCCTGGTGAAGACCGGCCGCTTCGAGATCATGAGCGACCAGCGAATCCGCGCGGCGCTTCAAGAGGAGAAGCTTCCTGTCCCGGACCAGTTCTCCGATCAGGCGGTGCTCCAGGCCCTCTGGAAGCGGCTTCGGGTCACGGCGGTCCTGCTGTCCAAGCTCAGCCTGATGGAGAAGGCGGTTCAGTTGAACGTGCAGGTCCTCTCGACGGTCCGGGGAGATTCCGTCACGCTGGCCAGCGCCGAGGTCAAGGGGGTCGCGCCGAAGTTCGCGTCCAGCGGCAGGGGGGGCGGCTCGTACGCGGGCGGGGAGGCCTCCCTGCGGATCGACCAGGTCGCGCTCCGATCCCAGGACGTTCCGTTCAAGGGCCAGGCCATGGCCGTGGGGGAGTTCACCGGCGATGGCACCATGAAGCTCGCCATCTCGGACGGGCAAGGCGTCTATATCTACGATCTGGAGAAGGCGGGGATCAAGCTGATCTGGAGTTTCCCCGGCAGGACGTCGGACAACGTGATCGCGCTAGACGCCGCGGACATCAACAAGAACGGGGTGGCCGAGATCTTCGTCACGAACTTCACGTCGAAAGGGACCCACGAGATGCCAGGTCTCCAGTCCTATGTGCTGGAGTACCGGGACGGCAAGTTCGTGAAGATCTGGGACGATATTGCCCTGCACTTCCGGATCCTGGAGGGGCCCGACAATGCTGCCCAGCTCTACGCCCAGGCATCCGGCGACAACAAGCCCTTCGATGGCCCCGTCCGGAAGTATACCTGGCAGGGGAACCGGTACGTTCCTGGAGAGGCGGTGAGTCTACCAAAAAGCTTCCCCATCATCTACGGCTTCGCCATGGCCGACCTGGACGGCGATGGGCTGCCCAAAGTCGTCGTCCTCGATCAGCAGGATCACCTGCGTGTTTACGATCGAGGGGGGACCGAAATCTACCGGACCAGTGACCGGTACGGCGGGCTGGAGCTGATGCTGGAATACAGTCCGGACCGTGTGCGTGAAAACCCACGGGCAAACATTGTCCCGACGCGACAGATGCTGCAGGGGCGGATGTACTTCCAGGATATCCTCGGGGATGGGAAGAAGCAGCTCGTCGTTTTCCGGAATACTCCCTCCACCGGATACGTCTTCCAAACTCGCCTCTACGACAAGGGGAAGATCTTCGGACTGAGCTGGGACGGCGTCGCCATGCAACCCGTCTGGGAGACGCGAGAACTCCCAGGCTACGTGGCCGACTTCGCGCTGGTTGATCCCGACGGCTCCGGGAACCGGAAGCTGGTGCTGCTGGTGGTTCCGACCAATCTGATAGGGGTCGGCAAGCCGCGGAGCAATGTCATCCTCCTGGATTTGCGTCCCCCGGGATAGCTTCCCGGTCGTGTTCATGGTTCGCTGAAGGATTCTGAATTACAGACAACTCTGTATTTTCAATTCCTCAATGCGATTGGACAATCTGTGACTGATGAACTGCCCTGTGGCGTCTGCGCCATACGACGTGTGGTTCGGTGGCCACGACCGGAAGAAAAAAAGAACCACTACCCATGCAGAACTCTCGATTTTTTCTGATGCTTGCTGTTTCGACCGGCTGGCATGGTCGCTGCATGGCGTATCCATGCTCTTGGAAAAAAAGTAGTTGACAATGGCGCGGGGTGCTTGATAAGGTCCCGCCGGTTCAGTAGGCCTTAGAAATTGACCACTTGACGGTTCGCAGCCTCCGGGGGCTGCGAAGATCTCGCGATTCCCTGGCATGGTTTCCGCAATTCTGACGGTGTGGGACGGCCTGGGATCGTCTTCATATCATGTCTAGGTAGGCGTTGGGTCGTCGGTCACTCCTCGTCGTGACGGCGGGGACGGCGTCCAAGAAAATAAAGGGGGGATGTGAAGCCAAGGACGAGAAGCTTTCTCAAGGGTGATGCCAGAAGGTCCACACGAATTAAACCATCGAGTGTGAAACGGAGGGTGACCTGATGAGAAAGTTTTTGATGGTGGTGGCTGTGGGGGCGCTAGCGCTCCTGATGGCCGCCCCGGCGATGGCCGTGGACTTCAAGTTCGGCGCCGAGTATCGGGTGCGATTCTACGACTACGCCAACGTGGGCTTCGACAACCAGGCAGGCACGAACCCCCGCGGCGTGCAGCTTCGCGTCCGCCCGATCTTCGATGCCAGCGACGACAACGGCAACATCACCGCGAGACTCCGCCTGGAGTACGGTGACACCGAGTTCGGCGGCGGCGGCGGGGCGAACGGCGTCGCCAACGGCCGGTTCTCGAATGGTACCGCGTCGTCGTTCACCCTGGCCCCGACCAATGCCCGGGTAGGGAATGGCGCCGGCGGCTCGATCGGTAACGACGGTGTGGCCCTCGAGGTCAAGTCGGCGTACCTCGACTTCGCGTTGCCGTTCGGGGTGCCTCTGCGCGTCCGCTCGGGCATCCAGCCCTGGTACCTGCCCAAGGGCCTGATCATCGATGACGACGTCATCGGCGTTCGGGCATACGGAACCGTTGCTCCGGTCAGCTACGAAGTTGCCTGGTACCGCGCTTCCCGTGAAAACACCGGCGGTACCGCCGGCTTCACGAAAGACAACGCCCTCGACTTCTACCAGGCCAAGGTTGACTTTGCCGTGGCCAAGGTGTTCAATCCGTACCTTTACTACATCTACGGTGATAACCGGGCCAACTGCGTTGGGCAGGCTCCAGGTGGCACCTTCCTCGTCAACTGCGGCGGGCAGGATCGGGTTCGCCCGCAGAACTGGTTTGGTGTCGGGTTCACCGGCGATTTTGGGTTCCTGACCTATGACCTCGACTGGGTGTGGGGCAGCGCCAAGGGGGGACCGAACGGGGCCCTCACCTCTGACGGCACGGCGACTGGTGAGCCGGTGAAGGTCAAGGGGTGGGCGATTGACGGCGGTGTCCACATCCCCATCGGACCCGTCAAGCTGAACCTGGTTGGCTCGTATGCGACCGGTGACGATTCGGATGACGCTAACAAGAGCGGCGCCTTCCCGGGCGGGATCGGGCCAAGTTGGAGCGGTCCGAGCCAGGTTGCCGGCGGTCCGTATGAGTTGATTGGTGCGGCCGGTGCGTTCGACGTCATTGACGCCGGCCAGGATAGCCCGACCAACCTCTGGACGCTCGGCTTATCTGTCGAGTACCTCCCGGTGAAGCCCTTGACCCTCCGCTTGCATTACCTGTATGCCGGCTTCAGCGAGAAGACCGGCAACTGCGCTAACGGCGCGCCTGGCGGAGTGCGTCCGGGCTGCTTCGGCCCCGTCTACCAGAAGCTGGTGAACAAGAGCTCCTTGGGCTCGGAAATCGGCCTCCGGGCCGACTACCAGGTCTGGACCGGCTTCAAGCTCCAGGGCTTCGCGGGCTGGCTCATCCCGAGCGAAGGCGACACCATGGGCAAGTACATCCTCCAGATGCTGTACAGCTTCTAAGCAGCAGGACGAGATGGACAAAGCCCCAGGGACCAATTCCCTGGGGCTTTTCTATTGGCGCGGCGGATTCATGGCGAGGCACTTTCCCTTTGCCGGGGGCACGACAGCGTGATAAGGTTCTGACGTGGAAAGTGGTCCATCCATCCGGCACGGCTTGAGTGGCCAGGCGCAGTCACCCCCATCTCCGACGGGTGGCGCGGGGAAACCCGTGCAGCGGTCGTATCCGTTGGCGTGGTTGACTGTATGGATTGGCCTCGCGGCGGTGCCCGGGCTGATCCTTGTTGATGCACGCTTGATGATGGCGCTGCGAAACTTTCAGTGGCCGCCTTTCGTAGACTTGATGCAGAGCGCCACATGGCTGGGGTACGGGGCGGTGGACGTGGGTCTGCTGGCCGTCCTGGCTGCGTACGGGTGGTGGGATGGGGATGCGCAACTCAGGGCCCGGGGAATCGTGGGCGCGGTGACGGTGGCGGGTGCGGGCCTTCTCGATCAGGTCGTGAAGAATGTTGCCTGCCGTGCCCGACCGAACGCGCCTCAGGCGGGGGCCTTTCTCAGCAGCTTCCCGTGTTTCCCCGCATCTTACGCCTACGCCTCATTTCCGTCGGGACATGCGACGACGGCGTTTGCGACGGCACTCATCCTGGCGTTCTGGTATCCGAGGCAGACGGGTCTGTTCGTGGGACTGGCGATCCTGGTCGGGCTGTCCCGGGTGGTGCTGGGGGCGCATTTCCCCTCCGATGTCCTGGCTGGGGCCGTGCTGGGCAGCGGAGTGGCCTTGATCGTCCACGCCTATGTGCCGATGGTGCGGAAGGCGAACGGGGAAGGAATGCGGCTGCACTCGTAGTGCCCGGCAGAGTAGAATGGCGGCCGGGGGAGGTTGATCATGAAGGACTTCAAGGGCGCTGGAATCGGTGTACTGCTCCTCTTGGGAATCGGTCTCTCTGGATGTGCCGGGGACGGAACCCTGAGGTTCCCCACGGCGACGCCGACGCCGTATCCTCCGCCGGGGTTTGCGCACCGGGTGGATACTCCCCATGTCGGGATCTTCTGGAACTGCACCAACCCAGAGCCTGGCGTGCTCCGGCTGGAAGGCCTCGCCTTCAACATCTGGTCGGCGCAGCCGGTGCGATTCCTGGAGTTCGAGTTGGCGGGCGTGAGCGCCCAGGAGCGAACGGTGTCCGAGGCCGCGGCTGAGGCCCGGGACATCCAGATCTTCACCGGCCAGAACAGCCCGTTCCAGATGGACTTGCGCATGGCGGGAGGGGAGCAGCGATATGACATGTACTACCAATACCAATTCACCGATCCAAGCCACGAGAGGCTGATTTCCGGACCCATGGTGCGAGGAGCATTCCCCCGATTTCACGGGAACCGATTCCTTGTACGCGACGCCTGCTCGTCCACCCAGCATCTGGCGCGCTGAACGGACCTAGGGCCAATGCAAGACGGACAACCGACAACAAGGGAATGTCCGGCTAGGACCGGTTGTCGGTTGTCGGTTGTCCGTCCTTCATTGGCTCTTGCCCCTCAAGTACTGTGACCTCGGGCTCTGCTCCCATTCCCGGCGACCGCCGAATCAAGGCTGCGACCCTCCTGGCCCTCCTGCTACTCTCGGGGACCCTCTTCTTCTTTCGCCTCGGGACGCCCGGCCTCTTCGACGCGGACGAGCCGGCCTATGCCCAGGCTGCCCGCGAGATGCTCGAGACCGGGGACTGGATCACGCCCCACTTCAACGGGCGACCCCGCTTCGACAAGCCGATTCTGTTCTACTGGCTCCTCACGCTGGGCTATCGGGTGTTTGGCGTGACGGAGCTCGCCGCCCGCTTCTGGTCCGCCCTGGCTGCGGTGAGCCTGGTCGTCCTGCTCGCTGGGGCAGGGGCGCGCTGGTTCGGGCCGCGGGCGGGTTGGGTTACCGGCCTGGCCATCACCCTGAACCTGCTCACCGCTCTTCTGGCGCGTGCCGCCGTGACCGATATGCTTCTCACCCTCTTCGTCGCCGCGGCGATCCTGGCCGGCGTCCAGGGGATCCAGGAGGACCCGGCTCGCGGGAGGCGCTGGGTCCGCGCGGCCTGGACAGTCCTGGGCCTGGCGGTCCTCGTGAAGGGACCCGTAGCCCTCCTGATCTCCGGGATGGCCCTCATGGGATCCCTTGTCGTCTTCCGAGAGCTGCGGACGGGGCTCCGCCGGTTGCTCGCATGGGAGGCCCTGGCCCTCTTCGCCCTGATCGCGTTCCCCTGGTATGGACTTGCCCTGGCGATGAACGGTCGGGCCTTCATCGAAGGGTTCGTGATCAAGCATCACGTGACACGCTTCGCCGGCGTGGTGTCGGGCCACCCCGGTCCCCTCTGGTTCTACCTGCCGGTCGCGCTGGTAGGGTTCTTCCCCTGGAGCGCGCTCCTCCCCCGAGCCCTGTGGAGGGCGGGGACAGTCGGTCGGGCCCGGGAGGCAAGAGACCCGGCCGAGCGGCTGCTGGTCGTCTGCGCCTGCTGGGCGCTGGGCGTGTTCCTGTTCTTCTCGCTGGCGGGAACGAAGCTGCCCAGCTACCTGTTCCCTGCCTTTCCGGCCATGGCCCTCCTCGCTGGCGCTTCGGCAATTTCAAATGAGAAACCGACGACGGACAACCGGCCAACGAGAGACGGCGACCTGGTGTCGGTTGTGGGTTGTCCGGTTTCAATTGGCTCTGTCCGCCAGGAGCGTGTGCCTCGATGGCTCTCGGGACTGTCGTCCTGGCTCATCGGGCTCACGGGCTTCACGCTGGCGGTGGGATTCGCCCTGGCCCCGGTGCTGCTGGAGCGCTTCCGACCGATGGCGGGGGGGGTCCTCGACGGTGTCGCCCTCCCGGCCTGGTTGTCATGGTGGCTCGCCGGCCTCCTGGCGCTGGGGACGGCTGCCGGCCTCTTGACGACCGGAGCTTGGCGGGTCGGCTTCCTCGGGGCGATGATGGTCCTCCTGGTCTTCACCGCGGAGGCGGTGATCGCGCCAAGGGTGCATGGCATTCTCCAGGGACCCCTCCGCGAATTCTCGCAAGAGGCGGGGCGGCTCCTGGGTCCAGAGGAAGCGGTGGTCACCTATGGACTCAACGCACCAAGCATAGTATTCTACTCGGGCCGTCGGGTGATCCCTTTGGGCGCCAGTCTGGATGGGGAAGGGCGGCTGAGACGGATGGCTGAGACGGGCCGTCGCATGGTGGTGATCACGCGGGGGAGTCACATCGGCCGCCTGGACCAACTGCCAGGGCTCGTTCGCCTGGGATCGCGCGGCGGCTACGCGGCATATACTTCCGGACCTGGAGAGGAAACGGCGGGCGGTCGGTAGCGCGGGTGATCGGCCCCGATTGAAGGGCGCGTACTCCGATGATCTCCTCGACCATACAGAACGGGTTATTCGCGCTCATCGCCGGAGAACTCCAGGCGGTCGAGGACCGATTGCAGGCGCCCGAGGAGGAAAGCGGTGCGCTGCTGACCGTGGTCGCGTGTTACGCCCTGGCCTCCGGGGGCAAGCGGATCCGCCCGGCTCTGCTGCTCCTGGCGGCGCGGGCCTGTGGCGAGGGCCAGACCGATCGGGCCGTGATCTTGGCCTCGGTGGCCGAGATGATGCACGCGGCCAGCCTGATCCATGACGACATCGTGGATCACTCCGAGATGCGCCGCGGTCGCCCTTCGGCCGCGGCCCGCTGGGGGCCGGACGTCTCCGTGCTGGTGGGAGATTTCCTCTATTCCAGGGCGATCCAGCTCCTGGTGGCCGATGGGGACATTCGGATCTTGCGTGCCTTTGCGGATGCAACGGCCGCCATGACTGAAGGCGAGGTGCTGCAGCTCCAGTTTCTTCACGACCTGAAGATGGGTGAGGGGGATTACCTCCGGATCGTCACGGGGAAGACGGCGGCCCTGATGTCCGCTGCCTGCCGTGCCGGCGCCCTGGCGGCGGACGCTTCGGAAGGCACGGCGGACGCCCTGGGGGCCTTCGGTCTCAATCTGGGGATCGCGTTTCAGTTGGTGGACGACGCTCTGGACTACACCTCGTGCGAGGCGCGTCTGGGCAAGCCGGTGGGGACCGATTTCCGGGAGGGGAAGATCACGTATCCGGTCATCCACGTCTGGCGCCTTGCCTCTCTGGAGGATCGGGCCGTTCTGGATGGGCTCCCAGGCCGGGTGCGCGCGGGTGACGGAGATCTCGGGCCGCTGCATGCGCTGGTGGAACGGTACGACGGGGTGCCGGCCACCCTGCGTCTGGCGGATAGCTACCTCGCCCGCGCCCGCGCCCACCTGCAACGGATTCCCGAATCGCCGGCCTGCCGCGCCCTGCACCAGCTCGCCGATTTCGTCCGCGAGCGTGACCGGTGACCCCGCCGGGGCATTTTCCAATGGAAGGCCGACAACCGAGAGCCGATCAACGGGACATGGGGAGGGTTGCGCTTGCCGATCGTTGGCCGGTGGACGGTTTTCCGTTGGCCGTGACCGGCTAGCGGTTTCCTGCCAATGGATCAGATTCGCAACTTCTCCATCATCGCGCACATCGACCATGGCAAGTCCACCCTGGCGGATCGCCTGCTGGAGCTGACCGGCACGCTCAGCTCCCGGCAAATGTCCGAGCAGGTCCTCGACAACATGGACCTGGAGCGGGAGCGGGGGATCACCATCAAGGCCAAGGCGGTCCGCCTGACCTACCGCGCCAAAGACGGACGGGACTACCAGCTGAACCTCATCGACACACCCGGCCACGTGGACTTCACCTACGAGGTGTCCCGGAGCCTCTCGGCCTGCGAGGGGGCGCTGCTGGTCGTGGATGCGGTCCAGGGGGTGGAGGCCCAGACACTGGCCAACGTTCACCTGGCCATGCGGAACAATCTGGCGATCCTCCCGGTGATCAACAAGGTGGACCTTCCCAACGCGAACCCGGAGCTGGTGAAGCGGCAGCTCGAAGACATCCTGGCGCTGGAGGGGGACGACGCGATCCTGACCAGCGCCAAGCACGGCTGGGGGACGGCGGATGTCCTGGAGGCCGTCGTGGCCAAGGTCCCGCCGCCGTCCGGGTCCGCGGACGGACCCCTCAAGGCCTTGATCTTCGACTCCTGGTTCGACAGCTACCAGGGGGTGATCGTGTATGTCCGGCTGTATGATGGGAGGGTGGCGCCCGGCATGCGAATCCAGCTCATGTCCAGCGGCGCCAGCTTCGAGGTGGGCCAGGTCGGCACCTTCACCCCCCAGATGCGACCGGCGGACCGCCTGTCGGCCGGGGAGGTCGGGTACATCATTGCCGGCATCCGCGATGTGCGCCAGAGTCGGGTGGGCGACACGGTCACCGGGGCCGAGCGTCCAACGACCCGCCCGCTGCCCGGTTTCCGCGAGGTTCGACCCATGGTCTTCGCCGGACTGTATCCGGTGGAGAGCCAGGACTACCTGAACCTCAAGGGGGCGCTGGAGAAGTTGCAGCTGAATGACGCGTCGTTCTCCTTTGCCCCCGAGACGTCCCTGGCCTTGGGCTTCGGGTTCCGCTGCGGCTTCCTGGGACTCCTCCACCTGGAGATCATCCAGGAGCGGCTGGAGCGGGAGTTCAACCTCAGCCTCCTCACCACGGCGCCCACGGTGGTGTACCGGGTGACGCGGACCGACGGGGCGGTCGTTGACGTTGAGAATCCCAGCAAGCTCCCCCAGCCGCAGGAGTCCGAGAAGATCGAGGAGCCGTTCATCAGTGCGTCCATCATGGCACCCACGGAGTACGTGGGAGGCATCCTGGCCCTCTGCCAGGAGAAGCGCGGTGTCCACAAGGGGATCGAGTACCTGCAGGACGCGCGGATGCTCATCGCCTACGAGCTGCCGCTGAACGAGATCGTCCTGGACTTCTACGACAGGCTGAAGTCGGTGAGTCGGGGGTACGCCTCTCTCGACTACGATTTCCTGGATTACCGCGAGAGCCCCCTGATCAAGCTGGACATCCTGGTCAACGGCGAGCCGGTAGACGCGCTCTCCTTCATCATCCACCGGGACCAGGCCGCGGTGCGCGGGCGCCTCCTGGCGGAGCGGATGCGCGAGCTCATCCCGCGCCAGCTCTTCGAGGTGGTGATCCAGGCGGCTATCGGCGGCCGGGTGATCGCCCGGGAGCGGATCGCACCTCTCAGGAAGGCCGTGACGGCCAAGTGCTACGGCGGCGACATCACACGGAAACGAAAGCTGCTGGCGAAGCAGGCGGCGGGGAAGCGACGCATGAAGCAGGTGGGCCGTGTGGAGATCCCCCAAGAGGCGTTCATGGCCTTGCTGACCGTGAAGGAAGACCGGAAGTGAAAACGGGGACCGACAACCGACGACCGGGCAGCGGAAGTCTTTGATCGGTTGTCAGTTCTCGGGGGTCGGACGTACATTCGCACGTGGAGGAGAAGGTGACCGCGCAGAAGACGGCAGAGGAAGAAAGGGAAGCAGAGCCAAAGAGGACGGCACCCGCCCAGCGGTCCAAGTCGGTTTTCCGGGAATACGCCGAGGCCCTGATCATCGCGGTGCTGCTGGCGCTGGTGATCCGGACCTTCGTGGTGCAGGCCTTCAAGATCCCCTCGGGCTCCATGCTTCCCACGCTCCAAATAGGGGACCACATCCTGGTCAACAAATTCCTCTACTATTTCTCCCCGATCAAGCGTGGGGACATCATCGTCTTCAAGTTCCCCCAGGATGAGTCGCGCGATTTCATCAAGCGCGTCATCGGGCTTCCTGGGGAGACGCTGGAGACTAAGGGACGGCAGGTGCTCATCAACGGGACCCCCCTCAGCGAGCCCTACGCTGTGTTCGCGGATGGGCCGCTGAGTCGGGGCTTGGAGCGCGAGCACGTGGGGCCGCTCGTCATCCCCCCGGATCACCTGTTTGTCATGGGGGACAACCGCGACCGAAGCATGGACAGCCGGGTCTGGGGCCTCCTGGACGTCCACAAGGTCAAGGGAAGGGCCTTCATTGTTTATTTCTCCATCAGAAGTGAGGATATCCCCTACGCGTCGCCAATCCCCGGCGTGTTCTATGTGGCGGCGCACCCGTCACTCATCCGCTGGAACCGGTTCGGCACGCTGATACGCTGAGGGACTCGGAAGGATGGACAGACAGCCATCGTCTGCCCTCCAGACGATGACACTCTAAAAGTACATTCGACCTGTTCGTTTGGACATTCGACCCGGGGCGCTTCGGCCCCTTGACAAGCCTGGAGGGCTTCTCTATAGTGAGATCAAGTTAGCACTCTTCATGTTGGAGTGCCAAGTGTTTGAGGTGACCGCATGCTCAACGCTCGACACCAGGGGGTGCTCCGAGCCATCGTCCTGGATTATATCCGTACGGCAGAACCGGTGGGCTCCCGCACGATCTCCCGCAGGTACGGATTCCCGCTGAGCCCTGCGACTATTCGCACCATCATGGCGGACCTGGAGGAGCTGGGCTACGTGGCCCAACCGCACACCTCCGCCGGCCGGATACCGACCGACCAGGGGTACCGGTTCTACGTGGACTCTCTGATGGACCGCCCCTTGTTGAGCCAGGCCGAGGTCGAGCGGATCGAGCATCAGGTGGGGCCTCAGACGGGTGAGGTGGACGAACTGCTGCGGGAAGCCGGAAAGCTGCTGTCCGCCCTCTCTCCGTACGTTGCACTGGTCCTGACCCCGCGAGTGGAAGAAAGCCATTTCAGGCGGGTGGAATTCGTCTCCCTCACCCGGGATCGGGTCCTGGTCATTCTCATGGCGGACACCGGATCGGTCCACCATAAGGTCGTGATGGTGGATGAGCCGATGGGGCAGGAGGACCTCGACCGGATCGGCCGGTACCTGACGGGGCTGCTGCACGGCAACAGCCTCCAGAAGGTGCGCGACATCCTGATCGCCCAGATGGCAGAGGAGAAGGCGCAGTACGACCGGCTGCTCACGCGGGCGCTCCAGCTCGGGGCCAAGGCATTGGAGAGTGAAACCGAGGCGGATGTATTTGTGGCGGGAGCGGCCCACATCGCCGATCAGCCCGAGTTCGCCGACATCGGCAAGATGAAGGCCCTGTTCACTGCCTTCGAAGAGAAATCCAAGCTGGTGAGAATCCTGAACGAGTGTCTCACCGGCGAAGGGTGCAAGATCTTCATCGGCCGTGAGATCCCCGTCGGAGACATTCAAGAGTTGAGCGTGATCGCCGCGCCATACGGCCGAGGGGATCGGGCGTTGGGGGTTCTGGGGATGCTCGGGCCCACGCGCATGGATTACGGCCGGGCGCTGGCCCTCGTGGAAACCACGGCCAAGCTGCTGACCCGTATCCTGACGGAGCGGGCGGCCTAACCGTCTGACGGATGCCTGGCGGGGGGCCTCGCGGCCCTCCCGTCCGGCGCGTATGGAGCCATGGAACAACACCCCGATTCGATCCCGACCCCCTCCCAGGCTTCCCCGACCCCGGCGGCGCCGGCGGAATCACCCGCGGCGAAGACGGCGGAGTCACCCGAGGCCCTGCGGGACGCCCTGAACGCAAAGACCCAAGAGACTGACCGGCTGCAGGAGCGCCTGCTGCGCTTGCAGGCCGAGTTCGAGAACTACAAGAAGCGGATGGCCCGCGAGAAGGCGGACTTCCTGAAGTTCGCCAATGAGGGTCTGATCCTGCAATTCCTGCCCGTCCTGGACAACCTGGAGCGGGCGATCGCCTCGGCCCGGGCCGAGGCCGGGTCAACCCCCCTCATCGAGGGGATCGAGATGATCGCTCGCCTGTTCCGTGCCACGCTGGAGAAGGTCGGCGTCAAACCGATAGCCGTCCTGGGCCAGCCGTTTGACCCCGGCTTCCACCAGGCGGTGGCCCAGGTGGAGTCCTCGCGGGCAGAGGCGAATCTTGTGGTGGAAGAGGTCCAGAGGGGCTATCTGCTGGAGGGGCGAGTGCTCCGGCCGGCCATGGTCAAGGTCTCACGTGGGGTCCCGTCCGCGTCGGGGGACGACGAGGTCGGTGAGGATGCACGGGCGTGAATCAGAAGCGGGATTTCTATGAAGTTCTGGGGGTCTCCCGCGAGGCCAGCCCCGAAGAGATCAAGAAGGCGTATCGCAAGCTCGCCCAGCAGCACCACCCGGACAAGAACTCCGGCAACGAGGCGGCCGAGGAGCGCTTCAAGGAAATCGGCGAGGCCTACGAGATCCTGAGCAATCCCGAGAAGCGGCAGGCCTACGATCGCTTCGGCGCGGCCGGGCCGGGCCGGGGCTTCGAGGGCTTCGGAGGGTTCGACCCGGGGTTCGGCAGCATCTTCGACGACATCTTCGAAGGGTTCTTCGGGGGTCGAACCGGTCGGTCGGGCCGGGGCGCCCACCGCGGGGCGGATCTGCGATACAACCTGGAGATCCGCTTCGAGGAGGCGGCCCTCGGGGTCGAGAAGCAAATCGTCGTTCCGCGGCTGGAGACCTGCGGGGCCTGCCACGGCACCGGGGCCCGCGCGGGGTCGCAGCCGATCCCCTGCAAGGCCTGCCGCGGCACCGGCCAGGTCCGATTCTCCCAGGGCTTCCTCACGGTCAGCCAGACCTGCAGCCAGTGCCGGGGCGAGGGGCGGGTGATCGAGCATCCCTGCCAGACCTGCCGGGGGCTGGGGCAGGCCAAGGCCGAGCGAACGCTGACGGTGAAGATCCCCGCAGGCATCGAGACGGGGACCCGCCTCAAGCTGAGCGGCGAAGGAGAGACGGGAGTCCGGGGCGGCCCACCCGGAGACCTGTACGTCGTCATCTCCGTGCAGGAGCACCCCATCTTCACCCGCCATGGCGACGATCTCTACTGCGAGATCCCCATCAAGTTCACGCAGGCGGCGCTGGGAACCCAGATCGAGATTCCCACGATCTCGGGGCGGACGGTCCTCAAGATTCCACCCGGAGCGCAGACCGGATCCGAAATCCGGGTCAAGGGCAAGGGGCTCCCGAACGTCCGGGGGTACGGGCGGGGCGATCTCGTGGCCCGGATCTTCGTGGAGGTGCCCACCCACCTCACGGCCAAGCAGCGGGACCTGCTGGAGCAATACGCCCGCCTGGAAAACGGCGCCGGCAGTCCGCTGGTCGAGGGATTCTGGGAGAAGGTGAAAGCCCTGTTCGGCTGAGGCGGGTCGCGCCTTCGGAGAGTATGCTCCACCGACGGTGCCGCCCAATGACTCCCCACAGCGTGCCGCCGCCACTCGGCTCCGGCCATGACACTTCCAATGTAATCATGGAGACCTGACAACCGACAACCGGTCGATGAAAGGCTCCAGGTGGCCGGTTGTCCGTCGTCCGTTTTCATTGGCTCGGTCTGGTTGATGGGCGATTCGAGGATCCACCATCGCCGGTTCTTCGTCCCGGCCGCCTGCATCCGCGACGGGGGGGTGCTGTTCGGGCCGGCCCAAGCGCACCAGCTCACGCGCGTCCTCCGCCTGCGCACGGGTGATCGGGTGTCGGTCTTCGATGGGACCGGGCGGGAACTCCTCGCCGCCCTGGAGCGGACCTCCGCCCGGTCGGCGACCGCCCGGATCCTGCATGAGCTGCCGGGACGGCCCGCCGTCGGAGTCGTCATCACCCTGGCCCAGGTGATCCCTCGGGGGGCGGCCATGGACTTCATCGTGGCCAAGGCCACGGAGCTGGGGGTGGCCCGCATCGCTCCCCTGGAGGCGACGCAGAGCGTTCGGAAGGCCTCTGCACGCGGCCCCCGCTGGGTGCGGATCGTCCAGGAGTCGGCCGAACAGTGCGGCCGCAGGGACGTGCCCGAGATTGCAGCGACGGCCACGCTGGGCGAATTCCTCCGCCCGCACCCGTCCGGGACACCGCTCTTGGCCTGTCACGCCGGGGAAGGGGCCCGACCCCTGCCGGAGCTGTGTCGAGCACTGGACCGTCCGGCCGCCCTCACGCTCCTGGTGGGTGGCGAGGGCGGGCTCAGTCTCGGGGAGGTGGGGGCGTTGCGGTCCCGAGGGGCGCTCCTGGCCTCATTGGGGCCACGCCTCCTGCGGGCCGAGACGGCCGCGCTGACCGCCCTGGCGATCCTCCAGGCATCCCTCGGCGATCTTGTCGCCTCGACGCTGGAGGTCCCGTGAGCACCGGCCCTGGGCCCATGGCCAGCATCCTGATCGTGGACGACGAGGAAGGTCTCCAGACCTCCCTGGTCACATCCTTCGCCAAAGAGGGCTACCGCACGGCCGGGGCGAGATCGGGGGCCGAGGCACTGGAGTTGCTGAGTCAGGAGGCGTTCGACATCCTCCTCAGCGACCTGGTGATGCCCGGCATGGACGGCCTCACCCTCATGGAGCAGGCGCTTCGACGCGCTCCCGACCTGGTGGTGATCCTCATGACCGGCGGGGGCACGGTGGAGTCGGCCGTGCGGGCGCTCAAGGGAGGCGCCTACGACTACATCCTCAAACCCTTCACCCTGGGGGAGATCTTCCACGTCGCCGGGCGAGGCTTGGAGCGGCTGCGTCTGCGACGGGAAAATGTTCAACTCGGGGAGATAAATCGGCGGCTCCAGGAAATCGATGAACTCAAGTCGAATCTCCTCTCGGCCGTGACCCACGAGTTCCGGACGCCCCTCACCATCATGCACGGCTGGCTCGACCTGCTCCTGGGGGACCAGTTCGGCAGGCTCACCGGACAGCAGCACGAAAGCCTCCGGGCCGTCCGGAGGAGCGCGGTACGCCTGGGCCGGTTGATCGACAACCTCCTGGCCTTCGTGGAGTACGAGCACGGACGGGCGCCCGGGAAGCTCCCTGGCGTCCTCCTCTCGGACCTGCTCCGGGACGCAGCGGAGGAATTGCGGCCGGATTGCGAGGAACGGCATGTGAAGCTCGGCCTCGAGATCGGGACCACCCTCCCGGCGCTGCAGGCCGACGGCGAGCGGCTGCGCCTGCTCTTCTTCAACCTCGTGGAGAACGCCGTCAAGTTCAATGAGCCGGGAGGGGAGGTTCAGGTTCTGGCGCGTGAGGACGCCGAGGGGGTGGAGGTGTGCATCACCAACACCCACGGCGAGTTCCCCGCCGAGCAGATCCCCCGGCTGCTCCAGCCGTTCACCCAGCGGGACATGAGCATGACGCGGGCTGCCGGCGGTCTTGGCCTCGGTCTGGCCGTCGTCCGCGCCATCCTGGAAGGGCACGGCGGCCGCCTGGCCGTCGAGCGCAGTCCGGAGCGGGGCACCACGGTGCGGGTGCGCTTGCCGGTGAAAGCCAATTGACAACCGACAACCGGCCGGCAGAATTCAGCATGAAGACCTGACAGCCGACAACCGGCCACCGAAAGTCCTGAGATGACCCGTTGTCAGTTGTCCGTGGTCAGCCTTGCATCGGCTCTTGCAGTTGGAGCATCCTGAGGAGCGCCGACGTGGCAAACGAGCGCCGCCTGGTTCTGGTGGACGGAAGCTCCTCGCTCTACCGCGCCTACTTCGCCCTGCCGCCGCTCCGGACCTCGCGAGGGACACCCACGCACGCCGTCCTGGGATTCACCACCATGCTGCTGAAGCTGCTCCGGGAGGAGGAGCCGGAGGCGCTGGGCGTGGCCTTCGATGGGCCGGGTCCCACGACCCGGCACCATGAGTTCGTCGCCTACAAGGCCCAGCGCCCGGAGATGCCAGAGGCCATGGCCCAGCAGATCCCGTATGTCCATCAAGTGCTCCGCGCCATGCGTGTCCCGATCCTGATGATCCAGGGGGAAGAGGCAGACGATATCCTGGCCACGATGGCGGCGCGGGCGGCCGCCGAGGGCTACGCCACGACGCTCATCACCGGGGACAAAGACCTGCTCCAGGTGGTGGGGGAGCGGATCACCGTTCGCGACACCATGAAGCAGCGCCTCTCGGGGCCCGCGGAGGTGAGGGAGCGGTACGGCATCCCTCCCGAGCGCCTTCCGGACCTCTTGGCCCTCATGGGGGACAGTGTCGACAACATCCCCGGGGTGCCGGGGATTGGCGAGAAGACGGCCCGCGATCTGCTGCAGCACTTCGGGACGCTGGAAGCGCTGCTGGAGCGGGTGGATGAGGTGTCCAGACCCAAGTTGCGGGAGACCATCCGGACCCACGCGGACCAGGCGAGGTTCTGCAAGCGACTGGCGACAGTGCGGACGGACCTCGCCGTTCCGTGGACGGCGGCCGATCTTTCCCGGCAGGCCCCCGACACGGTGGCCCTCCTGGCGATCTGCCGCGAGCTGGAGCTCACGCGCCTGGCGCAACAATTCGCCCAGCCGTCTCTCGCCGGACCCGGGGGCGAGGCCACCAGGCCAAGCGGATGAGGGAGGGATCATGCTCGTCGTCGGCCTGACGGGCGGGATCGCCACCGGGAAGTCCACGGTGGCCGCCATGTTTGCCGCCCGCGGGGCCGCCGTCGTGGACGCCGACCAGGTCGCCCACACCCTCCAGGAGCCGGGCCAGGCCTGTTACCTGCCGATCGTGGAGGCCTTCGGGCGCGGGATCCTGGATGCGGGGGGGCGCATCCATAGGAAGCGTCTCGGTGCGTTGGTGTTCGCCGACCCCGGGGTGAGGCGGAGACTGGAGGCCATCATGCATCCGGCCATCCGCGAGGCCTGTCAGACCCAGATTCGGGCAATCGAAGCCGCCGGCACGAGGGTGTGCCTGGTGAATGCCGCCCTGATCCTGGAAGCCGGGCAGCGGCACCGGTATCAGAAGATCGTCCTGGTGTCCGCGCCGGAGGAGGTGCAGGTCGCCCGACTCGTGAAAGACCGGGGCCTCTCGGAGGGGGAGGCGCGGGAGCGACTGCGAGCCCAGTGGCCGACAGCAGCCAAGGCCGCCTACGCAGATTTCATCATTGATAACGGTGGGGACCTGGCGGCGACGGAGGCCCAGGTCGCGAGGGTGTATGCCGCGCTGGAGGAGTGGGCATGCCGGATGGCCGTGGGGCCTCTGTCACGGGCGGAGGACGGGGAGGGGTAGATGGGTCCCCGCCGGCTGCGGAGACGGACACGTCGGGCGGCGGGGATTCCGGGGATTTTTCACTCGCCCAGCAGAAAAAGGCTTGACAAATCCCATGGCTGCCCCTACAGTACCGCCAACTCCGAGTTGTCCTCGCTTCACCCCACTGAAGGTATCCACGCTCGAGGCTTCGAAGGTCGGAATCGCCTCCGATAGTTTCGGGATCGATAGGTGAACTTACAGCCGTCCGAGTGCCACAAACTGCGCGACCTCCCCGTGTAGACGATCGTCCCGTGCTGGTCACGGGATGCCATCCTGCGCTGCTCTTTCGCGAGAGGGATTTCCCCGAGGGACAACAATGTCAGCCGTGGAAGCGGAGCGGCCCACCCGGTCCATCCGAGGGCGGGATCAGAGTGATTCCGCCAGAGGGGTATCTATGAATCTGGCCGAGCTCAAAGAGAAGACGATCGCCGAGTTGACCGCCATCGCCCGTTCGCTGAACGTGGTGGGGGCCAGCGGCCTGCGAAAGCAGGAAATGATCTTCAAGATCCTGGAGGCGCAGACAGAGAAGAACGGGCTGATCTTCGCCGAAGGGGTCCTGGAGATCCTTCCCGACGGTTTCGGCTTCCTGCGGGCGCCGGACTACAACTACCTGCCGGGACCGGACGACATTTACGTCTCGCCATCCCAGATCCGGCGATTTGACCTCCGGACGGGGGACACGGTGTCGGGGCAGGTTCGCCCCCCCAAGGAGGGGGAGCGGTACTTCGCCCTCCTCAAGGTCGAGGCGGTCAACTTCGAGAACCCGGAGCTGATCAAGGAAAAGATCCTCTTCGACAATCTGACCCCCCTCTTCCCCAACCAGCGATTCCATCTTGAGACGACCTCGGACGAGATCTCCATGCGCATCATGGATCTGATCACCCCGCTCGGGAAGGGGCAGCGGGGCCTGATCGTGTCTCCGCCCCGCACCGGGAAGACGGTCCTGCTCCAGAAGATCGCCAACAGCATCACCAAGAACCATCCCGAGGTGATCCTGATCGTCCTGCTGATCGATGAGCGACCGGAGGAGGTCACGGACTTTCAGCGCTCCGTGAAGGCGGAGGTGGTGAGCTCCACCTTCGACGAGCCGGCCACCCGGCACGTCCAGGTCGCCGAGATGGTGATCGAGAAGGCCAAGCGGCTGACGGAGCACAAGCGGGACGTCGTGATCTTGCTGGACTCCATCACGCGTCTGGGGAGAGCCTACAACACCATCGTCCCACCCAGCGGCAAGGTCCTATCGGGTGGCGTGGACAGCAACGCCCTGCAGCGGCCCAAGCGCTTCTTCGGCGCGGCGCGCAACATCGAGGAGGGGGGCAGTCTCACCATCATCGCCACCGCCCTGATCGACACCGGGAGCCGCATGGACGACGTGATCTTCGAGGAGTTCAAGGGCACCGGCAACATGGAGCTCCACCTGGATCGCAGGCTCGTGGACAAGCGCCTGTTCCCGGCCATCGACATCTTCCGCTCCGGCACCCGGCGCGAGGAACTGCTGCTCAGCCCGACGGAGTTGAACAAGATGTGGGTCCTGCGGAAGGTGCTGGGGACGATGGGGGTGGTGGAAGCCATGGAACTCCTGCAGGAGAAGGTCCGCGAGACCAAGAGCAACGAGGACTTCTTGCGGGCGATGAACCAGTAGGCTCCCGCGGCTGGATGGGATTCTCTGCTTGTGAGCCCTTGACAAGGCGCCTATAATACCCCCCAGGATACCCCGAAGAGGCTGATGCCGGAAAGTGGAGGACATGCGATGAAGACCGGGATCCATCCCGCGTACGTTCCCGCAGTGATCACCTGTGCCTGCGGGGAAGTGGTGCACACTCGCTCCACGGTGCCCATGCAGAGGGTGGAGATCTGCTCCAAGTGCCACCCGCTGTTCACCGGCCGTCAGAAGCTGATTGACAGCGAGGGTCGGGTGGAGCGGTTCCACCGAAAGTACGGCCGGAAGGCCGCGCCAGCCTCGGAGGCGAAGGCCACACCCGAGGCCTGATTCGGCCGGACCTCACCCGAGGACGGTCCCGAAGGGGTTATCCCGATGCCTTCGACCGCGGCAAGCTTGCGCCTCCGGATGGCAGGGGCCGCCGTCCACACGGGCAGCCCGGATCGCGCCCGCCCCGCACGCTCGCGCCATGGGCAGGGCCTCCGACTCCCCCCCCACCCCGTGCACCCTCACGCTCACCCCGCCGCCGACGGGCACCATCACTAGCCCGTCCCGGGCGGAAACTCCCTGTCGTCTCGTCGCCGTTGCTTTCCCCGAGCCAGTGTGTGGCTCCCGGGCGGGACGCCCGGATTGAACGTGTCTTGAGGGTGATCCGATGTCCACATTGATTGAGAAGCTCGACGCGGTCGAGCGCCGCCACGAAGAGATCGTGGCCAAGCTCTCCGATCCCGCCGTCCTGGCGGATCAGTCCGAATATCAGCGGCTGGCCAAGCAGCACGCCGACCTCCTGCCGCTGGTGGAACAATATCACAGCCTGAAGCGGCTCCAGCGGGAGCTGGAGGAGGCCCGGGGCCTCCTGCACGAGACCATCGATCCTGAAATGCGGGAGCTGGCGGAGGGGGAGCTGGAGGCGCTGACGGCGAAGCGGAAGACGCTGGAAGAGTCGCTGCAGCTCATGCTGCTCCCCAAAGATCCCGCGGACGACCGGAACATCATCCTGGAAATTCGGGCCGGTGCCGGGGGGGAGGAGGCTGCTCTCTTCGCCGCCGAGCTCCTCCGCATGTACACCCGCTACGCCGAGACCCAGCGCTGGAGGGTGGAGATGATCGACGCCAGCCTGACCGGCATCGGCGGGATCAAGGAGGCAATCCTCAGCGTGGAGGGCCGAGGGGTGTACAGCCGCCTCAAGTTCGAGAGCGGCGTCCATCGCGTGCAGCGGGTCCCGGCCACGGAGGCCAGCGGGCGCATCCACACCTCCACGGTCACGGTGGCGGTCCTGCCCGAGGCCCAAGAGGTGGACGTGCAGATCAACGCCAGCGACCTGCGCATCGACGTCTATCGCTCCACCGGCCCGGGCGGGCAGAGCGTCAACACCACGGACTCGGCCGTCCGCATCACCCACCTGCCCACAGGCCTCGTGGTGACCTGCCAGGATGAGAAGTCGCAGCACAAGAATACGGCCAAGGCGCTGAAGGTCCTGCGCGCCCGGCTGTACGACCAGGAACTCCAGCGTCAGAAGGAGGCCATCGACCGCGACCGTCGCAACCAGGTAGGCAGCGGCGAGCGGGCCGAGAAGATCCGAACGTACAATTTCCCGCAGAACCGCGTGACCGATCATCGG
>DATIFO010000211.1:0-5574 GCA_035455275.1 Methylomirabilis sp. (SeqCode) | reverse complement strand
GAGCCCTTCCGCGAGCCCATCGCCTACGGACAGCACATCGCCAGGCTCGCCAACATGCTGGGGGGCGAGATCATCGTCCAGCGGATCGGCGATCTGCGGCAGGGGCGGCGCTCCACGCCGGAGCGGCTGCGGCGGGGGCTGGTGGAGCCCACGCTGCGCGAGGCCACGCCCGGGGACCTGAGCCTGGTCCTGCCGTACCGGTACCTCGCCGATATCCTGGAGATGCTGGAGGCGCTCGACCGGCTGGTCCCCGGCGTGAACTCCGTGCACACGCTGCTCTACGGGGTCGAGGTGAAGTTCTACTCGCTCCAGCTCCAGCTCCGCGCCGGTCTGGAGACGGGCATTCCCCGCCTCTACGCCGTCGGGGATGGGGCCGGGGTGAGCCGGGGACTGGTCCAGGCCTCGGCGTCGGGCGTCCTGGCGGCGCGGATGATCGCCCGGCGTATCCGCGGGGGAGACCCAGCGGAGGCCGGGTCTCAGCCCGTGGAGGTCTCGTCGGAGAGGAACGACCGGACGGCCTCGATAAGCGTGCCGGATGGAACCAGCAGGCCGGCATGATCCGCGCCGGGCAGGACGAGCCGGCGTGCCGTGGGCAGGAGCGGCTCCAGGACGTCCAGCACGCTGGAGAAGTGAGGGTGGGTCTTGCCGCCCTGTACCAGAAGAACCGGCTGGCGGACTGCGGGCAGGCGCGCCGCCGGATTGAAGGCCTCGGCCGCTCGGATGATGGCCTCGAGGAGCCACGGCGGTCGAGACAGCAAGAGGGACCGGTACCGGCCCCGCAGGAGCGCCCGGGCCTTGGCCGCCGGGAGCACGGAGCGGAACCAGTACTCCAGGCCGGCCTCCACGCCGCCCTCTCGCATGGTCCGGGCCATCACCTCACTCGTGAGGCCGCCCGTCTCGATGGGATGCTGCTGCCGGAGGCCCATGACCGGCGGCTCGGCCAGGATCAGGTGGCTCACCCGGTCGGGGTATGCCAGGGTGAAGGCCAGGGCGGCGTTGGCCCCGCCCGAGCAGCCGAAGAGGCGGGCCGAGCGGACGGCCAGGGCATCCAGCAGGGCGCGCAGGTCCTCGGCCAGGACCGGGACGGTGTAGGGCGCGTCCGGGGAGGGGACCTCGCTCTGGCCGTGGCCCCGGCGATCATAGGCGATGACTCGCCAGCGGCCCGCGAGATGCGAGAGCAGGCGCTGCCAGACCCCGAGATCGAGGGCGTCGTTGTGGAGCAGCACCAGCGGCGGGCCGGCCCCCCACGTCTCGTAGTAGCTGGTGATGCCGTTGGTGGCCGCGACGGGCATGATGAGGTCTCGCTCCCATGGCGGGGTCGCAGCGGGATCCAGGGGGGCCGTCTCGGCCTCAACCGCCCGCGGCCGCTTTCGTCTGGAGGAGCGTCTCGGCCATGACCAGCAGATCGCGGGCGTTCTTGAAGGTCAAGCGCCCCAGGGCCTCCTCGTAGGACAGCCACGCAAACCCGCAGTGTTCATGGGACAGGGTGACGTCGCCGGTCGGCGTCTCGGCCAGGAAATAGATCACGACCTTGCGCATGGCCTCGCCCGCCTTGCGGTAGAAGTACCGCATGCTCTCCGTGAAGCCGGGGACGATCCGGGCGTCGCGGACACCGGTCTCCTCCTGCAACTCGCGCCGGGCGGTCGTCTCGGGATTCTCTCCGGCCTCCATGTGCCCCTTGGGGAAATCCCAGTGCGAGCCGTAGTTCAGGATCAAGTACTCGCGCCGGGATCGGGTGCGGAAGAGGATCACGCCGGCCGAGATCTCGTGTCCCATGCTGCCTCCGCCTCCCTTTATACCCCGAATAACGCGCGTATGCCACCCTGTTGAAAACTTGGGAAAGTGCGGGTAAAGTGTCGTGGAAAGGGAGCACCGCATGGGTCGCAAGGGAGACACGATCGGCCGGAAGGTCCCGCGGAGCGCCTTCGAGCGCGATCGCCGGTCCATCCTGAAGGCCGTCCCGAAGCTCCGGAAGATCAAGCCGCGGAAGGGGAAATCGTAGGGGCGCGATTAATCGCGCCCCTACGCGAACGGGGCCGGGCGACCGAGGAGCCGCGTGTACGCCTCCAGGTACTTCTCCCGCGTCCTGGCGACGATCTCTGCCGGCAAGGGCGGGGGCGGGGGTAGCTGCGGCCACCGGATGGCGAGCAGGTAGTCCCGGAGGAACTGCTTGTCGAAGGAGGGCTGGGGGCCGCCCGGCTGATACTGGTCCTTGGGCCAGAACCGGGAGGAGTCGGGGGTCAAGACCTCGTCCACCAGCATCAGCGTATCCCCCACCAGCCCGAACTCGAACTTGGTGTCGGCCAGGATGATGCCACGCGCCTCGGCGATATCCCGGGCGCGGGCATAGACGCGGAGGCTCAGGGTCCGGAGTCGCAGGGCGAGGTCGCGACCCAGATCCTGCTCCATCCGGTCGAAGGGCACGTTGACATCGTGGGTTCCCACAGCCTCTTTGGTCGCCGGGGTGAAGATGGGCTCCTGGAGTCGATCCGACTCGGTCAGGCCGGCGGGGAGTCGAATCCCGCACACCCCCCCGGTCTGCCGGTACTCCTTCCAGCCGGAGCCGCTCAGGTACCCCCGGACCACGCACTCGAACGGGACCACGCGCGCTTTCCTGACCAGCATGGACCGATCCTGCAGGCTCTCGGCATACGCCTGGCAGGCAGAGGGGAAGCCGGATACGTCCGTGCTCACGAGATGGTTGGGGACCAGATCGCCAATCTGGCCGAACCAGAAGGTCGAGATCTGGGTGAGGATCTTTCCCTTGTCCGGGATCGGGTCGCTCATCACCACGTCGAAGGCCGAGATGCGATCCGAGGCCACGATCAGGAGCATCTCCCCCAGATCGTAGATGTCCCGAACTTTGCCCCGGCCCTGGAGCTTGAGGGCGGGTAGGTTGGTCTCGAAGACTGGGCTTCCCATGGGGTCCTCCCTGGAAGGATGGGGGATGTCTCACGGCGGACACATCCTACCACAGGGGGTCGGAACGGCCACAGGGAATTCTTGAAGGCTCTTTTCCATCCCTCGGCGGGTGTGCTAGTATAGCCCCGTGAAACTGAAGCTGAGCTCATCCTGCCTTCGGGGCGGGTTGCATTTCCGGGCGGTTCCGGTCCTCCTCTCCATCGTCCTCCTGGTGGGTTTCCGGCCGACGTCTGCCCAGGGCTTCATCGCCGACCCGGAGAAGGACCTGCCGAACCTCGACAAGCTGGAAATCTTTCAGCCCGGCGAGCCCAGCATCCTGTACGCCGACCACGACGACCCCTTCGCCTCGCTCGCCCCGGAATACCGGATCTTCGTGCCGCTGTCGCGCATCCCCAAGCTGCTTCAGCAGGCGGTCCTGGACGTGGAGGACGCGCAATTCTACCGGCACGGGGCCATCAGCCTGAAGGGGATGGCCCGGGCCGCCATCCGCAACCTGACCTCGGCCAAGGTCAAGGAGGGGGGGAGCACGATCACGCAGCAACTGGCCAAGAGCCTGTTCCTCAGCCCGGAACGGACCCTCAGCCGCAAGGTCAAGGAGATCCAGCTCGCCCGCGAGATCGAGCGGCGGTACAGCAAGGACAAGATCCTGGAGATGTACCTCAACACGATCTACTTCGGCGGCGGCTCCTATGGCATCGAGGCCGCGGCGCGGACCTACTTCAACAAGTCCGTGGGTCAGCTCTCCCTGGCCGAGGCGGCGCTCCTGGCAGGGCTTCCGAAAGCCCCCAGCCTGTACTCGCCCTTCACCGACCTCAAGCGGGCCAGGGAGCGTCGCGACCACGTCCTGAGCCGGATGGAGAAAGAGGGACACATCACCGTCGCACAGGCCCGGGCGGCGGCGCGCCTGCCGGTCAGCCTGTCCCCATTCTTCAAGGTGCGGGGCGTGGGCCCGTACTTCGTGGACTTCGTGCGGAAGGAGCTGGAGGCGAAGTACGGGCGCGTCCTCCTGGCCAGGGGGGGCCTCCGAGTCTACACCGGTCTGAATCTGGAGATCCAGCGGGCGGCGGTGGACATCCTGCGCAACGGCGTCAAGGGCATCGAGAAGGCGCAGGCGGCGAAGCGGAAGGGGCCGGCCGCCGACCAGCCAGGCCTGGAGGGGGCCCTGGTGGCCCTGGATCCGGCAACCGGCGACATCCGGGTCATGGTGGGCGGGCTGGAGTACGGGCACAGCCAGTTCAACCGCGCGGCGCAGGCGCGGCGCCAGCCCGGCTCGGCCTTCAAACCGTTCGTGTATGCGGCGGCCTTCGACGTGGGTTTGACTCCCACCACGATCATGGAGGATTACCCCATCAGCTACTCCATCCCGCAGAACGGGCGCATGGTCGAGTGGAACCCGGTGAACTACGACCGGCAATTCCGCGGGCCGGTCACCCTGCGGCGGGCCCTGGAGGAATCCATCAACATCCCGACGGTCCGTCTGCTGGAGGCGGTGGGCATCGATCCGGTGATCTCCCTGGCCCATCGCATGGGCATCAAGTCCGAGCTGCGGCGGGAATACGCGCTGGCCCTGGGGGTGTCCGAGGTGACCTTGCTGGAGATCGTCTCGGCCTATGGGGTCCTGGCCAACGGGGGCGTGTACGTCCCGCCCCGGGCCGTCCGCCGGGTGGTCGCCCCGAACGGGGATGTGCTCGAGATGGTCCGTGCGGAGCCCGAGCGGGTGCTGCGAGAGGAGGTGGCCTTTCAGGTCACCAGCGTCCTCGAGGGGGCGGTGGAGCGGGGGACCGCCAAGCGAGCACGCATCCGGGGCCGCGAGCTGGCGGCCAAGACCGGGACGAGCCAGGACGCCGCGGATCTCTGGCTGGTGGGCTACACGCCCCGGCTGGTGGTGGGGGTGTGGACGGGCTTCGATCAGCCTCAGTCCCTGGGCTCCCACGAGACGGCCGGCCGGCTGGTGGCGCCCATCTGGGCCGACTTCATGCGCCAGGCGCTGGATGATAGTCCCCCCGAGACCGTGCCGATCCCGGAGGGCGTCCTTCCCGTGCGCGTGAACTGGCGGACCGGCCAGCCCACGAGCGCCGAGGATCCCGAGGGGATCACGGAGTACTTCATCCGCGGCTACACGCCATCGCCGGAGACCCCTCAGCCCGAGGGCCCGGCGGGGGAGCCGAACACCCCGCCCGCCGCTGCCCCGCCGGACCCTCTCCTCCCCCCCGCGCCGCAGCCGATCGCGCCACTCCCCAACGGGGCCGGCCAGCGCTGAGCCCCGACCCGAGAACATCTGGCACCGTCGAGGCGCCAAGCCACCAAAGGCCAAGGCTCTTCACATATGCCTTCAGCCGGGCGAAATCCCCCCGTTCCCCCCCTTTGCCAAAGGGGGGGAGGGGGGATTTGGCGAAGTCAGCGTGGACTATCGCGAGCCGACGGACCATGAGGACGGCCCTCAGCCGGCGCAGAGACCGCCGTCGACGATGATCTCGGTTCCGGTGACGTACGAGGAGTCATCGGAGGCGAGGAACAGGGCCACGCCGGCGATCTCCCGGGGATGGGCGATCCGTCCCAGGGGGATCTTCGCTTCCAGCCCCCTGCGCGTCTGTGGATCCTTCAGGTCCAGGGCCTGGAACTCGGTGTCAACGTAGCCGGGGTGGATAATGT
>DATIFO010000210.1:0-31592 GCA_035455275.1 Methylomirabilis sp. (SeqCode) | reverse complement strand
GCGCCCGCTCTCCCTTGACAGTGCTCCCTGGAAGGGTTACGCTGATTTTGCTGCCCAGCCGGCCGAGATGTGTGAGGCAGGAGTGCTACGAACATCTATCACACTCTACGGAAAACCCTGGACAACTTTCGCTCCTGTCTCCTCTCGCAACTCGGCAAGATGAGGGGCCTCGAGAATGCAATGCCCCCGCTGTCGGGCTGAGAACCGTGAAGGGGCGCGCTTCTGTCGAGAGTGCGAGGCGCGCTTCGATGGTGTCTGTCCGAAGTGTGGCGCCAAAGTCGAGCCCGGAAGTAAGTTCTGTGATGCCTGTGGCAGCAGCATCCCGGTTGCTGTGACGGCGACCACACTCCCCTCGCGGTTTGCCTCTCCTGAAATCTACACGCCAAAGCATCTCGCTGAGAAGATCCTGAGCTCACGGTCTGAACTAGAAGGTGAACGGAAACTGGTCACCGTACTGTTCGCAGATCTGAAGGGGTCCATGGGAATCCTGGCTGACCGGGACCCCGAGGAGGCCCGGAAGCTCTTGGACCCGGTCCTTGAACGAATGATGGAGGCCGTCCATCGCTACGAGGGGACGGTGAACCAGGTGATGGGCGACGGCATTGTAGCCCTGTTCGGGGCGCCGGTGGCCCACGAGGATCATGCGGTGCGGGCCTGCTACGCCGCCCTCCGGATGCAGGAGGCGGTCAAGCGGTACGCCGGGGAGATCCAGCGCTCCCACGGAGTCCCCGTCCAGATCCGCGTCGGGTTGAATGCCGGGGAAGTGGTGGTCCGCTCCATCGGCAGCGACCTGCACATGGACTACACCGCCGTGGGCCAGACGACCCACCTCGCGGCCCGCCTGGAACAGATGGCCGTGCCGGGGTCGATCCTGATCTCCGCCGATACCATGGCCCTCGCCGAAGGCTACGCGCAGATCAAGCCGCTGGGCCCGATGGCCATCACGGGGCTGGATACCCCGATGGAGGTTTATGAACTCCTCGGGGTCCTGCCCATGCGCTCTCGGATGGAGGCCGCCGCGGCCCGGGGCCTCACCCCCTTCGTCGGCCGCCAGCGGGAGGTCGAGGCGCTCCGTCATGCCCTGGCACGGGTCCAGGCCGGCCACGGGCAGGTGGTCGGGGTGCTGGGGGAGCCCGGGGTGGGGAAGACTCGCCTCTTCTACGAGTTCACCCACTCGCACCACACCCAGGGCTGGCTCCTCCTGGAGACCGGGTCCATGTCGTATGGGAAGGCCACCGCGTATCTGCCCGTCCTCGACCTCCTCAAAGGCTACTTCCACATCGAGACCCGCGACGACGCCCGGCGGATGCGGGAGAAGGTCACCGGCAAGCTTCTCACCCTCGGGCCGGCCCTGCAGCCGAGCCTGCCGGCCTTCCTGGCGCTCCTGGACATCCTCGGGGAGGATCCCCAGTGGGAGGCCCTCGATCCCCCCCAGCGCCGCCAGCGGACGCTCGACGCCCTCAAGCGTCTCGTGCTCCGGCAGAGCCAGGTCCAGCCTGTCTGCCTCGTTGTGGAGAACTTGCACTGGATCGATGCCGAGACCCAGGCCTGGCTCGACAGTCTGATCGAGTGCCTCCCCACCGCCCGGCTCCTGCTCCTGGTCAACTTCCGGCCCGAGTACCAGCACGGCTGGGGGGAAAGGAAGTGCTACACCCAGCTTCGGCTCGATCCCTTGCCGCCCAAGAGCGCCGAGGATCTCCTCCAGGCCCGCCTGGGGCCCGACCACACCCTCCAACCCCTGAAGCGGCTCCTCATCGAGCGGACCGAGGGCAATCCCTTCTTCCTGGAAGAGAGCGTCCGCACCCTCGTGGAGACCGAGGTCCTGACCGGTGCGCGCGGCGCCTATCGCCTGGCAACAGCCCTCCCAAGCATTCAGGTCCCGCCCACCGTCCAGGCGGTCCTGGCGGCCCGGATTGACCGCCTGCCCCTGGAGGAGAAACGCCTGCTCCAGGCCGCCGCCGTGGTGGGCAAGGATGTGCCCTACCCCCTCCTCCAGGCCATCGCCGAACTCCCGGAGGAAGTGCTCCGCCAGGGCCTCACCCACCTCCAGGCCGCCGAGTTCCTCTACGAGATAAGCCTGTTCCCGGATCTCGAGTACACCTTCAAGCACGCCCTCACCAGCCAAGTCGCCTATGGCAGCCTCCTGCTGGAGCGCCGACGCGCTCTCCATGCCCGGATCGTCGAGGCCATCGAGCGGCTCTACCCCGACCGGCTGGCCGAGCAGGTCGACCGGCTGGCGCACCATGCCTTCCGGGGGGAAGTGTGGGAGAAGGCGGCGATCTATCTCCGGCAAGCCGGAGCCAGAGCCGCCGCGCGGTCGGCCCACCGAGAGGCGGTTGGGCTCTTCGAGGGGGCGCTCACGGTGTTCCGCCACCTGCCGGAGACGCGCCAGACGCTAGAGGACGCGATCGACCTTCGTTTCGATCTTCGAGCATCGCTGGCCCCGCTGGGAGAACATGAGAGGGTCTTCGAATACCTCCGCGAAGCCGAGAGACTGTGCGAAAGTCTTGACGATCCAAGACGGCTCGGTCGGGTGTACGACTACATGAGCTACTACTTCTTCCTTACTGGGCGGTTGGCTGATGCGCGCACTCTTGGCCAGCGGGCCCATGCCATCGCCGAGAGAGTCGGGGACCTTCCGCTCCAAGTCACAGCGAATTTGGGGCTCGGCATGGCCAGCGTTGCCTCCGGCGACTATGTCGAGGGTGAGGGGTTTTTTCGGGGGGTCGTGCAGTTGCTCGCAGGGGACCTGAGTCATGAGCGATTTGGGCAGGCCGGATTCCCTGCCGTCCTGTCTCGGTCGTGGTTGGCGCGATCTCTGGCAGAGCGCGGGGAGTTTTGTGAGGGCATCACCCACGGACAAGAAGGGGTGCGAATCGCTGAGGCCATCGCTCAGCCGTACAGCTTGATCGCGGCGTGTTGGCGGCTTGGCTATCTCTACGGCGTCAAGGCGGAATACCCCCAAGCCATCCGCCTGCTCGAGCGTGGACTCGCCCTGTCATGCGAGTGGAACATCCCCTTATATGCACCAGCCGTCAGCTCGACCTTGGGCCATGTGTACGCCCTCTCGGGCCGTGTTCCAGAGGGTCTGTTGCTGCTGGAACAGGCGTCGACAACCTACGAGGACATGGGGGTGAGAGGTTTGGATTCGCTCGGGGCCGCCCGTCTCGGCGAGGCGTACCTGCTCGCAGACCGGGTCGAGGACGCCCGCGCCTGCGTGGACCGCGCCTTGATGGTCGCCCGCGCGCGCGGTGCCCGCGGCGACGAGGCGTATGCGCTCCGCCTCCTCGGAGAGATTACTTCCCGTGGGAACTCCCCCGATCCTGAGACCGCGGACACCTATTACCAGCAGGCCATGACGCTAGGCGAAGAGCTCGGGATTCGCCCGCTCGTGGCCCATTGCCATCTTGGTCTTGGGAGATTGTACCTCCGGACGGGGAAACGGCAACGCGCGCAGGAACACCTCGCCGCGGCAATGAGGATGTTCCATGAGATGGACATGGGATTTTGGCTGGAGCGGGCGGAGGCGGAGGTGAAGGGATTGGGGTGAGGCATGCCGTCGGGAGGATCCTGGGGGCGGATCCGACCCACAGTCAACACTTGGTCCGCTCAGTGCAAGTTGTCGTCGGTTGGCAGTGAACCTTTGCGAACGGAATACAGAAACTCGCGCAGCACGGCTCTGCGGAAAGCGTCCTCGTCCTCGAATCCGAGGCTTCGGGCGTATCCCCTCACATCCGGCACGACTGGTCGGCCGAGGCGGGTCTCAAAGTACCATAGCAGTAATTGGTCTTCCGTCAGCCCAGCATCTGTGAGATCTGGGTTCTGGAAGCCAGACGACTCGAGCACACGTTGCTTGTCACGCGCCCGAGCCAGGAGTCGGCCATATTCGCCGATCGCCCGGAGATGGTCAGGGAGGTAGCTAGCTACCTCCTGCTCTTCGAGCTCCTCCACCTGGCGCAGCCGCGTCTCATCCTCCAAGAATCGGGTGAACCGTTCTCCATCGAGATGCTGCTCCTCTCGCCAGCGTTCGACGTGGGTGGGTTCTAGCAACCCGCGCTCGCGCTGAAACATTTGCGTGGTGGCGTCGAGAATCTCGGGAGTTACGGACACCCCCAACGTCCAGGTTCTCTCTACCGCGAGGAAGCGAAGCAGTGCGCCCTGGCGGGCCCGCACATACGACTCCCCGTCCAGCCGGAGTTCGTCGAGCAATTTCTCCTGGACGACGGTGCGGGTAGGGCCGATCCCATCTCGCTCGAACTGCCCAGCGTCCCGGCGGGCGTGCTCCCACATGTCGGTATACTCAAAGGAATAGGCGACCCGCTTTCGCTCAGGGTTTTCGGCGAGCTGTCTTCTCATCACACGTAGCATGGCAAGCGCGTCCGTCTTCTTCTGATTGACCTCGCCGTGGGGCAGCCAGTCACGGAAGGCTTGAAGCTCCCCCGCGGGGATCCCCTCGTCGGTCGCATCCGCCAGGATGCGCGGGAAGGTGCGATCCGGGTAAAGCAGGCTTTTTCCAATTCGCTCCAGCGCCACGCGCGTGGCTGGGCTTATCACTCTTGCCTTCAAGGCCGCCGAGAGCGTAAAGCGGATGTTGACCATGGCCACAGAAACCGGCCGGTACCCGGTCTCGGCAGGGCCGTGCGCAACCGCGACCTCGTCGTCGTCCTCCAGCATGCCGTCGCGATAGGCCTCAAAGACTGCGCCGACGCCTTCCATGCCGAAGGCCGCCAGCTCGACGGCGCGGAGGGCGCCCATGCTGGCGCTGCCGTACACGTGGATTCCTTCGGTCATGGCCCACAAGATTTCCTTGTGCCATACGGCTGGGACGCACTCGAAGTACCCGTCGATGATGCCGATAGCCTGGGGATGATCGAGGCTGGCGCGGTAGACATCTCCCTGGGAGACCGGCGGGAGGTACGTGGCGTCCAGTTCCGCGCGGCCCTCTTCGGGGGAGAGCGTTGGCCCCGTGAAGATGTAGACGCTCACGCCCCCCCCTTGAGCAGTGCCCGGGCCCGGGCGCCGAGCGCGCAGCCCGGCACCTCGTGCGAACCTTCCAGTCCAGGGATCAGCACTCGTACCACTGGCAGCCGGAAAATCTGGCTCGTCAGGTCCACGATGATCACTTGCTTTACTCCCACCGAGCGGAGACGGTCCACCTCCCAGGCGATGTCCTCGTTGAACGTCTCGGCCTCCCGGGTCGGTACATCCTTGAAACTGCGCATTGGGCCCGTGGTCAGAAGCTCGGCGCGAATCCGTCTCCGGACGTCCAGATCCCGCGAATGCTCGTACTCCGAGCGGGTGGTGTCATCCCGGGAGCCGGCGATGAACGTGAGGCGGCTCTGCGCCGCCTCGGTGAGTGCGCGGAGGAGCGCGATATGGCGTGCCGGATGGCAGCCCGCGCCGGCACTCGGGACCAGACGCGGGAACCAGTCCTCCCGGCGATCCAGGATGACGCTGAGGAAGCACGGGATGCCCACGTCCGAGGTGATGTCCCAGAGCGCCACGGCCACATCAGCTCGCTCGAATTTTTCCAGGATCTCGCGGCAGGCCGCCTCGTCAACGGTATCGAGGTCGATGCGAGTTCGTTGCCGCGCCTCTTTCTCCTGCACATACCACAAGGTGGTCGCATCGCGCTCCACCACCTCGCAGATCGCATGGCTGATGGCCTCGAGGATATGGTTCCCCGAGGCGAGACCGTTCGTTGACAGGGTGAAGCATCCACTCCCGGTGGGAAAGGGGTGCGTGTAGTTCGTGTGGACCAGCTCGTAGGGGATCCACACCCGCTCGTCCTGGAGCAGGTCGTGGCCTTCGATCCACAGGATCCGCAAGTGGGGATGAAAGAGGCCGCCGGTGATCATGGGGAGCGTGGTGACGTCTGCCACCCGGTGCGTGTACCGCAGCTCCTCGTAGCTGGCAAGCTTCAGGGGGAGGGTAATGCGCTCGGCGTGATACGCCTCAACTGCCTCCATCAGGCCGGACGCCTTCGCCAGGGCAAGAGTCAGGCCCTTGCCCTGGGAAACCGCCAGCGACCGGGAATTGGGCTGGCAGACCATCACAACAGGAATGCCGATCCGGTCGAGGCCGGTGACGTTGCCGATCCGGGTGATACCCATCACCGGCATGAACCGACGCACCCGTGCGACCGTCTCTTCGGGAATGAAGAGTCGATGCGTGCCGTCTCGGAAGACCTTGGGAACCGGTGAGCCGCCCCCGGATAAGCCCCGGACCCGTCGGCTCATTCCACCTACGACTCCGCCTTCCGACACCGCCCTCCGCGCACGAGGGACCCGTCTGAAGGGGGAGCGGGTGTCTCCGCGTGTCGCCGAGGCTCGGTGCCGGTCGCCCCGCGAGTGTGGTTTCAGGAACGCTTCTTGGCGCTTCGTTGACTCACGCGCTTCCGGGAGGCCGGTTTTCCATTTGCTCTCATCATCACGCCGGAGAGCACTGGTTTATCCGAGTGCTTTTTTAGGCATACGCGGAGCGCCTCGAGGGCCACCTCGCAATCCTGCAACCTTTCCGGGCGCCTTTCTTCATCTGGGAAGACGGAGTAAAGCTTGCCGTCAGGTCCAAAGGTTACAAAGCTCACATGCATTTGTTTCCCACCTCTTTTCATGGCCATAGCTGACCCCCCTTTCCCCCTCTTTGCCCTCGCGGCCGGAGTTTTCTACCACAGAGACAACACGCCATGGAATTCGACCACGGGACCGAGCGCGCCCGCAGAAACCGCCATGAGTACCCCTCAGGAAGACGGGTCGTGGCAAGCGAGCATCCATGGGGGCGACCTGGGCCGCGAGGGTGATGCCTCGATCTGGTATTCTGACGGGACTTGCATGACCGGCTTTGAAATCCGGCAGGAGCACCTAGAATACCGTTCCACCAGACCGCCCTTGGACCCGTGTGAGCATGACTCGATACTCGCGCTCGGACAGTTCCCACGAGCCGCAGGTGGGGAGTTCGGCCGGACAACCTCCACCCTGGATCCAGGTTGCGTCAGTTCGCCTGTCGGTCGGGCAACATTCATCAGCGCGGGCCGGCAGATCTCGCTAACTGATTCGTGGGAAGAGCTCACGACTCGACGCCGTTGAATCTTCAGGCCGAGCTCAGGCTCGAATAGGCTGTCCATCTCGGGCTAGATAGTCTGCAGGTAGGTTTGCGCCACCCTCACGGCGCGTGAAGCATCCTCCATATGACCACACGATGTCAAGTGAAGAAACACCCGTGTTATCCCACATCTCAGCGGTCGCAGGACGATGGTATGAAAAGGGGGGTGAAAGCAGGAGCCCCCATGGACATGAAGACCGAACGCATGCTGGAGAAAAAAGGTTCAGGAGGTGCTCTGAGGCCGGCTCATGCGGGGTGGGGCCACCAAGGAATTGGAGATGAGCCGCCGGATGCTGGGGCGGTACCTCGTCCAATTCGCCGAGGCGAGGCCGGTTGGCTTGGTGGATGGGCCGCACAGCAACCACCGGAGGGGGGGCGCGGCCGTGAAGGCAGAGACTGTCTAGGCCAAGCGTGACGGGCCCCACTGGAGCACCCGCTTCCTCCGGGATCTCCTTCAGTTCCCGCTCCACGAAGAGACGGTCCGGTGGATCCTGGTCAAGCACCACTTGGAGCGGAAGGGCACGCCGCCCCATAAGGAGACCTTGTCATCCTGATCAACGACGATCACTGCCGGACGGTTCAGCGCACCGGTCACATCAGCTCCTTCGGGCAGCACTACAGGGTCCCGGAGCGTTACATCGGCCGGTGCGTGTGGATCTCCTCACCATCGAGACTAATCGTGAGATCCTCGCCAGCTACGCCCTGAACATCAACTGCCTGAAGGCCTTTCCCCCAGACAGTTGAGACGTGGAACCCCTCGACAACTGAGATGTGGAATTACAGACTGTTTGCCCTTGACACCCCTCCCAGATTTCGCATAGAGTGCTTTCGTGACGCATGCTTAGGAACTCGGCCCGGATGGAGATGGGAGATGATCTCGGGCTTGATCAGCGGGCAGTTCGTCTATGCCCTCGTCGACCTGTGGCAATATCGGCGAGGGCGTTCGTCTTTTCACGGACTTTCTCCGCGCCGGGGGAGCTCTAATCTAGGACAGACCTCAAGCGACGGAGCGGCACCGCGAACCTGACGTACTACGAGAAGCCGAATCTCGACCACATGCTGGACGAGGCCCTTCGCCTCCCAGGAGGGCCGGCGCAGACCAGGGTCTCTTCTCGGATCCAGAAGGTAACGATCGAAGATGCTTCCATGGTGCTTTCTCTCTCACTGGGCTCGGGTCGCAGCGCCCAAGACGAGGGAGAGGGATCTCCGTTCGAATCCAGGCGTTCTTCCCCACGACAAACTTGTCAGTGTGGACCTCGGGCCCTAGGCCCGCTCAGAAAGGAACGGCGTGGCCCACCTGGGCGTGTTAGAAACGGCTGCCCGGCGCTATCGAGACCTGAGCCTGCGCACGAAGTTTGTCCTCCAAATCACCCTTTCGACCACACTCCTTTTCGCGGTGCTCATTCCGAGCGTCGCTTACCTGCAGAGGCGCACAGTCCTGTCAGAGGCACAGGAAAGGGGTCTGCAAGTCACGAAAGTCTTCGCTCACACCACTGGTCAGTCTCTAGCGTCCGATGATTTCCAGAACCTTCGTCAGATCGTGAACAGCATCGCGAGCGAACCGAACGTGCTGTATGTCATGATCATGACACCATCGGGGCGCGCCCTGATTCATAGCGACGCGCGCGAAGCTGGACACATATACACCGACCTTATGAGCCGGCAAGCGGCCGGCACCGAGAGCCCCCTCGTCCAGGAAGTGTGGCGCACAGATCTTCACGCGTACGACTTCGCAGTCCCGATATACATCTTGAACGATCGTCGGGCTGTTGCCCGCATTGGTCTCTCCTTGGAGCGAGAGCTGGCCGGAATCCGCGACACCCGTAATCTGATACTCGGACTTGGCGTCCTGACGCTCGGTGCCGGTTTAGCCCTGGCGATGTTCCAGGCCCATAGCATCATTCGCCCCATCGGCCGGCTTGTCCAGAGCGCACAGGACATCGCCGCCGGGAATCTTGATCGCAATATCACGGTGCAGGGGCGGGATGAGGTAGGCCGCCTCGGCGAGGCGTTCAGCCGCATGGGCGAATCCTTGAAGGCCTTCCGGGAGATCGATCACGAGATCACCTCCACCCTGGAACTCGACGCCGTCCTATTGACAATCGCGCGACATGTCAAAGCAATCTTGAAGGCGGACATCGCCCACGTCGCCACCTGTGATCCCCGGACGGGCATTGCTACCGTCGTGGCCGGCTATGGAGATCAAGATGGTTTCCTCGTGGCCGGCTACGGAGAGCAACGTGGCTTCCCCCGAGCTCTCGAAATTGTGCCCGGCCGCGGCGCGGGCGGATACGTGCTCGCGACGGGGCAGCCCCTCATGATCTCCGACTACGCTCACGACCCCCGAATCACTGAGAACTACCATGAGCTACTGCGCCGCGAGGGAGTTGTGGCTCTCCTGGTCGTGCCCATTCCCCTCAAGGGAAAGATAATCGGCCTGCTCTACGCAGCGAACCGACGGCCCACTGCCTTTACCTCTGGGGACCAGGAAGTCTTGAGCCGCCTGGCCGCCCAGGCCGCGATTACCATCGAGAATGCCACCCTCTACGCGCAAGTGCAGCAGCACGCGGAGGAGCTGGAGGCCAAGGTCGAGGCTCGCACCCGAGAGCTGCAGGAGGCGAACAGTCAACTCGCCGCCGCCTCTCAACACAAGTCAGAATTTCTCGCCAACATGTCCCACGAACTGCGCACGCCCCTCAACGCCATCATCGGCTTTTCGGAGGTCCTGTCGGAGCGACTGTTCGGCGAGTTGAATGACAAACAAGAAGAGTTCGTCGCGGACATCCTTTCCTCCGGCCGGCACCTGCTCTCCCTCATCAACGACATTCTCGACCTGTCCAAGGTGGAAGCGGGCCGGATGGAGCTTCGCCTCGAGCCGTTCGACCTCCCGTTAGCCCTCGAGAGCGCCATAACCCTGGTCAGGGAGCGGGCCAAGCGCCACGGGATCAGCCTGTCCCTTACCGTGGATGAACGGCTCGGCGAGTTCGTGGCCGACGAACGGAAGGTCCGCCAGATCCTGCTTAACCTCCTTTCCAACGCAGTCAAGTTCACCCCAGATGGCGGGCGGGTCAGTGTCAACGTTGCACTCACCAATGGCTGTGCAGAGATCTCGGTCTGCGACACTGGCATTGGAATTGCCGAAGAGGATCGGGAGGTAATTTTCGAGGCCTTTCGCCAGGTGGGCAGGGATCAAACCCAGAGGCGCGAGGGAACCGGGCTCGGGCTGACGCTGGCCAAGAGTTACGTTGAGTTGCACGGAGGAAAGATCAGCCTCGAGAGCCAATTGGGTAAGGGCTCTACCTTCACATTCACACTACCGGAGAGGTCATGGCCGGAGAGCTGATCCTGATCGTGGAGGATCAGGAGATAAACCGGAAGCTCCTGCGAGAGATCCTCCGGATCAAGGGCTACCAGACCCTGGAGGCCGAGACGGCGGGGGAGGGAATTCGTCTCGCCCTGGAGTCCCGGCCCGCCCTCATCCTCATGGACCTTCAGCTTCCCGGGATGGACGGGTTTGCCGCCCTGACGTCCCTCCGGGCCGACCCGAGGACGCAGGTGATTCCGGTCATTGCCGTCACGGCCTCGGCCATGACCCATAGCCGCCCGCAGATCCTCGCTGCCGGGTTTGATGGGTATCTGGGCAAGCCCATCAACTTGAAGGAGTTTCTCGAGGCGGTGCGCCAGATGCTGGACTCCCCCCGGTGAATACGGAGGGTGTCGTGAGCAGGCCTGCCAGGATCCTCGTTTCCCCCGACAAACGAATGACCCCGATGAGCCCTCCTTCCTGAGAATGGGCGCGCCGAGGGCAGATGGCTCCCAGGAAGTCTGGACCTGAGAGGCTACCATGGATACGCCTGAAGTGCTGGTGCTGGTTGTGGATGACGACGCCGCCACGAGGCGTCTCCTGGACGTGCGGCTGCGCGCCATGGGGTGCGAAGTGGCCGCCGCCGCGGATGGGCGAGAGGCCCTGATTGCCATTCAGCGCGAGGTTCCGGCGCTGATGCTGCTGGATCTCCAGATGCCCCGGATGGGCGGCATGGAACTGTTGCGGGAGCTCCGGAAGGGCGGGGTGGATCTTCCCGTGATCGTCATCACCGCCCATGGGTCCATCGAGGCGGCCGTGGAGGCCATGAAAGAGGGCGCCATCGACTTTCTCCCCAAGCCCTTCGACCCGAAGCATCTCGAGATCGTCGTGCACAAGGCACTGGAGCGTCGGAAACTCGTGGAGTCCAACCGATTCCTCCAGGATACCTTGGCGGCGCGCACCCCGGCCGTCCTCGGCGAGAGTGCGCCTATCCGTCGCGCCATCGAGATCGCGCGCAAGGCCGCTGCCGCCAATTCCACGGTCCTGCTCCTGGGGGAAAGTGGAACGGGGAAGGAAGTGTTCGCCCATTCCATCCACCAGTGGAGCCCCCGGCAGGACAGGCCCTTTGTCGTCGTGAACTGCGTGGCGCTCTCGGAGCACCTGCTGGAGAGCGAGCTGTTCGGCCATGAGAAGGGCGCCTTCACAGGCGCGCATGCGACCAAGAAAGGAAAATTCGAGCTGGCCCACAGCGGCACCGTGTTTCTCGACGAGATCGGGGACATGCCTCCGAATCTCCAGACCAAGCTGTTGCGCGTCCTCCAGGACCATGCCTTTGAGCGGGTCGGGGGCACGAAGCCCTTTCGCGCCGACATCCGGATCATCGCCGCAACGAACCGCGACCTGGACGGGGCCGTCAAGGACGGCCGGTTTCGGGAGGATCTCTACTATCGGCTGAACGTGGTGCGGATCGTCCTGCCGCCGCTCCGCGATCGGATGGACGATCTCCCCGCCCTTGCCCACCACTTCGTGGCGAGGTTTGCCATGGAGACAAAAAAGGCGGTGAAGGGAATCTCCAAAGAGGCAATGACGCTTCTCCTCGCCCAGGCCTGGCGCGGGAACATTCGGGAACTGGCCAATGTGATCGAGCGCGCAGTCGTCCTGTGCAATGGCATCCAGATCGAGCCAGAAGACTTGGCACTGCTCAGCCCCGGGGGAGGCGCATCCCCCTTCTCGCTCACTTCTCCAATGACGTCCGGCCAATTCCACGCCCAGGTCAAGCAATTCAAGCAAGCCACTATCAAGGCGGCATTGCACCAGACTGGCGGCAACCAGACCAAGGCCGCAGAATTGCTCGGCCTGCGACGCACCCATCTGGTGAGGATGCTTCGCGTACTCAGCATTCGGGAACAGTAGGGGAGCCACACCTGTTCCCCTTGTCTGCTTGGGAGGTGACCCCTCTTGGGTTCACCCCGTGGATGCAAAGGCATTCACCCCGCGACACATCGCTTGCCCCGGTCCCATTCCCCGGGGTCAAGGAGGAGGCGACAGGGCCTGCAAAATTCAGTGGTTCTGAGCATCCGTGCAGTGTCTCCCTCTGTTGGCAGAGTCCTGATCGTCCTGGCACCGGGATTGCGATTGACCGGAGCAATGGTCGGAGACAGGAAATGCCGGTCAGGCAAGAGGGAGGACACGATCATGAAGAATCTGGTAGGGATCATTGGTGTCGCGGTCCTGGCGGTTTCCCTGGCGGGAGGTGCAATTTGGTCTCACCGGAGCATCGCGGACCCTGTCCTCACAGCCTCCGTGTCCGAGAAGAAAGATTCCCACATCGACCCCGATGCCGGGAAAACGCGAGACTCCTGCGTGCCCCCGCATCCCTTCGACCTCCCCACCCAGCGGCCGACGGCGTGCTAGCCTTCAAGAGGGCGGTCGGGCTGAAGATTCCGCAATCCACTTTGATCCGGGCGGACGAGGTGATCCAGTGAGAAGGATTTGCCTCACTGTCACCCTCGCCCTGGTTAGCCTTGCGGTGTCCATCCCATCCAATGCACAGGAGCCGGCCAGGATCCCCCGTATAGGACTGCTGATACCCGCTCTCTCGAATTCGGCCCCCGCGCCCACGCCAAGGGCATTCCTGCAAGGGTTAACGGATCTGGGGGAACGCCGAGGGGCACAAGCTCCTCAGAGGAGCAAAGCCTGCCGAGCTGCCGGTGGAGCAGCCCTCCAAGTTCGAGCTGGTCATCAACCTGAAGACTGCCAAGGCTCTCGGCCTGACGATTCCCCAGTCCGTCCTCATCCGGGCGGATGAGCTGATCGAGTGGTAGACGACAGCGTCGGTTACAGGCTGTGTGGCGCCGGAAACGATCTGCCGTGAGGATCAAGAGCGGCGGCGTCCTCAAGACTTGGGGGAGACATGCCGGGGCGGGACTTGTCAGGATTGGCGGTCGACGGGCGGGGCGGCTGGGCAGCCTCCGTGTGCCGCACTTGAACGGAGGGAAGGCGCGTATGAGACGTTACGGGTACAGACTTGCCGTCGCAGCGCTTGGCCTCCTCGCCGTGCCGCTCGTCGCCGACGGGCAGCAGCCGACAAGGGTGCCCCGGGTGGGCTACCTCGGCATCTCGTCGCCGTCCCTGGAGCCCCATTACGTGGAAGCGTTCCGGCAGCAGCTTCGCGACCTCGGCTACACTGAGGGCGAGCAGATTGCCATCGAGTACCGCTGGGCGGAGGGGCGGGACGAGCGACTCCCCGGCCTCGCGGCTGAACTGGTCGCCTCCAACGTCGATGTCATCGTAACGACGGGCACGACCGGGACCTTCGCGGCCAAGCGAGCGACCACGACCATCCCCATCGTCATGGCATCGTCTGGTGACCCAGTTCGGAGCGGGCTCGTCACCAACCTCGCACGACCGGGCGGGAATGTCACGGGATTCACTGTCCTGGGACCGGAGCTCGAAGGGAAACGCCTGGAGATTCTGGGGCAAGCAGTTCCAGGCCTCTCGCGCGTCGCCGTGCTCTGGAATCCGGCCAATCCGGCCATCGTCTTCTACCACCAAGCCATCCAGACTGCAGGCCGGGCCTTGCACGTGTCGCTGGAGCCCGTGGTGGAGGTTCGCCGAGCAGAGGAGCTGGAGAACGCCCTGTCTATGATCGCCAGGGCGCACCCGCAGGCGCTCGCGGTGCTGGCGGATCGCTTCTTGCTCGCTCACCGCAAGCGGATCGTCGAATTCGCGGCGGCTCGGCGGCTGCCCGGGATGGACGCATACAGGGAGTATATGGAGGCCGGGGGACTCATGTTGTACGCGCCGAGCAACCTCGACCTGTTCCGCGGTGCCGCGACCTATGTGGACAAGATCCTGAAGGGCGCCAAGCCCGGCGACCTCCCGGTTCAGGAGCCCACCAAGTTTGAGCTGGTAATCAACCGCAAGACCGCCGGCGCGCTCGGGCTCACGATCCCGCAGTCGATGCTGGTGGGGGCTGAGTTCGTCCAGTCACGAGGCGCCTTGGCGCAGACTAGCGGCGTCCAGCTCGACGCTCCAATGGACCGACTGCTGGCGATGCTCGCACCCGGCCGCTGAGCACTGCGTTCGCCGCACAGGCGAAAGGTCCAGCGGGTCGCGGCCAGCGGCCGTCGGCATCGGTGCTGTGGGGGGCGGACGGGGTGATCCATTGATAGACCGGCGAGCCTTTATCGGCAGTCTGGCTCTCGGGACTCTCGCAGTGTCGCGCGTCACCCCCGCCCAGCCCGCGCGCAAGGTGTCTCGGATCGGGATGCCCGCTGTCTCCGGCACGACCTCCGACATGGTCGGACCCCAGCCCAGGGAGCCAATCGTCAAAGCGCTCCTGCGCGGGTTGCGCGAGCTCGGCAATGTGTATGGACAGGATTTCGTGACCGAGCCTCGCGCAGGCGAAAGCAGACCCGAGCGCTTCCCCAGTCTCGCCGCCGAGCTGGTCCGCCTCCCGGTTGGCGTGATTGTCGCCGCAGGGCCGATGCTGCCCTCGCTCAAGCAGGCAACCTCGACGATCCCCATCGTCACGGCGGACGCCGTCGACCCTGTGGATGAGGGGCTGGCCCAGAGCCTCGGACACCCCGGCGGGAACTTCACGGGGCCGAGCAATCAGTCGGTAGAGCTGACCGGGAAACGACTCGGACTCCTCAAGGAGTTCGTCCCGACCGCGGCGTTGGTGTCGCTTCGCCGGGATCAGACCAGCCGCTTGAATTCGCAGGCGGCCGAAGCTGCCGCCCGGGAGCGGGGGTGGAAGCTACTGTCGCTCGGATTTCGAGATGCTGGCGAAATCGGGGGAGCCTTTGGAGCGGCGGCTGGCGCGCGTGCCGGCGCTCTCCTCCTAGCCGGGGGCGGGCTCCTCTACCCGCAATCCCGGCGAATCGTGGAGCTGGCCGCCACGGGCCGGCTCCCTGCCATGTATCCACTCCGGCCAAGTGTTGAGGCCGGCGGGCTGATCTCCCATGGCGCGGACATCACCGAAATCTGGGGGGGCGCGGCGGTCTTGGTCGACAAGATCCTCAAGGGCTCCAAGCCCGCCGATCTTCCCGTGGAGCAGCCCTCGAGGTTCCAGCTGGTGATCAACCTCAAGACCGCCCAGGCGCTCGGCCTCGTGGTCCCCCAATCCATCCTGATCCGGGCGGACGAGGTGGTTCGCTGATGTATCGTAGCCGGCTCTTCTGGAAATACGTCGTCGTGCTCGTGTTCCTGGTCAGCGGGGCACTGGTGACAAGCGGTGCCATCGAGATATACTTTTCCTTCCAGGAGAACAAAACGGCCCTCGTGAGCGTCCAGCGGGAGAAGGCGGCAGCGGCGGCTTCTCGCATCGAGCAGTTCATCCGGGAAGTTGAGAACCAGATTGGCTGGACGACGCATCCCTCATTCGCGCCGCAGGGCGCCGCCCTGGACCAGCGGCGTTTCGACTACCTCCGGCTCCTTCGCCAGGCCCCGAGCATCACCGAGATCAGTTACCTGGATGCATCCGGTCGAGAGCAACTCCGGGTCTCCCGCCTGGCCATGGACGTGGTGGGCAGTCAGGCGGACCTCTCGCAGGAGCGCCGGTTCGTCGAGGCCAAGTCAGGCAAGGTGTACTTCAGCCCGGTGTATTTCCGCAAAGAATCCGAGCCGTACATCACCATCGCGATGGCGGAGCGGGGGCAGCATGCGGGGGTCACCGTGGCCGACGTCAACCTGAAGTTCATCTGGGAGGTGGTCTCGCAAATCAGGATCGGGAAGGCCGGGCATGCGTATGTGGTGGACTCCCGTGGCTATCTCATTGCGCACCCGGACATCAGCCTGGTCTTGCAGAAGACCGTCCTGTCTTCCCTCCCCCAGGTCCGGGACACCCTCGCGAGCCCTCCGAGAGCCGGGGATGTCCGGGACGAGGCCACGATCGCCCGGAACCTTCAAGGGCGACAAGTCCTGACCGCCCACGCCGCCATTGGGCCGCTTGGGTGGTCGGTTTTCATGGAACAACCCCTGGATGAAGCCTTCGCGCCGCTGTACGCCTCGATTCTCCGGACCGCCATGCTCTTGCTGGTCGGCCTCGGGATGTCAGTCCTGGCCAGCGTGTTTCTCGCCCGAAGGATGGTGACGCCCATCCAGGCACTTCAGGCCGGGGCGGCACGAATCGGCGCGGGCGCCCTGGATCAGCGAATCACTGTGCGGACCGGGGACGAGCTGGAGGTCCTGGCCGAGCGGTTCAACAGGATGGCAACGCAGCTCCAGGAATCGTACGCAAACCTGGAACACAAGGTCGAGGAGCGGACCCGCGAGGTGAGTGAGGCCCTGGAGCAACAAACCGCTACCAGCGAGGTCCTGAAGGTCATCAGCCGGTCAACGGTCGACCTGGAGCCGGTCCTGGAAACGCTCATCGAGAATGCCACCCGGCTGTGCGGCGCCGACAAAGGGTTCATCTTCCGCCGGGAAGGGGACGGCTTCAGGCTCGCGGTGGCCTACCGCGCTCCGGCCGAGTTCACGGGGTGGCGGGCACGCTCACTGATCCGACCGGGCGACGGCTCGCTGGTCGGCCGTGTGGCCTTGGAAGCACGGACAGTCGAGCTCCTCGACGCGCAGGCCGACCCGGAATGGCGTGCGGCCCATGCAGACGCGCGGGGCGTGAGTGGGGTTCGTACGCTCCTGGGCGTGCCCATGCTCCGGGAGGGCGTGCTGGTCGGCGTCATCGCCATGTGGCGACAGGAGGTGCGACGGTTCACCCAGAAGCAGATCGAGCTGGTCACGACCTTCGCCGACCAGGCGGTCATCGCCATCGAGAATGTCCGGCTCTTCAAGGAGATCCAGGCGCGGACCCGCGAACTCGAACAATCGCTGGAGGAGGTGCGTGCCCTCAGCGAAGTCAGCCGCGCCGTCAGCTCATCGCTGGACCTGCGGCAAGTCCTGCACGAGATCGCCGAGCACGCAGCCAAGCTCTGCGAGGCGGATGCGGGTTTCATCAACGAGTACATCGAGGCCACCGGACAGTTCCGGCCAAGCGCCAGTTGGAATGCCAGCCAGGAGCTGCTCCGCTCCATCCAGGCCAGCGACGTCACGCTGGGGAAAGGCGCCACGGGTCGCAGCGCGGTCCTCGGCCAGCCCGTCCAGGTCCCCGATATCCTGGCCGAGCCGGACTACCCCTTCCGCGACTTCCTGGCTCGGGACGGTCACCGTGCCGTCCTCTCCGTCCCCATGATTCGCGAGGGGCGGATTCTCGGCGCGGTGGCAGTGCTCCGGAAGACGCCTGGCGCGTTCAGCGAGCAGCACGTCAGCCTGCTGACCGCCTTCGCCAATCAGACGACCATCGCCATCGAGAACGCCCGCCTGTACCGCGACGTCATGGAAAAGGGTCGGATGCTGGAGGAGGCGAACCGGCACAAGACTCAGTTCCTGGCCAACATGTCCCACGAGCTCCGCACGCCCATGAACGCCATCATCGGCTTCTCGGAGGTCCTGCTGGACCCGTCGCTCCAGGTCAGCCCGGAGGAGCGCGCGCAGTTCCTGACGGACATCCTGAATAGCGGAAGGCACCTGCTCAATCTGATCAATGAGGTTCTCGACCTGTCCAAGATCGAGGCCGGCCGGATGGAGCTTGAGATTCGACCGGCCGTGCTGAGCGACATCATTGATGCCGTGCAAAGCACGATGCGCCCTCTGGCCGTCAAGAAGGCCATAGCCTTCAAGGCGGAATTCAACGGTCGCGTCGGCGTTCTTCCCATGGACGCCGCCCGGGTCAAACAGATCCTCTTGAATCTGGTCGGTAATGCAATAAAGTTCACCCCGGAAGGAGGGCGGGTCTGGATTCGAACCGACCTCTCGGTGGACACGGTGCGGGTCGAGGTGGGCGACACCGGCCCGGGAATCCCTGCGGAAGACCATGATCGGATCTTCCTGGAGTTTCAGCAATCCCAGACAGCCCGGGGTGTTGGCAAGCCGGAAGGAACTGGATTGGGCCTCGCCCTGGCCAAGAGGTTCGTGGAGTTGCACGGGGGGCAGATCTGGGTTGAGAGCGAGGTCGGGCGCGGCAGCACGTTCATCTTCACGTTGCCGACCGCCCCGAGATGAGCTGACCCCGAGGAACAGCCCGGAAGGAATCTCCGTCGAGGAGACGAAGCGTGAGCCCGAAACGAATCCTGCTCATAGAGGACAACGCGGTCAACCGCCGGTTGGCCCAGTTCCTGCTCAAGTCCAGGGGCTATGAAGTGTGGGAGGCAGCGAGTGCGCCGGAGGCCTTCAACGCGTTGAGGGAAGCGCGGCCGGACCTGATCCTCATGGACATTCAGTTGCCGGAGATGGACGGTCTGACAGCCACCCGATATCTGAAGGCCGATCCCGCGACTCGCGACATCCCCGTGCTGGCTGTCACCTCCTACGCCATGAAGGGAGATGAGGCCAGGGCGCTCGAGGCCGGATGTGCAGGCTACGTGACGAAGCCCATCGACAAGACGGTGTTCCTGGAGGCCGTGGCCAAGGCCCTCGCAGACCAGGAAGACCATTGACCGCTTCTCAGTATTCGGTGAAGCACGACGACGATTCAGTCTCGGAGGGTGGCCCCCTCATCGAGGGGAAGACCGGCTGCGGGGTTGGCCAGGAATCGCTGGGCCGCCTCCTCCGACACGAAGCGCCTGAGAAGGTCGTGGATGAGTCGGCGCTGCCGTTCCACCTCGGTCGTCAGCCTCCGCAGGCGGAGGAGTGACCGGACACGGGTGAGCAGCTCCAGCTTGTTGATGGGTTTGGTCAAGACGTCGTCCCCCCCCACATCCATCGCCTTTATGTGATCCTCCAGTTCATGGAGGGCGGTCAGGAAGAGGATGGGGGTCTGCCGGGTATCCGGGGCAGCCCGGAGACGTTGACAGATCTCGAAGCCGGTGAGGTCCGGCAGCATGATGTCCAGGAGAATAAGGTCTGGGTTCTCGCTCGCGGCCACCGACAAGGCCTCGATGCCGGACGCCGCAGTCGCCACCTCGTACTCTGCGCCCCTGAGCAGGGCCCGGACCAGCTTGATATTCGCCTCATTGTCATCCACCACGAGCACTTTGGCCTGCACCGATGTCATGGCCTCCCATCCCTCCCTTCTTCGCCTCTGGATCAGGCGACAGCTTACACTTGTTGCGGATCGAGTCAAGCAGGAACAGCCCCCTTCTGCCCGGCCGAGAGCAGCCACGATCCCCTCCAACGCCGCGAATGCCACTCTTCCGTGGTCCCGCGGCGCGAATCGCGGGGACACCGACCGCTTCCCAATCCGACGAGGCGACCAGGAGGAGCCGTGTTGAATCGCCGTATCATCCGCTGCATCGGAGGCTGCCTGGCGAGCCTCGGCATGAGCGGTGCGCCGCAAGCCGGTCAGCCCGGCGCAGCCACAGAAGTGCTGCTCAAGGCGAAGCCGGCGGTTGTGATCGTCGGAACCGAAGTGTCTGGTGAGGTTCGACTTGCGTGCCCGAACAGTTCGCCCCGGCGCGTCACGCCTCCCGCCAGCAAGACCTATGGAACCGGGTACCTCGTCACCGCTGATGGATACCTCATCACGAATGGCCACGTCGTCCAGCCCTATTACGAAGCGGACGATCGAGAGGCGCGTGAGACTCTTGTTCGTCAGGCTGTCGAGCAAGCCTGTCTGGGACCGGGCCTGTCTCAAGAGCGGCGGCAAAAGGCCGCACAACAGATGTACTCGAGGGTCGCGTCCACGGCCAGAGTGGAGTTGAAGAAAACGCTGACGGTGATCCTTTCCAACCGGGAGAAGTTCGTCGGCGAGGTCAAGGTCTACAGCCCCCCCTTGACCCCACAGCCGGGAAAGCGCGTGCCCTCCGGATTGGGCCAGGTGACGGAGTCCGGGAAGGACGTCGCCGTCGTGAAGATTGACGCCAAGAATCTTCCCACGATTCCCCTGGGGGACTCCGACTCGGTGCAGGTGGGTCAGCCCGTACACATCCTGGGCTTCCCGGGGGTGGTGATGGAGCACGACCTCCTGGACAGCCGGAGTGCGTTTGAGGCCAGCGTGACCTCCGGAAATGTCTCCAGTCTCAAGCGAGACGCACGCGGAGCCCCGGTGATTCAGACCGATGCGGCCGCGTCGTGGGGGAACAGCGGTGGGCCAGCGATCGACGAGCAGGGTGAGGTCGTGGGGATGCTCACGTTCATCTCCCTCACCCCCGATGAGACTCAAGCGATCCAAGGATTCAACTTCCTCGTTCCCGTGAACATCGTGAAGGAGTTCGCCCGGCGCGCCGGTGCCGAACTGAACATAGCTAGCCCCTTCAACGCGGTGTGGCACGACGCGGTGGCCCGCTATACGAGAGGGGATTGGGCAGGCGCCCTGTCCCGCCTGGACGCTGCCAGCCGCCTTGTGCCGAACCTTCCGGATGTCCGCCGCCTGCAAATCGACGCGCAGCTCCGCCTCCTCCAATCGGCCCCTGCCTCTCCTTGGTCGTCGCCGCTGTTGCTCGGCGGTATCGCTACGGCCATCCTGACCCTGTCGGGCACTACCTGGTGGATGCTCCGGCGGCGAAGGCACCCAGTCTGCTCGACGGTGGAATCTCGCCAGTTCGGACCGGAGCCCGAAATCCTCCCTCTCGACACCGCGCCTGCGCCTCTCCGCCTCCAGGCATCGGACCTCGCGCGCGCCATGGCTCAGCGGATGGATCTGGTAATTATCGACGTCCGAACACCGTCGTCCTATGCTGCCAGCTCGGTGCAGGCGAAAGGAAGCCTGCGGGCAAGCCCGGCGGACATCCTCCAGCTCTGCACAGCCCTCGCACGCAACCAGGGGATCATTCTGTACTGCGACTCCCCGGGTGAGGTGGAAAGCGTCCGTGCCGCCCAGGCGTTGATGGAGAGCGGCTATACCCGGGCCGCTGTCCTTGCCGGAGGCTTTGCCTCCTGGGAGGCTGCCAGTCTCCCGCTGGAGCGGACCCCGCACGCCAGAGCCATGATCGCCGCCGCCTCCCCCATGAGGATTGCCGAGGTCAGCCCGGCCGCCACGACGCAAGTCCGGGTTGATCTGCCTGTGGGAGTCAAGGGAACCGGTCCGTATTTCAATGCGCGTGCAATCACTTTGGGGTTGAGCGGCCTTTCCCTTGCGACCCTCGAGCCCTTGTCGGTCGGCCAGAGGGTTCGCCTGACGGTGTTCCTCAAAGGGGAACCGCTGGAGATCTCCGGTCAAGTGACGTCTGTGCTGCCCGACCCTGCCACCGGGCGACCCCAGGGAGTCGAGGTCGCCTTCGATGTCCTCAGTGAAGAGGCGGCTGCCACCCTGGAGGGGTTCATATTGGCCCGCAGAACGGATTACCCGGGGACCTGAGATTGGCTGAGGCTCTCGAACATCCTCTCGTGTGCCATCGCTGATCGTCCTCTCGGATTCTCTCTTCGTTGGCTACCCTCCACTTCAAGGCGGGCGGGGGGGGGCGACAGGATCCCGGAGGGGCGGGAAGCAAAGGGTCCATCACGCAAGCCGGCAACCCGGCGTCATCGGAGTCTTGCCGAGCAGATCGCGGCTCCCCCCACTTGATCGTGCGGGAGCTCAGGTGTGCGCCCCCTCCCTTTCACCCATACTCCGCTCCAGCGACTCGTTGGGAATCTCGTCTGCATCCGTGGGCAGACGCCTCGTGCTCTGGGGAGTGCTCATCGTCCTGAACAGTAGTCCATCCAGAAAATATAGAACGAGATATTCCAACAAAATCAACTATTTCACTCGAATCTGATACGGTAGTCAAATTCACCTTGACAGGATTAAATATATCCTGTATGAGTTACTCAGTAAAGACCGACTGGTTAGTACACAAGGGGAATGAATGGGGAGTACAAAAGAGCTGATTCTGGACGCTGCCAGTCGCCTGATTCACGTCCGCGGATTCAACAACACCTCTGTGGATGACATCCTCAGGGAGAGCGGCGTCGGCAAGGGGAACTTCTACTACTACTTCAAGAGCAAGGACGAGCTCGGGTTCGCCATCTTGGACCGGAGCGCGGAGCGGATCAGGGAGGAATTCATCGAGAAATGCTTCGCCTCCACCGCGGATCCGTGGGTGCAGCTCCAAGGCTTCTTGGAGTTTTCCGTGGAGCGTGCTCGCAAGCAAGGCTTCACCGGCGGGTGCCCCCTCGGCAACCTGGCCGTGGAGATGAGCGACATCCACGAGGAGTTCCGTCAGCGTCTCATCAAGGCCTTCGATGAAATACGAACGCGAATCGAGTTGAGCCTGAAGCAGGCGAAGGATGAGGGTACGCTTCGAGCCGATGCCGACATCCCTCGACTGGCCCACTTCGTCATCGCCGGATTCGAGGGCGCCTTGATGATGGGCAAGCTCCGCAAGGATCCGGATGTCGTGGCAGGCGTGATTGAAGAGTTGAAAGAGCACTTGACCCTGTATCGCGTGGCCCTATCCCCGATGACGCACGTGTGAGCAGTCCTGTGACCGGGCCACAGGCAACTTGGGAGGGAAAATGAGAGTGACACGGCGGACCAGAGCGACGGGCAGGCCGAATGGCCATGCCCACGGAGGGGACGCGAAGCTGTCAGGCGCATCCGGTGGGCGGATGGAGTATGCCGTGCCGACCATCGTGGAATACACGGACCAGAAGCGTCCGAAGAACCTCTATCCGGAGCGGATCATCTCTCCACCCAGCTCCGGCCCGTGCTGCTTCTCCGACATGGAGGAGATCGGTGGTCCACAGGAGGAGGGGCGCTGGGTGTTCCAGTACAAGCGGTGTCGGAAGTGCGGCTTCGCGGTGCGGGTGATCCTCCGCGAGATCCCGGATGCGGCCCTGGCAGCAGAACTGCGCAAGACCCTCGCGAACTCGTTCGTCCGGAACGTCCCGGATTAGTCCATGCCGGGCGCCACCGGCCCGCCGTCCGATCGGCGCCGGTGGCGCCCCACTCTGCGGCCGGCACGCCGGGGACCGTGGTGCAGCGGGTTTTCGCAGGTACGCCGCCCGCGTCCCTCCGGAGCCGGACCAATCCTCACGTCTGCAATTCAGACCCAGCCTCCCCGGAGACTGCCGCTCCCACGCGGTGCACCCCCTCCTGGTCGGATTCGGATCACAGCTCGATGCGGTTCTTCTCCAGCACCGTCCCGAGCGTATTGTCCAGAGTCGCCAAGGATTTGTTGTAATCGGTGATGGCCTGGATCTCGTTGGCCTGGGCCGCCGACAGGTCCCGCTGGAACTGCAGCACGTTGAAGGTCGTGGTGACGCCTGCCTCGAGTCGCCGCTGCTCCACGCGGAGCTGCTCCTCCGCCAGCACCCGGGCCGAGCGATTCGCATCGATGCGCTTCGCGTTGGTCTCCACCGTCCGCACCGCCGCGCGGACCTGCTGCACGATCTGAAGTTCGAGGTTCTTCAGCGTGGTCTTGGCCTGGTCCAGCGTCAGCTTCGACTGGATGTACGTGGATTGCGCCGCGCGGTTCCCCAGCGGAACCGTGAGGACCACGCCCACGGAATACGAGAGGAAGTGGCTCGACCCCATCGTGCTGATGCTTCCGCCATATTGTACATCCGCCCCGCTCGAGAACACACTGCCCGTGAGGGAGAGATCGGGGAGGAGCTGGTTCCGGTTCAACCGGACCGAGAGGTCCTTGTTGGCGATGTCCAGCTTGGCGACCTTGTACTCGTAGCGGTTCTCCAGGGCCTTCTGGATGCTCTCGTCCAGGTTGATCGGCGTCACCGCGTCGGTCGGGGTGTCGCTGGGCTGAATCTCCTGCGACCAGCTCCCGCTGATGGGGAGGTTCATGACCACCTTGAGGGTGTCCCCGGCGTCCTGGACGGCCTTTTCTCCATTGATCACGTCTTGCACCCTCGCCGCCTGCTGCGCCTCGGCCTGGGTCACCTCCACGGGGGCCGCCACCCCGGCCCGCACCCGCGCCTTGTTCAGCGCAACGAGGTCCTGCGCCAGCTTGAGCGATTGCCGCGCGACGTCCAGGTTTTGGATGGCGAAGATCAGGTCGAAGTAGGCGGTCTGCACTTGGGTCACGACGTTGCCCACCCGGAGGCGCAACTGCTCCACGGAGATCGATTGGTTATTCGAGGCAATCCGGATGTTGGTCTCGTTGGCCTCGAAGCCGAAGCCCTTCAGGATGGGCTGGCTCAGCGTCAACCCGAATCGGCTGCTGAATGTCGAATCCAGCAGCGTCGTGTTGAAGTACTGGTTGTTGAATCGCAGCTCGTACGTTCCGCCGGTCAGGATCTTCTGCCGGATGCCGGCATTGTAGTCCCAGAGATCGGAGAACTGCCGCCCCCTGACGCTGTCAAATGAAGATGCGGTCGGCGCCCGGTTGTCGCTCCGGTTCAGCTCCAGGAACGCGCTCGGATCGTACACGGCCGTCTGGCCGATCAGGGCCTGCGTGGTGATTCTGGGATTGAAGCCCTCCACCTGGATGTCCAGGTTGTTCCTCAGGGCCAGCGCTATGCTGTCCCGAAGCGAGAGCGGCATGCTGCCGGCCTGGGGAATCGTGGGCGGCGGGGTCGCCGTGACCTGCGCCAGCGTCAGGTCCAGCTTGAGGGGTGCGCGGCCATCATCTCCCCAGGCGACCGACGGCAGAGTGGGGGTGCCGGCGATGCAGAGGCTGAGGATCAGTCGCATCACCATCTTCGTGGACGGTCGCATGGTCGCTCCTTTCTGTTGCGGACTCGTTGGCAGATGAATCCTCGGCAACTGCATCCCGGAAGACGCGCCAAGCGGTGTTGTGCGCGGTCCCCCGGATTCGCCACCCGACTGTGGCTCGCCGAAGATCTCGGCCAAGACGAAGATCGCGGGCCATGTGCGGAGAGCGCGGGCGCATCCACACCTGGGCCCGACCCGCCTGAGAGTCCCCGAGAGGCGCCGGTGCTCGGCAAGGCGGTACGTTACTGCGTGCGCCGAGGAGTGTCAAGGTCGTGTCGGGCATTTGTGTGGGATGTTGCACGGCTACGGGCGCTGCGACTTACCCGGGGCAGTTGACCGCGGTTGACAAAGGAAGGTTATGGCCATACAGTTTGCAAAGCTAACCATTTCAGTCTGGTTTTCGATTCCATGTCCGGAAGAGCGAGCACGCAGGATGGGACGGGGTCGACGGTGTCCATGACGACCAGACGCGTCACGCCGAACACATGCGCCCGGACCGTCATGGAGACGGTCCCGATGGTGATGCGCTTCATCCGTGGGGAGATGCGCCGGCAGAGCGCTCCCCTCCTGTCCGTTCCTCAATTCCGGGCTCTGGCCTTCCTCCGCCGGAATGCGGGGGCCTGTCTGTTCGCTGTGGCTGACCACCTGGGGGTTTCCCGACCAACCGCGTCCGCCGTCATTGACCGCCTGGTGCGGCGGGGACTCGTGACCCGGACCGTCGACCCGCTGGAACGCCGCCGGGTCAGCCTGCGGCTCACCCTCAGTGGCTCCCGACATCTGACCGCGGCACGGAAGGCGACACGGGCGTGGATGGCAACCATGCTCGCAGGGATGCCGGAGGACCGGCTGCGGACCATCGCCCAGGGCGTGGCCTTGCTTGGACGCGCACTGACGGACGTTCCAGGGCAGAACGGCAACTAGGGGCTCGCCGGCATGGCGCGTCCCGGTGTGAAGAGGGGTTGTTATGAACCGGCTCCACCTGGCTGATCGGATCCGTCCTTGCCTGCGCTTCTTCGGCGATCGTCCCCGGATCCCCTGGGCAGCGGCCCTTGCAGCCGTCGCCGCTCTCTCCGGATGTTCCGGCGATCCTCCGACCCGGGCCGACGCCAAGACCCCCAGCACCGTCCCGTCCGTGCCGGTGACCGCGAGCGCTGCGGTCAGCAAGCCCGTGCCCGTCCAGGTCCGCGCCAATGGCACCGTCCAGGCGATCGCCACCGTGACGGTCATGAGCCAGGTGGATGGACAGATCGCCCGGATCGATTTCTCCGAGGGGCAAGACGTGAAGACAGGCGATCTGCTGTTCACCCTCGACCAGCGCCCCTTCGAGGCGACGCTGCGTCAGGCCGAGGCCAACCTGGCGCGCGATCTGGCGCAACTCCAGCAGGCCCAGGCCGCCCTGGCGCAGAGCGCGGCCGCGGAGAAGCAGGCCGAGGCCAACCTGGCGCGCGACACGGCGCAGCAGGAGAATGCCAATGTGCAGGTCCGCCGCTATCAGGGGTTGATCCAGGACGGCGCCATCTCGAAGGAGCAGTACGACCAGGTCCGCACGGCCGCCCTGGCCATGGATGCGACCATCCAGGCGGACCAGGCGGCGGTGAGCAATGCCACTGCGGCCATCCGCGCCGCGCAGGCGACGATGGAAACCATCCGGGCGACCATCCGGGCGGACCAGGCCGTCGTGGAAAACGCGCGGATCCAACTGGGGTACACGGTCATTCGCTCGCCCATGGATGGGCGAACCGGGAGCCTCCTGGTCCACGTGGGGAGCGCCGTCAAGGCCCGGGACAGCAACAGCCCGCTCGTCGTCATCAACCAGATCCACCCGATCTCCGTGGCCTTCTCCGTGCCCGAGCAATACCTGGCGGACATCCGGAAGTATCGCGCCGCCGGCAGCGTCCGCGTCGAGGCACTCATCCCCGGCCAGGAAGGGGAACCGGCGCAAGGCAATCTTGCGTTCGTGAACAATACGGTGGATGCCTCGACCGGGACGATACAGCTCAAGGGAGCGTTCCCCAATGCGGACAATCGGCTCTGGCCCGGCCAGTTCCTCAACGTCCGCCTCACGCTCACGACACGCCCCGACGCCGTCGTGATCCCCTCCCAGGCGATCCAGACCGGACAGCAAGGCCCGTACGTGTTCGTCGTCAAGGCCGACCAGACGGTGGAGGCCCGCCCGATCGTTTCCGGGGGGACGCTCGAGGACCAGACGGTCGTGGAGCGGGGACTTGTGGCCGGGGAGCAAGTCGTGACCGATGGAATGATCCGTCTGGTTCCCGGAGCCAGGGTGCAGATCCGGCCTGCCGCGCCGGCCGCGATCCGCCCGGGGAATGCGGGATGAGCACTGAACTCTTCATCCGCCGGCCCGTCATGACCACGCTGGTCATGCTGGGCATCCTGTTTTTCGGCCTGATGGGCTACCGCCTCCTGCCCGTGAGCGATCTGCCGAATGTGGACTTCCCCACCATCCAGGTGAGCGCCAGCCTGCCCGGCGCCAGCCCCGATACCATGGCCTCGGCGGTGGCGACTCCCCTGGAGAAGCAGTTCAGCACCATCGCCGGCATCGATTCCATGACGTCCACCAGCGCCCTCGGCCTCACCAACATCACGATTCAGTTCAGTCTCGAGCGGAACATCGACGGCGCCGCCCAGGACGTCCAGGCGGCCATCGCCAAGGCGCAGCCCCAGTTGCCTCCGGGTATGCCGACGCCCCCCACGTTCCAGAAGGTGAACCCGGCCGACCAGCCGATCTTCTACCTGGCGCTGAGCTCCTCCACCGCACCCCTGTACGCCGTGGACGAGTACGCGCAGACGTACCTGGCCCAGCGGATCTCCACCATCAGCGGCGTGGCCCAGGTGCAGGTGTTCGGCTCGCAGAAGTATGCCGTGCGGGTGCAGCTCGACCCCACCGCCCTGGCCTCGCGAGGCATCGGCATCGACGAGGTCCAGCGGGCGGTGAGCCAGGGAAACGTGAATCTGCCCACCGGGACGCTTTATGGCCCTCATCAAGCCCTGAACGTCCAGGCCACGGGACAGCTCACCAGCGCGGCCGCGTTTCGACCTCTTATCGTGGCCTATCGAAACGGTTCACCCGTGCGCCTGGAGCAACTCGGCCGGGTGATCGACAGCGTCCAGACCGACAAGGTGGCGAGCTGGTACAACGGCGAGCGGGCCATCGTCCTGGCCATCCAGCGGCAGCCTGGTACGAACACGGTGGAGGTCGTGGACAAGATCCGGCAGCTCTTGCCCACCTTCCGGGCCCAGATCCCGGCGTCCGTGAGCATGAATATCCTCTATGACCGCTCCATTTCCATCCGGGAGTCGGTCCAGGACGTCAAGTTCACGCTCTTCCTCGCCATCGTCCTGGTCATCCTGGTCATCTTCCTCTTCTTGCGGAACCTGTCGGCCACGGTGATCCCGAGCCTCGCCTTGCCCATGTCCATCGTGGGGACGTTCGCCGGCATGTACCTGCTGGGCTACACGGTGGACAACCTCTCGCTCATGGCCCTCACGCTGTCCGTCGGCTTCGTCGTGGACGACGCCATCGTCATGCTGGAGAACATCGTCCGGCACATGGAGGAGGGCAAGAGCCGCATGCACGCCGCCCTGGAGGGGGCGCGAGAGATCGGGTTCACCATCGTGTCCATGACCCTGTCCCTGGCGGCCGTGTTCATACCGGTCCTCTTCATGGGGGGAGTCATCGGTCGCCTGCTTCACGAGTTCGCGGTCACCATCGGCATGGCGGTCCTGGTGTCCGGCTTTGTGTCCTTGACCCTCACCCCCATGGCGTGCAGTCGCTTCCTGCAACCGCCCGCCGAGTCACACGGGCGGCTGTATGCCGCCTCCGAACGGGTCTTCGACGGCATGCTCCGCCTGTACGACTGGAGTCTCCGGCGGGTGCTCGACCACCCGCGGCTCACCCTCGGCGTCCTGGTGCTCACTCTCGCCCTCACGGGATACCTCTTCCTCCTGATCCCCAAAGGGTTCCTTCCCACCGAGGACACCGGTCAGATCTTCGCCTTCACCGAGACGGTGCAGGATATCTCTTTCGAAGGCATGAAGAGGCAGCAGTTAGCCGCGGCCGAGATCGTTCAGCGCAACCCGCACGTGAACAACTTCATGTCCTCCATCGGCGCCAGCGGCATCAACGTGTCGCCCAATACCGGGCGGATGTTCATCCGTCTCAAGCCCCGGTCGGAGCGCCCGGGCGTCGAGGAGATCGTCCAGGACCTCCGCCGGAAGTTTGGCGAGCTCTCCGACATCAAGGTCTACCCGCAGGTCCTGCCGACGATCCGGATCGGGGGGCAGCTCACCAAGGCCGTCTATCAGTTCACCCTCCAGGATGCGGACCTCCAGGAGCTGTACAAGTGGGCGCCGGTCGTGCTGGACCGGATGCGGGCGTTGCCGGGCCTCCAGGACGTGAACAGCGACCTCCAGATCACGAGCCCCCAGGTCCTGGTGGCCATCGATCGGGACAAGGCCTCGGCCCTGGGTGTCAGTGCGCAGCAGATCGAGAACGCGTTGAACTACGCCTACGGCTCGCCGCAAGTCTCCACCATCTACACCCCCTCGAACCAGTACTGGGTCGTCATGGAACTCCTTCCCCGTTACCAGGCGCAGGCGGCCGACCTGTCCCTGCTCTACGTCCGCTCGTCCAACGGCCAGCTCGTCCCCCTGAATGCCGTGGCGAACCTCACGCGCGACGTGGGCCCCCTCACGGTGAACCACCTGGGACAGTTGCCGGCCGTGACCATCTCCTTCAACCTCAAGCCGGGTGTGGCGCTGGGTGACGCCGTGGCGGCCATCCAGAAGCTGCAGCGCGATCTGCGCCTGCCGGTGACCCTGAGCACCTCTTTCCAGGGGACGGCCCAGGCGTTCCAGGCGTCGCTCCAGGGGTTGGGGCTCTTGATCCTGGCGGCCATCGTGGTCATCTATCTGGTTCTGGGGATCCTGTACGAGAGCTTCATCCATCCGCTCACCATCCTCTCGGGCCTCCCCTCTGCGGGCGTGGGGGCGCTGCTCACGCTCCTGCTCTTCCGCATGGAGCTGAACCTCTACGGCTTCGTCGGCATCATCATGCTGATCGGCATCGTGAAGAAGAACGCCATCATGATGATCGACGTCGCCCTCCAGGCGGAGGCCAGGGGAAAGCGTCCGGCCGAGGCCATCTACGAGGGCTGTCTCCGGCGCTTCCGGCCCATCATGATGACCACCATGGCCGCGCTGATGGGGACGCTGCCGATCGCCATCGGATTCGGGGCCGGTGCCGACGCCCGGCGCGCGCTGGGCCTGGCCGTGGTGGGCGGTCTGCTCGTCTCGCAGCCCCTGACGCTCTACATCACGCCCGTCACGTACCTGTACCTGGATAGCCTCCGCGACTGGGTGAGCCGAACACCCTGGGCGCGCCGCTCCTCCGAGAAGGCTCCCCTGTCGGTCCTGTCCCCATACGGAAAGTAACCCGGTCCATTCCGGGAGAGGTTAGCGCGGGGCCTGGCGCACCGGGTTCCGCAGAGCGCCGATCCCTTGGATCTCGACGACTGCCACATCTCCCTCCTTCAAGAACCGGGGCGGCTTGCGGGCAAAGCCGACGCCGCCCGGTGTCCCCGTCGCGATGACGTCGCCGGGCTCCAGGGTGAAAACGTGGGAGCAGTAGGCCACGATATCAGAGACGGTGAAGGCCTGGTGCTCGGTGTTCGAGGACTGTAGAACCTCGCCATTCACCGTCATCGTGATGTCCAGGGCCTGCGGATCCGGGAGGTCCTCCCGCGTGACCAGCGCCGGCCCCATGGGCGCGAAGGTGTCGAAGGTCTTGCCCAGCATCCATTGGCCTCCTGGCTTCCGGAGCTGATAGTCCCGCGCGCTCACGTCGTGGAAAGCGGTGTAGCCCGCGACGTGATCCAGGGCCTCGGCCTTCGAGACGTGCCGGCCCCGGCGGGCGACGATGAACGCCAGCTCTGCCTCGTAGTCCACCTCGCGGGAAACCGAGGGGATCAGGATGGGCTCCTCGGGGCCGATGATGGACGTGGCAAACTTGGAGAAGAGGGCGGGCTCCGGAGGGATCTCCTGTTTTGTCTCCGCGGCGTGATCGCGGTAGTTCAGCCCCAGACAGATGATCTTGCGCGGGTTGAGGATGGGGGCGCAGAGGCGCACCACCTCCATCGGATGCCAGATCGCCTGCTCCAAGCGGCCGCCACGCCCCTGCACCTCTCGGGAAAAGGCCAGCACGTCCTTGGCCAGGGGGAGGCTCTGGTCCCAACGGTCCAGGAACCCGAGCATGTCTGCCGGCAGCTCCCGATCCGCCTGCTCCCGGAAATCCATCACCCCGCGTGTGGCCAGCAGCAGCATGTAACCCCGGTTCAGGTCCACCACGCCCCCGTCCTGCTCCGCGCCGAGACGGGTCCTGCCCTGAAACTCGAACGTGACCAGTCGCATCCCTGGCCCCCTTTCGCACGACCGGGAATGTCGAATCTCGAACAGCGAATACCGAATGACGAACGCCGTGGGGAAATCGCATCCGCAGTGGTGATCGTTCGAAATTCGTGATTCACTGTTCGACATTCGATATTTCATCCCTCGTTACGCCACTCGATATCGCGCCACCAC
>DATIFO010000209.1:0-9932 GCA_035455275.1 Methylomirabilis sp. (SeqCode) | reverse complement strand
TCCGCGATATCATCACGGCCAAGGCCGCGCAGGTCCTCCAGCCGGACGCAGGCGTCCTGGGCGGCGTCAGCGAATGGATGAAGGTCGCCCACACGGCCGCCAGCTTCGACTTGCCCGTCGCCCCCCACTGGCACGCCGACCTGCACGTCCACCTGGTCGGCGCCGTCGCCAACGCGCTGACCGTCGAGTACTTCTTCCTGGAGGAGGACATCTACAACTTCGAGCGGATCCTGCGGGAGCGACTCGCGCCGTCCCGCGGTCGCATCCCGATCCCCGATCGGCCCGGGCTGGGTCTCGTCCTGGACGAGGCGGCCATCGAGCGGTTCGCCGTCCGCTGAGCCGACGCTTCAAGCGGGCGGGGGGGTGATCCGACCGGCCCTACGCGTCGAGTTTGCCCTGCACGCTCTTCACCTTGTCATCCATGGTCTGGTCCCGGTCCGTCCGTGTCCCCAGCTTGATGATCGTGGAGATCCGGGGGGCGCCCATGGCGTGGACCGCCTCGTGACACCGCCGGATCGCTCCGAACACGGCGTCCCAGTCTCCCTCGATGTTGGTGCCGTACGCATGAAGTTGTGTCGTGAGGCCGGCTTCACGGAGGACCCGCTCGCACGCCGCGACGTACCTGGACACCGACACGCCCACGCCCAGCGGGACCACGCACAGATCCACGATGACCTTCATTTGACTCACTCCTCCCTCTTGCCGCCTGGAACCCGCGTTTTGCTGTGAGCCAAGACCGGCCGCCTGCCCGGCCCGCCCGGACGGGCTCGCACGCCCTTCAGCGCAACCCACTCTAGCCCATTCCGGTCGGAGGACCCAGCGCAAAAACCCGCAATGGTCCGACCGCGCAATGGACGTCGGCGCTTTTCGAACGCCGATTCTCGGATTCCCGAATCCTCCAGTGCTTTCCGGCATCTAACAGCACGGTGGGGGCAGCGACCCTGCCGGCATGGCGAGAACGCGCCACGGATCTGCGGCGCAATCCGAACAGCCTGCGGCGGCGTAGAAGATGGTAGCGACGGGGGGGTCAACCCAAGGAGAGAGAGGGTGGGAACCGTGTATGCCACGATTGTTGCGGTGATCCTGGTATTCCCCTGGTCGCTGGTGGCCCTGACACTGGCCGGCGCGCTCATGGAACGGCGAAAGGTGCGTGTGCGCGCCCCACGGGAGTCCGGGAGTCATAGAGGTCACAGCGCCGGTCGATCCCGCTGATTCCGGGAGCAGCCCGCCGCCTCAGAATGACACGACGTGGGGCGGGCGTTTCAATCGCCGACCCCTTCACCCCTCATTGCGCTCCAGGATCCCATCCACCGGCTGCCGGGCCAGCGCCGATCCCTCCAGTCGCCTCCCGTGGCACCCGCGGCAGAGGCTTCCACGTGAAAATGGCCAATTCCGGCGGGAATCTTTGTCGACCTCCCCCCGCCTTTTCCCTTGCGCCCACCCCCTTGATACGAGACTATACCGGTCGCGAATTGCATTCCATTGATTCGACGCCGCGAATAGGAAATGGCAAAGAGGAGTGGCAATGCGAGGAAAGGGTTACGTCGGCAAGATCCTCTTGGTGGATCTCGCGACGCGAAAGGTTGAAACGCGAGCGATTCCGGACGTGCTGTACAAGAAGTATCTCATGGGAAGCGGACTGGGCGCCCGCCTGCTGATGGACCTGGGCGATCCGGCCGTGGACCCCCTTGACCCCCGAAATCCGCTCGTGATCATGCCCGGCATGTTCACGGGAACGACCATCCCGGGCGGGACCCGCACATCCTTCGTTTCCAGGTCTCCCCTCACCGGCATCTGGGGTGAGGCCACGGTGGGCGGGACGTGGGGGGCAGAGTTCCGCTGCTGTGGGTACGACGGACTGGTGATCCGGGGGGCGGCCGAGAAGCCCGTCTACCTCTGGATCAATGACGACCACGCGGAGATCCGACCGGCCGAAGGAGTCTGGGGCAAGGACACGTACGACGCTGGGGAGCTGCTGCTGGCGGAGACCGACCCCAAGGCCAAGGTGGCGGCCATCGGACAGGCCGGCGAGCACCTGGTCCGGATCGCCTCCGTGATGGTTGAGGGTCGCCACGCGCGCGCGGCCGGCCGCACCGGGCTGGGCGCGGTCATGGGCTCGAAGCGGCTCAAGGCCATTGTGGTCCGCGGAACCCGCGGTGTCCCGGTGTACAACCCGACGGGCCTGATGGGCTGGGCCCTGAAGAAGACGACCGAGATGCCCGCCAAGTTCGGGATGTTCACCGTCTACGGCACCTCGGGTGGCATCGAGGTCCACGAGGAGCGGGGAGGCTTGCCCATCAAGAACTTCCTGGACGGGCGCTGGCCGGAGGGCGCCGCCAAGATCAGCGGCAAGACCATCCACGAGAAGTACGATGTGAAGTCCAGCTCCTGCTCCGGCTGCCCCGTCCACTGCTGGCAGCACGTGACCGTCGAGGGGGAGGACGGCGTCCGGACCAACGTGGGCCACAACCCGGAGTACGAGACCCTGGGCGCCTTCGGCTCCATGTGCCTGAACGACGACCTGCCCTCCGTGATCCGCGCCAACGAGCTGTGCAACCGCTACGGCCTGGACACCATCTCCACCGGCAACAGCATCGCCTTCGCCATCGAGGCCTTCGAGCGCGGGCTGATCTCGGAGGCCGACACGGGCGGATTGAAGCTCGCCTGGGGGGACGGCCAGGCCGTCGTGACCCTGGTGGAGCAGATCGCCTTCAAAAAGGAGCTGGGAAGCCTCCTGGCAGATGGCTCGCTCGCCGCAGCGCGCAAGATCGGAGGCGAGGCGGAAAAGCTTACGGTCACCGTGAAGGGGTTGGAGTTCCCCATGCACGATCCCCGGGCCTTCTGGTCCATGGGGATCAACTACGCCACGGGGGCGCGGGGCGCCTGCCACCTGGAGGGGCTTCCCTTCATCGTGGAGACCGGCGTGCCCATGCCCGAATTCGGTTACAACGCGAAGCTGAACCCGCGCATCACCGAGGGCAAGGCATTGCTCGCCGCCCGGATGCATAGCTTGATGGCGATCTACAACGGCCTGGGGATGTGCAAGTTCTACTCGCGGGCCTTCAGCCCCACCCCGCTGACCGAGGCGCTGAACAACCTGACCGGCTGGAAGTGGACGTGGGAGGATCTGATGAAGGCCGGCGATCGGATCTTCAACCTGAAGCGGCTGTACAACACCCGCCTGGGCGTCGTCCGGAAGGACGATCAGCTCCCAGACCGGATCCTCACCCTCCAGAAGCGGGGCCAGGACCTACCAAACATCCCGCCCGAGGCATTCGAGAAGATGCTCGGCGAGTACTACGAGATCCGGGGCTGGACACCGGACGGGCAACCGACGGAGAAGGTCCTGCGCGCCCTGGATCTCACGGAAGAAAAGGAAGTGGTGTTCGCGTGAAGGGGAACGGCAACGGAGATGGGCACGGGGGCAGCAAGACCGTCGTGCTGGAGATCCCGCGGAGCTTCCTTCGCTACTACAAGCTCCCGGGGCATTTCCTGGAGGTGGAGGGGCCACCGGAGGCGACCATCCTCGATTTGATCCGCCTGGCGGGCCTGCCCGAGGTGGAATTCGGCATCGCCGCCGTGAACGGCGAGCGCGAGTACCTGAGCTTCAAACCCAAGGACGGCCAGGTGGTTGAGCTTCACCCCATCCTCATGGGTGGCTGACGCGTCGAGACCTGGAAGGGAATAGAAGGGGCCAGAGGCGCACGCCTCCGGCCCCTTCGTGTGTCTGGAGGTCATGTCAATCCGTGGCGGGCACGATCCCAGACCAGGCAAGACACTTCTCGACGGGAACCCGCGTCCGTGCGAACCGGTTCACGGGTGCTTCCGTGACCGGGTAGCCAATGGGGATCGCGAGCATGACCCGCTTGGTCTCGGGGATGCCCAGCACCTCGTGGAAGAGCCAGGGGTAGCGGAGCGGGGCGGCCTGCGGGCAAGTGCCGAGTCCCTTTCCGTGCGCGAGGAGCATCAGCGCCAGGGCGACCGCCCCCATGTCCAGCACCCCCAGGTCCGAGAAGCATCGCTCCATGCTGAGCACGATGACCTGGGGGGCGTCGAAGAAGCCGATCCCGAAGAGGAACCACTCGCCTTTCCTCGCCTTGTCGTCAGCCGCGATGCCGAGGGCCTCGAACGTGGCCTTCCCGATCTCAAGACGACGTTCCTTGAATCGCTCGGGAAGATTCGGGGGCCAGCCCATCTCCGGCTTACCCACCGGGTCGGCCGTGACCGTCTCGCGAAGTCGCGTTCGGAGCGTCTGGAGACGCTCACCCCCCACGATCGTGAACTCCCACGGCTGGGTGTTGGCCGCCGACGGGACCCACCGGGCCGCCTCCACGATCTCCCGCAGGAGGGCGGGTGGCACCGGATCCGACCGGAACGCCCGGATACTCCGACGCCCGAGGATCGCCTCTTCGATCAGCATGCGCGGTCTCCTTTGGTCCCCCCCGAGGTCTCTGCGGCGATCCGAAAAAGAGCTGTGCCCCGCCTGCATTCAGGCGCGGCTTCACGCATCCTATCCGACTCCCCCGTCAGCATCCAGGCACCTCAGGGCAATTGTCTCGACTTGCAGCCAACCCATGCATAGTCGAGTTGTGTCGTCGGCAACCGTCAGAGCATGCCCCACCAGCCCACCCCCGACTCCGCGCTCCCCGAAGAGACAAACGAATCCCGGCCACCGCTCGGCGGTGAGCGACCGGACATTGAGTCTGGCAATGCAAGGGGGCTGAGCTTGAGAACTTCAGATCAAGGCTGACGCACAGCGGCTGGGGAATGCGCTGCGCCGCCCGCTGGAACGATTCGCTGCCCTCGTTGCCGACGAGCCCTCGCATTGATGGGAAGCGCCGCAATGAAGGAGCGAAGCAGGGAGTTCACCGACTCCGACGATTGGAAGACGGACGCGACATCCGGGTCCAGCACGACCGTCACGGTATGTCCCGTAACCAGTGTCGCGAAGCGGTTCGGGCGTGCCTTTCGGTAGTCGAATCGGTACTCTCGCCTCAGTTCATCTGACGCGGGGGCGGCGCGCTTAGCCCCTGACGTTCTCTTCGTCGTCCTTGCGCTCATTCCTGGTAGCCTTCCTGACGCTGATGATTCCCAGGGCGCCGTGTCGCCCGGAGAATGAGACAACGAGCAAGCGGTCTCGGGAAGAATCGAGAGTCGCATCCAAGGAAATTAGGCAGTTACCGTTCGAAAGGTGCCTGGCACCTTTTTCACCCCTCGACACCCTGGACACACTGGAGCACAGCCCACAGGCCTGACAGACGATGCTCGGGCATCTCGACGGCGCTTGCGAGCATCACCATCACTTAACTAACGAAAAACGCCGACCCCCGTCGAGGAGAATCGGCGCCCTACGGATTCCAGGTCCCCTCCAGATCATCCGGCCCCACAGCCTCCAGCGTCCGAAGGTATCCAGGTATTGGTGGAATGTTTCATATCACAAATGGCAACGCTCGTGCAATCACCAGAGATGCCTTGTCTGGTCGAAATCACCACCCTTGACAGGGTACCGTTCACCCTTTGGAGGCTAACCTCTGGATTCTGCGAGGGGCTGGCTCCAATTCTTGACTGGCCGTGCCGTCGAGAAGCCTGGCTGCAACAAAGGCCACGCTCCCGACGGCGCACCAGGAGGTCCGGCAGGAGGACCGCACCGGGGCGTCTGATGATACCGAGCATCGCGGTGGTGGCACTCAGGCGGCGCTGAGGTTGTGGCACCTGGTCGCTGAAGGCTGATGGCCGACAGCGTTTCGGACGATGAGACGACCCTCGTGGGGACACAGGGCCGGGGTGGGTGCGTCGCGACCTCCTTCAGCTAGGCCTGCTCCCGGGCGAAGGCAAGGCGTGGATACGGCTAAAGCTCTTCAGCCCGGCCAGGCTGATACCGAAAGCCGCATCCCCGCATGCCTCTTGTTCTTGACGAAGTAGCACGAACGTGCTACGTGTAGTGCTCGCAATCGGGTGACTTGGCATTCTCGGGAGACCAGCGACAATGGTCAAAGAGATTACCCTGCGGCAGGTCGGGGGATCTGTCGGCGCCACCCTGCCAAAGGAGATGGCCGATCGGCTCCATTTGGCGCCGGGCGATCGCGTCCTTGCCGTCGAGACCGAGCGCGGCATCCTGCTCACCCCGTACGATCCAGTCACTGAACAGGCCCTGGCGATCGCGGCGCGCGCCGCCAAGAAGTATCGCAACGCCCTCCGGGCACTCGCTCAGTAGGGGAATGGCGGAACCCCGGTGGGTGGAGCGTCTGATCGTCGATGCTGTGCACCTGGACCAGTTGCGCGAGCATGGTGGGCTTCCCGGGACCCGGGACGAGAACGCCCTCGAGTCGGCTCTCGCCCGTCCACGCAACAAGTGGGCCTACGAATCCACGCAGGATCTTGCCGAACTCGCCGCCGCCTACGGCTATGGCCTCGTATCCAACCATCCCTATCGGGACGGCAACAAACGGATCGCCTTCCTCACCATGGTGATCTTCCTCGGCCTTAACGGCTCGGATCTGGACGCCCCCGAAACAGACGTCGTCACCATGATGCTCGCCGCCGCCGAGAAGCGCTGTTCGGAGGCCGAACTGGCCGCCTGGGTTCGTTCCCACGTGGTGGCCCTCCCCTGAGTGGACCAAGGACAGCCGAGCCGGCCGCCTGCTCCCAGCAGTGTCCTGAGTTCACGACGAAGCCAAGGGGGAGGAAAGAGGCAGAAGGACGGACATCCGGGCCTTTTTTCTTGTGTTCTGACCGACCTGCGGTACCCTGTACGCCGTTCACTGACCGTCAGCTCCTACCCCCTCACCTCTGTCTCTTGCGAATGGAGGCGCGCATGATCCTGGAGAACTCTGTGAAGAAGACCCTGAAGTCGGGCGGCGTCGTGCTGGGCACCATGCTCACGCATCTGGTGCAGCCCACGGTGGCCGTCCTGATGAAGAATGCCGGCTGGGACTACGTCTTCCTGGATGCGGAGCACGGCAGCTTCACGCCCCCGAGCCTGGTGGACTTCAACATCGCCGCCCGCGGCGTCAACCTCCCGACCATCGTGCGCGTGCCCAGCAGCAGCGAAGCCCAGCGCCTCTACCAGACCCTCGATCAGGGCGCCACGGGGCTCCTCTGCCCCCAGACCGAATCCAAGGCCCAGGTGGAGTTCATCATGCACTCCACGAAGTATTTCCCCATGGGCCAGCGCGGGATGTCCCTGCGCAACGTCCATACCTCCTGGGGGAAATACAAGGGCGCCGAACTGACGCCCAGGCTGAACCAGGAGACCATGATCGTCCTTCAAGTCGAATCCAAGCAGGGCGTGGACAACATCGAGGCGATGCTGGACGTGCCCGGCGTGGATGCCGTCTTCATCGGCCCCAACGACATGTCCCAGACGCTGGGCATCCCCGGCGACATCGGCCACCCCGAGGTGGCCAAGCATGTCGACCGCGTCCTGGAGGTCTGCCAGAAGAAGAACATCCCCTGCGGCGTACACACCTACGACATCGACACGGCCAAGAAGTGGATCGGCCGCGGCTGCCGCTTCATGTGTCTGGGCGGCGACACCGCATGGCTCATGGATTCCTGCCAGGCCGCCTATACCGCGGTCATGGGCTCCGCGAAGAAGTAACGCCTCCTTCGACGTCAATAGACGAAACGCGGCCGGCCCTTTCGGGCTGGCCGCGTTGCTCTTCCCTCTCCTGGCGCCGAGGCTGCCGGGCTACGCCAGCTCCTTGTAGATCTCCGGCCGGCGGTCCTGGAAGAAAGTCCAGTCGTCGCGAACGAGCTTGATCCGGTCCAGATCCAGGTCGGCCAGGACTACCCCTTCGCTCGACCCCGCCGGGTCGGTGACGAAGTCCCCGTTGGGATCCACGCAGAAGCTCTTCCCGTAGAAATTCATCGAGCCCTCGACGCCGACCCGGTTCACCCGGAAGGCGAACAGCGAGTTGTACACCGCGTGGCCCATGATGGCGCGCTCCCACTTGACCGCTCCGCCCAGGGTGGAGCAGGCCGTCGGGCAGAACAGGATCTGGGCCCCCTTCAAGGCGAGCGCCCGCGCCCCCTCCGGGAAGAAGTTGTCCCAGCAGGTCTGCACCCCGATGGCTCCGTGGCGGGTCTTGAAGACGGGAAAGCCGAGGTTGCCCGGCCGGAAGTAAAATCGCTCCTGGTAGTTGGGGAGATCGGGGATGTGATTCTTGCGGTACAGACCGAGGATGTGTCCGCTGGCGTCGATCACCACGCTCGTGTTGTACTGGGCCCCCTCGTCGCCCGACTCGAAGATCGGCGCGACCACGACGGCCTGGATCTGCTCCGCCAGGAGCTGCAGGGCATTCGTCATGGGGCCGGGGACCGGCTCGGCCAAGGCGCGGCTCGCCTCCACCTCCTTGCGCGGAAACCAGGGCCAGGCGAAGCACTCGGCAAAGCAGACGATCTTGGCCCCTCGCTCCGCCGCCACCCTGGCGAGATCCAGGGCCTTGGCAAAATTCTCCGCCCGCTCCGCCCCGCAGGCCAACTGAATCCCCGCCACCGTCAGCATGGTCGCTTCGCTCCCGCTCATGGCTCGTGGCTCATGGCAAGAACCAAGACCATGAGCTATCAGCTAGCCTCGCTGCGCGAGACTAGGCGCCGCAGCACTTCTTGAACTTCTTGCCGCTGCCGCAGGGGCAGGGCTCGTTCCGGCCGACCTTGGCCCTGGCCACGGCCGCCACGCCCGGGGCGGCGGCGGGTCGCAGGTTCCGGCTCGGCGCGGCCTCGCGACGGCGCTCCGAAGGACCCCGGAGCGGCGCCAGGGGCAGCTCCGACAGGTCGGTGCCCTCGGCAACCCGCTCCGGCTCGACGGCCACCTGGACCTTCATCAGGTACTCGATGGTCCCCTTGGCGATGCGCGCCTCCATGGCCTCGAACATCTCGAAGCCCTCGCGCTTGTACTCGACCAGCGGGTCCTTCTGGCCGTAACCCCGGAGGCCGATCCCCTCCTTCAGATGGTCCATGGCCAGCAGGTGGTCCTTCCACTGGGAGTCCACCACCTGGAGCATGATCATCCGCTCCAGGTAGCGCATCATGTCGCTGCCGACCTGCTCCTCCTTCTTCCGGTAGGCGGCCCGGATCTTTTCCAGCAGCTCGTCCTTGAGGATCGAGGGCGTGAGGGCCTCGACCTCTTCCTTGGTCCAGACGACCTCCACGTCGAACGTGAGCTTCATGGCCTCCGTGAGGCCGGCCAGGTTCCAGTTCTCCGGATAGGCCTCCTCTTCAACGTAGATTCCGACGGTCTCCTCCAGCACCTCCTCCATCATTCCCTGGATGACCTCGCGGACGTCCCCCCCTTCCAGGAGCTGCCGGCGCTCGCCGTAGATCACCTTGCGCTGGGTGTTCATGACATCGTCGTATTCGAGGAGGTGCTTGCGGATCTCGAAGTTGTGGGCTTCCACCCGCTTCTGGGCGGTCTCGATGGCGCGCGTGACCCAGGGGTGCTCGATAGGCTCCCCCTCCTCCATGCCCAGCTTCTCCATGATCTTGGCGATGCGCTCCTGGGCGAAGAGGCGCAGCAGATCGTCCTCCAGGGACAGGTAGAAGCGGGACGACCCCGGATCGCCCTGGCGGCCGGCCCGCCCGCGGAGCTGGTTGTCGATCCGGCGGGCCTCGTGGCGCTCCGTCCCCAGGATGTGCAGGCCGCCCAATCCCACGACCTTCTGGTGCTCCACCCCGATCTGCTTCCGGACCCGCGCCAGCGCCGCGGCGTAGTTTTCCGGGTCGTCCGTCTCCAGCAACCCGTAGCGCTGCATGTCCCGGACCTCGGCCAGGACCTTCTCGTACTCCCCGGAGTCCAGGCCCTGGCGGCTCACCTCGCCGTGCCGGACCAGATCCGAGGCCAGGAACTTCGGATTGCCCCCCAGGAGGATGTCGGTGCCGCGGCCGGCCATGTTGGTGGAGATGGTCACCCCCTTGAAGCGCCCGGCCTGGGC
>DATIFO010000208.1:0-3147 GCA_035455275.1 Methylomirabilis sp. (SeqCode) | reverse complement strand
GGTATTCGCGGTGCCGTCGAAGACCCACCACTTCGTCTGGTACGGGCCGACCCCCCCGGTCAGGTTCGCCGTGAAGGTGATGGGCGTGTTCACGATCCCGGGCGCCGCATGGTCCGCCGTGAGGCTGGGGAAGGTCAGGGGAGCGGGTGGGGCGGCAAAGGTCGCTGTCACGGTCCGGGCCTGGGTCATTGATACGTCGCACGAGGTGGTCCCTGTGCAGGCGCCGCTCCATCCGGTGAAGGTGGAGCCGCCGGTCGCGGCGGCCGTGAGGGTGACCACGGTCCCAAGTTCAAAGAGGGCCGTGGTGTCTACGGCCACGGGGCTCACGGTTCCGCTGCCGGTCCCGGCGGCCAAGACGGTCAGGGGCAAACCCGGAAAGCTGCACGTCCCCGTGCCGGCGGCGCCCACGGCCGGCCGCGCCGTCCCGTTGGGCATGGGGAAATATGGATGATCGAAGGGGGCCTGCTCCCTCTCCACCCGGCAATCGAGCAACGCGTTCTCCAAGAAATCCACCAGATCCGCCTGGTCTTGCGCATCGAGAGACAACGGCTGGATACGATTGGCAAGCTCCGGGTTGGCGAAATCGCCACCGCGGTTATAGAAATCAACCACGTCGGCTAGCGTGCTTTTGCTCCCGGTGTGAAAGTACGGGGCGGTCAGCTTCAGATTGCGCAGGTGCGGGGTCTTGAAGGCGCCGCGGTTGAACACGTTGTTGATTTCCTGGAAGGAGACGCTTCCCGGGCCCAGGCTAGCGCGGCCCAGATCATCCGTGGTCGGCCTGACGCCGATATTGTGGAAGCCCTGGTCACCCCCGTCCTCGTTCACGGCACCCTTCTTGGCGTAAAAGGCCACCGTGGCATCGCTGAACATTGGGCCCGCATGGCAATGGACACAGTTGCCCTTGCCGGTGAATCTATTCAGGCCCCTCTGCTGGGACTGCGTGAGCGCGCTATTGTTCCCGGCCATGTAGAAATCAAACGGGGTCCGGTCGGGGATGAGCGTCGCCTCATAGGCCTGGACCGCTTGGCCCCAGATCCGCGAGAAGCTGTTCACGGCGTCAGCTGCCAGGGTCGGTTCGAAGGCGGCTTCGATCATCTGCTGGTAGGTGAGGGTCAGCCCGTTGAGAGGCGCCGCCGAGACGCTCCCCAGGACGCTGTCGGTCGGGTCCACCAACTGGAACTGGAGCGGCGGCCGAACGAGGAACTTCGCCCCGAGGCTGTTCGGGCCATTGAACGGGCGCCCCCCGCACGTCATCTCCGTGTCGCTGCCCGGCGGCCCCACGGACTGGGAGGCCAAGCTGCTGTTCTCCATCACCTGCCCCAATGGCGGGCCGCCGGCGTTGCCCGTCTCCCCGAAGGGATTGAGCCCGTTGAAACGGTGATTGGCCCGACCATCCCAGAAGTTGTCCCGGAAGAACATCGCGCCGACGGCGGGTGGCGTGTTGCGCCCCGTGACCCGTCGGTGCTCGAAGAACGGGGATATCTGGTCTGAGGTGCAGAAATCGGCCGCCTGACTGGGATCAGAATTGATGCTGGTGAAGATCGAGCCCACGATCCCCTGGGAGCCCACGATGTCATCCACGGAGAAGGTATGCGGTGAGAACTCCTGACCCGCCCCGGTCACGACCTCGAAGCTGCCGTTCGGGCCCGGGTTGACGGTGTTCATGGTGCGGTTGTCGGCGCCTGCCCGGAAGTGACAAGTCGCGCAGGCGATCTGCCCGTCGCCGCCGGCCTGGATGTCCCAGAACAGGGCTTTCCCCAGCCGGATGGCGGCCGTCTGATTGATGATGTCGGAGTTGGTCGGCTGCGGAACGGGCAGCGTCCAGAGCGGGGCCAGATTCTCGCCGTCGTTGACTTGCGCGGCCGCCAGAGGTGGCCCGGCCAACAAGGCAGCCATCAGAACGCAGACGAGTCCAACAGTGGTGGTGAGTCGGCGACTCCTACCTAGCCAGGTCATGGTAGTTACCTCCTCCTTGGTGGTGAGGAGCATTGACCGGGGGCCTCGCGGCCCCCCGTCTGTTGGTGTTAGGATGTCATGCAGTTGCCTTTCGCCCCGCAGCCCCGACGCTGTCCAGGCACGCTTCCAGCGCGGTGAGGCGGATCGGCTTGACCTGATAGGCGGCGATCAACCCCTCTGAGCAGGCCCGATCCAGCTCAGGCGACTCCAGCGAGGAGAGTAAGACCACCGAAAGTTCCGGGTGAGCCCTCCGGAATTCCTCCAGCTTTTCCCACTCACCCCAGTCCAGGTCCTTGAGATCGTATAGCAGGACGGAGACAGGCACCGGGCGAGGCCTTGCCAGGATCTCGGACCAGTCCGTGGCCGCGGTCACGGAATACCCGCTGATGGTCAGGGCGTGGGACAATGCCCGGAGGATGTCCAAGTCCGTAGAAACGATAAGAATGCATCCTTCGCTCTGGCCCATCTCGCCCTCCAGGTCTCCCAAGGTTTGGTGGACAGGAGCGAGGGGTTGCAAAGGGCGTTCCGTCTCACGAGGAGTTTGAGGACGAGTTGGTCTCTCGCTAACTAATCGATTCTGGCGAGATACATCAAGTACCGGGGCGAGACGCGCGACGCGCCCCTCCAGCATGTAACGAAGTGAGAACGCCGAAGTGGTAGGTGGGGTCCACCCCTCTCAATATGAGACGGCGGACCGGCAGCGATGGGAGAAGATGATTCAAAACGAGAAGACACCAACCCTCGTGCTCGTGATCCTGCATGTTCCTGCAGCGAACGACCACGCCGAGACCCAATCGCCGCGCTGCCTGGCCATGAATCGCAGATGACTGAAATGTGGGGTGAAACTGTGTCCGCGGCGTAAGCGGAGGGGGTGCGCCACCATTCCGGCTCACCCCCTTCCAGCCGAGTCCGAGGCTAACCGTTCGGCAGAGTGGTAGATATCTCACGCCCCCAACAGACCACTTTCCAGCATCGATCGACAGGTGTGCCAAGGTCCTCACGGTGTCACTGGGAACACCACCACCCGGGACACGGCGCCGGTAGTGACGCTGCTCCCCGCGCTTCGCGCCCAGACGATGATGCGGTAGTTCGGGTTCGCTGCGGTGGGGGTCCAGGTGACGCTCACGCCAGGGGCCCAGTCCCGGAGCAGGGTGTTGGCGGTCCCATCGAAGACCCACCACTTCGTCTCGT
>DATIFO010000207.1:0-33832 GCA_035455275.1 Methylomirabilis sp. (SeqCode) | reverse complement strand
ATCCCGCGCCGCCCACTCCAGCCACGCCTGCATTCGCTCTGGGTCCATCGCCGGGTTCGTGGCGAGGGCGTTCAGGGCGGCGGCCCGCATCCCTTCCGAGGCGTCGTTTCTGAGAACTCTCTCAAGGGTCTCGGGCGCCACGGGGAGCCCATACGACTGGGCATCCACGAGCGCCTGCTGGCGCACGCTCTCATCGCCAGCTTCCAGGTCGCGAATCACCGCGGACACTTCGGGGACAGCCCCAGTCTCCGGAACGGCGCCGCCGGCTTGTGCGTTGAGGGCGCCCAGCAGAGCCGCGGCGTGATCCCGGATGGCCGGGTTGGGATCCTTCGCGACTCGTTCCAGCAATGCCCGCGCCGTCCCCTGCTCGCTCGCAGAGGTCATGGTCAAGAGGTCCATCGCCGACATCCGGACCGCCTCAGAGGGATCGTTCAGCACAAGACCCGCAATCGTCTCGGCCGGCAATGGCAGCCCGTTGGCCTGGGCGGCGATCAGGGCCTGCCGGCGCACGCTCTCGTCCGGATCTGCGAGCGCGCCCAGCAGCGCCTCACTGGGGTCGGTTCCTGGCTGCACCGTCAGACCGGGAAGCGCGACCGCCACCTGAGCGGGATCGCCGCTCTCCAGCCCGGGGGCGGCCCCAGTCGGCTCGGCCCGGACTTGAAGGCGATCACCCCGGCCTCGCGGATACACCCAGGCCCGCGTCACCTCCAGCGCCCCGGTTTTCGGGTTGGGACGGAAGTGCAGGAAGAGATCGTAGCCTTGGAACGCCTGCCGCAGCGCGATCTCCGCGGGGAGACCGGTCGGGTCAACATCGGAAGGAGCGGTGCCGGGGACGGCCGAATCCAGCCAGATCCGGATCCCATGCGTACCCTCGATCGCGTTGACGACGTCCCGGAGCGTCCGCCCGGGCGTAGGGGGTCGCACGGCCGCAGGGTCGGCCCCTGTTGGCAGCGGCGTCGAGTCCGGAGGCGCGACGCGCGATGCCGCCTGTCCGGGGGGCGCTGGCTCTGCAGCGATTCCCGCCGTCGCCAGGGCCGAGATGGCCACCAGCGAAAGCGCCAGAGTCGCCGCCCCGCACCGGCTGGGCCAGATCGAAGACTTATTGAGCAACATGAAAACCAAGCGCACGTCGTACGTTCCGAAAACATGGATACCCCACTGCGCGCGCCGGGGCGCGCGCAGTGGGGCTGGACGCAAGAGCCTTACGGGAACAGAAAGAAGGTAGTGATCACGCCCCCCATCGGCAGGTTAGCACCATTGACGATAGCAGGACATGCTGCTGCACTCGTGACGATTTGAGCGCGATTCCGGTTTGCCACAGCGGCCGCTGCCATCTCCGCAATCTTGAGATCCGTAGTGGCCGCAAACCAAGTAAAGTTAGAAATGTTGGTGTTGCGGAGAAAGATCGTGGTGGCACCCCCTCCCGGGATTGTCTGGACGCGAACAATCTCACCCAGCTGACTGCACACGGCGTCGGCAGTGCCTGCTACCACGAAGGAGAGGGCGGCAATTGCAAGGGCCAAGATGATGATTCGTTTCATGGCGTTTTCTCCTCTGAGCTTGTGGAATGAGCCGACGGACGGGGAACCCTCTTCACCGCAAACCGCGAATGTGGCCACCTCCTTTCACCTTTTTCCCCTTCGCCCGATACGAAGACAAGAACCGGGCACTGCCCGGAACGGCCCCGGATGGGGCGGGCGATCGTCGGAACGGCCGAGGAGAACCGAAAAGACCATTTTGTTGAGGCAATTGCTATGTATCATCGGCCGGATGGCCTGTCAAGGCCAATATGGGTAATGTTCTCCTGACCTGTTCACCCAGATTGAAAGGACTCACAGTCAGCGTAATTGGGAAACGATGTTTGAATTCCCCCACCGATGGTGCAACGGTTTTTTCGCAAGACACTTTCAACCGCTACCATCAACAAGGCCGATAAGCTGGTAGTGGCGTGCGTAATCTCCGGTTGGAATCGCTCGCGCTCCATGTGACCGACGAACCGGTACCGCAGGTGGCTCAGGTAAACGACCAAGCTAGTGCCAATCTTCGTAGCAACCTGTTCGGAGCAGGCAACATTTCGGTCAGGTTCCTTGCACGAAGTGGCACGGTTTGATATAGGTCGCTCACAACCTCCGGCCACCCTCCGAGGACGGGCGCCGTCCGAGCTCTGCGAGGCCGTGTTCCGCCCAGCCCGCTGTCTCTATCATGGCCGGTTGCCCTCGGAAGGTCGAGGAACCTGATGAGTGTGTTCGGAACGCTGGGCAGGTTTCTCCGAGAGCAGGGGCTGCTCGGCGAGGGGATGGGCAAGCGGCGGACGCTGGAGGGCGCGTCAGCGATTCTGCTCACACTCTTCGGCGCGGCGTTCAGTCTCTTCTTCCTCTACACCACATTCTTCGGGCTGATCTCCCAAGAGACCCACGTCGGCTTCTATTTCCTGGGAACGGTCATCCTCTCCTTCATGCTCATCGGCGCCCGGCGCCGGTCCCCCCAGACCCGCATCAGCGTCGTCGACGGCCTGCTCATTCTCGGCATGGTAATCGTGATCGCCTACTACATCATTGAGTACCCCACCCTGGCCGACCGCATGGGAGGGCCGATCCAGCCGATTGACGCCGTCTTCGGATGGTTCATCATCCTGCTCTCCCTGGAGATGGCACGCCGGACCGTGGGAAACGTCATCCCCTGCATCGGGGTATTTCTCCTGATCTATGCCTACCTCGGCCCCTATTTCCCTCTGGGGCTGGGACACTCGGGTTTTTCGCTCGCACGGATTGCCGAGAGCCTCTTTCTCTCGGGCGACGGGATCCTGGGGAGTCTCACCAACATCTTTGCCTCGTACATCCTGATCTTCGTGATCCTGGGCTCGTTCATGGAAGTCTCCGGGTGCGGAAAGGTCTTCTGCGACCTCGCCTACGCCATGACGGGAAAGCGGACCGGCGGGCCGGGGCTGGCCTCGGTCGTTACCAGCGCGCTGTTCGGCACCGTCTCGGGAAGCGCGGTGGCCAACGTCGTCGTGGACGGGGTCTACACGATCCCCCTCATGAAGCGCATGGGCTACCCCGCGCACTTCGCCGGCGCCGTCGAGGCCGCGACCTCCACCGGCGGCCAGTTCATGCCGCCCGTCATGGGGGCGGCGGCGTTCCTGCTCGCCGAGATCTCCGGCACCCCTTATGTCCAGGTGATCAAGATCGCGGCGATTCCCGCCTGCCTCTACTTCGCCTCTGTCGGCGTCATCATCTATCTGGAGGCGGTGAAGCGGGGACTCCGGGGGATGCCGGCATCGGAGCTGCCGCAGGTCCGGGAGATCCTGAAAGAAGTCCATCTGCTGCTGCCGATCCCGATCCTGATCGCATTGCTTGTTATGGACATCACCCCTTTCGTGGCCGCCTTCTACACCATCGGCGCGACGATCGTGGTCAGCTGGCTCCGGAAGGAATCCCGCATGGGACCCTCCAAGATCCTCACGGCTCTCGTCGCGGGTGCCCGCTCCTCGATCACCGTGGGCTCGATCGTCGGGGTGCTCGGCATCGTGATGGGAGCCTGCTCGCTCACGGGTCTTCCCAACTACTTCAACCAGTTCGTCATCTTCCTCTCCGGGGGGCACCTCTTCCTGCTGCTGTGCCTGGTCATCATCGCCGGTCTCTTCATCGGCATGGGGCTTCCCACGACCCCCTCCTACGTGATTCTGGTCATCCTGGCCGTCCCCGCCATGATCAAGATGGGGGTGGCGCCCCTGACAGCCCACCTCGTGGCCTTCTGGGTGGCGGTGCAATCGAACGTCACGCCACCGGTGGCCCTGGCTGCCATTGCCGCCGCGGCCATCGCCAAGAGCGACCCCTGGAAGACGGGGTGGACGGCGGCGAAGCTCGCCTCCTGGGTGTACCTGATGCCGTTTCTCTTTATCTACACATCGATCCTTGACGTGGGATGGAATCTCAACTTCATCCTCACGGTGATCGACGCCTGCATCGCCCTGGTCGCATGGGGTGCCGCCCTGGAAGGTTACCTGCTCAAGGAAACGGCCTGGTACGAGCGGATCGCTCTGCTGGCTGCGGCGGTCGGTCTCCTGCATGAGGGAATCGCCACGGACCTCGTCGGGGCCGCGATCTTCGCTCTGGTGATCGTGGCGCAGAAGGTGACGATCGCGAGGGCGACGAGAGCCGTCCCCGACAAGGTCCCTTCCCTGTGAGGGGAGGGCCGCCCAGGTGACGCATCCCCGAAAGGAGGAGGACGCATGCGCAACAGATGGTTCAGGGCAGGGACGCTGTGCCTGGTTCTGCTGGGACCCTGGTCGGGAGGATCCGCCCTGGCGGCGGAGGTGCAGAAGTATGTCTGGGGAAGCGGCACCATGGGCGGCCTGTGGCGTATCGGCGTCGGCGCCGCGGTTCAGCTCATCAATGAGGAATACAAGGAGAAGTACTTCTTCACGGCGGCCGCCTCGGGAGGCGGCATCGAGAACATGCGGAGGATGATGGGCGGCGAATTCGACATGACCTGGACCCAGGTGGATGTGATGCACGACGCCTGGAACGGCGTGGGCATCTTTGAAGGCCAGAAGCCCTTCAAGGAGATGAGGGGCCTGATGTTCATGGGCGATCAGACCGTCTGCCTGATCGCCCCGGCCAGATCGGCCATCCGGACCTTCAGCGATCTCGCCGGAAAGCGGGTCAGCGTCGGCACGCCAGGCTCCATCGCGGTGTCCGTCGCGAAGAGCATGTTCACGGCCCTTGGAATCCAGGAGAAGGTGAAGCTGAGCTTCCTCAGCCCGGACGGGGGGGCGCAGCAACTGAAGGACGGCCATCTGGATGCGGCGCTGGCTCCCGGGAGCCCCTTCCCGCCCTCCTTCGTCGAGCTTGCCCGCTCCACGCCGCTCCGACTCATCGAGCCGACGGGCGAAGAAGCGGAGAAGATCGTGCGGGCGATGTCCTACATGTCCGTGAAGGCCATCGCTCCCAACACGGCTCCCGGCGAGAACGCGGACAGGCCGCGGAACGCCTTCTTCTGGGGTCAATACTGGGTTGCCAAACCCAGCATACCCGACCAGGTGATCTACGATATCGTGAAGATCACCCAGGAGCCCAAGAACAAGGAGATGCTCGGAAAGGTCATGAACCTCTGGGCCGTTTCCGGACCCGAGTTCGGAGCGGTGGCGAAGATGGGCATCCCGATTCATCCGGGAGCGGTGAAATACTGGACGGAGAGAGGGGTGAAGCTACCGCCGGAGCTGGTCAAGTAGTCCCGATCGCCCATGGGCAGGTGAAGGAAGACGGGGGGGCAGGAAGCCGCCCCCCGTCGAACGCAGCTTTCGGGGACCGGCCGGAAGGCCGCTGCCCTGTCAGCGTTGATCGAAGGCCTTGGCTCCGAACTGCTTGAGCTGCTGCTCGGGACCGGGCGGCGCGTACACCACCACATAGGTCAAATCCTCATCGGGTCCAACCTCGATCCGGTGCAGCTCCCCAGCGGGCGCAAAGACGGCCATCTGGGGTCCGACCTTGTAGGCCCTCCCGCCGATGTACATCGTTCCCGTGCCGGAGAGAATGTACCAGAGGTGCTCGACTTCGTGCTTGTGCTCGCCCCCCTTCACGCCCCTGTTCATGGTGTTGACCAGGCAGGAGAAGTGTTTCGCCCCGCTGCTTTCTTGATCGATGAGGATCCGGAAGGTCCCTCCGCCACCGTGAAGCACGCCCGTCACCGCATCCTTCAATGCAACCACATACTTCTTTTCCATGAGATCTTCCTTTTCTACTGGAGATGCGCGCCTCTCACCGGGGGTCTCGAACGGGCACAGCGAATCGTGCGACGGGCGCATTCTAGATGATGGTCCGGCCGCCGTCCACGACGAACACGCCGCCGGTGGCGTAGCTCGCCTCCGAGGAGGCCAGAAAGGCCACCATGGGGGCGATCTCCACGAAGCGGCCCAGGCGCCCGAGTGGAATCTTGCTCACGATGCGCCGCTCGCGCGCAGGGAGGTCGATCTCTTCCGCATCCGGCGGCTGCTCCAGGGCCCCGGGGCAGACGACGTTGCAGCGGATTCCGTGCGGCCCGTACTGTACGGCCAGCGCCCTGGCCAGGGCGTGCAGTCCTCCCTTGCTCGCAGTGTAGGCCGGGTTCTGGGGGGCGGCAGCAGCGAGGGCGGTGATCGACCCGACGATCACCAGACTGCCGCCCCCTGCTTGAGCCAGCATCTGCCGGACCGCCGCCCGACAGCAGAGGAAGGCCCCCCGGAGGTTGATGGCCTGCGTCTCCTCCCAGGCGTCCAGGTTCTGCTCGTGGATCGGAAGGTCGCGTTTGTGGAGCTGAGTCCCGGCGTTCGAGACGAGCACGTCCAGCCGCCCGAACGTCTGGACCGTCTGCTGCACCGCCCGCTCCGCATCCGCCTCGCGGGAGACATCCCCCACGATGGCGAGGGCACGCCCGCCGGCCTCCCGGATGTCCTTCGTCACGGCCTCGACGGTCCGGGCCGTCCGCCCCATCAGGCTGACGGCCCCCCCCTCGGAGGCCATCAACCGGGCGGTGGCCGCCCCGATGCCGCTCCCCGCCCCGGTGATGAGCGCGATGGTGTTGGCGAACCGCATTCCCCTGCCTGCCTTTCCACTGGTCTCCTGCGTCATGAGCACCTCCATCCGGCGAATGACCAATGACCAAATCCCAATGACTTGAATGATTCAAGGCTCGGTTGTTAAGTCCACGAGGGTCTATCCCTCACGGCTAGCCGCGAGCTCGTCATACCGGCCCCGGTCTTCACCGGGGTAAACTGCAGTCGGTATCCGGAAAGCCTGACGGGATTCCGTGTCAAGCGCGGAATAACGAGCCACGACAGAAGACGATACCCCGCAGCTTGCCGTGCGGTAGCCTCTTGCGGGTTAGAGCAGCGCGCCGCGCGCGGTGATCGGCCAGAGAGCCTCCACGCGGTTCCCGCGGTAGCCCACGAACCAGTCGTGCAGGTTCACCGTGGGATCGCAGTGCCCCGGGATCAAGCGGATCTTGTCACCCACCTCCAGGACCCGGTTGCCATCGTGCAGGGTGAGCTTCCCGTGCTCGTCGGCAGCCCGGATGTACTCGACATCCTGCATCCCCGCCACCCACGGCATCCCCGAGTCCACGCTCAGGGCCTTCAGCCCTGCATCCACGACCGCCCGGTCCTTGGCGGGATGGCTCATCACGGTGGCGTACACGAACAGGCTGTGCTCGAACTCGCTGCCGGGCGTGCCCGCCGTTGTCAGGTTCTTGGCATAGTCGGCATCCAGGAAGATGTAGGAGCCGGCCTGCAATTCGTTGAAGATGCCGCTGGCCGCCTCGAACGCATACGTGCCGGTCCCCGCGCCGGACACCAGTTCGCAGGTCAGGCCGTTTCGCCTGAGCAGCTCCACGGTCCGCCGGACCTTCTCCACCGCGGCGTCGATGGCCTCCTTCCGCCTGGCGTGCTCGCGGATGTGCTGCGCGGACCCGTGGTAGGCCTGGAGGCCGCCGAAGCGGAGCCCGGGCAGGCCGGCGATCTGCCTGGCCAAGGCCAGGACGGGCTCGCCCGGCTCGATGCCGCAGCGATCGGCGCCGACGTTCACCTCGACGAGGACGGGCAGGCGCACCCCGAAGGCCACCGCCGCCTCGTTGAGGGCGGCGACATTGCGGGGGTGGTCGGCGCAGACCGCCACTTGAGCCTGCTTGGCCAGCGCGACGAGGCGGGCGATTTTGGGAGCGCCCACGATCTCGTTGGTCACCAGGACGTTCCCGACGCCGCCATAGACCATGGCCTCGGCTTCGCTCACCTTCTGGCAGCAGACCCCCACGGCCCCGCTGGCCATCTGGCGTAGCGCGATCACGGGACACTTGTGGGTCTTGGAGTGGGGACGGAGCCGGACGGATGTCCCTGTCACCGCGCGGGCGAGGCGCGCGATGTTCCGCTCGAAGGCGTCCAGATCGATCAGCAGGGCAGGCGTGTCCACCGCATCCAGGGTCATGCCGATCTCGGCCGGAAGTCGCGTGCTCATGATTGACTCCATTTCATCGGGAAACTGCTAACCGACGGCGGACGATGGACCATGGACCATCGAATCGAGTCGGCAAGAAGGCAACAGCCTGTCGCCCCGTGGGGCCATGAGGATATTTCAGGTCGTGTGGGACGGCAAGCGCAAAGCCATGACGCTCCCTCGTCGGATCACCGTCGGCGCCGCATCACGGTCCCATCTGGGCCGAACTCCTCGGGCGCTCGGCTGATGAGGATGGCGCCCCTCTCGTCGACCACGAAGGTGTCCTCGATGATCATGCCGTGATCCCGGTAGGGGCAGTGGAACTCCACACAGGCCACCATCCCCGGATGGACCGCCCGCGTCACGCCCGGCTTGAAGCCGAAGGTATACGACTCCTGTCGCTCGATCACGTGGCCGATATCCCTGGTGTAGCCATGGCGCCAGGAGAAATGGTCCGGCATGTAGCCGTGTCGGTGAAACACGGGCTCGTGGGCGGCCATCTTCCCGACGCCCAGCCGGTGGATCTCCTCGCCGCTCATCCCGGGGTGGACGCCCGGGATGATGTCCTCCAAGACAGCCCGCTCCATCACATCGAAGACTTCCGTCGCCGCATCCGTGGTGGTGACGGTTCGCGCGAAATCCGTGCAGGCGTGAACCAGCCCGTCATCCACGACGAAGATCCCCACGTCGAGCCGGAGCGAGGTGATCGCGTTGGAGAGCGGGTAGCCGGTCGGCCGAGAGGGCAGGATCGTCCGGGAGCCGGCGTGGTTGTTGGTGAAGTAGGGGGCCAGCTTCAGGGGCAACTGATGCCGCCGCCGAAACTCGGACAGGCGGCTCCAGTACACCCGGTCCACATCCCGCTCCGTGATCTCCACACCGCTCCGGATCGCCTCGTCGGCGAAGGCGACCGCGCCCTCCATGGCGTCGCGGGAGGCCAGGGCGCCGACCACGAAGTAGGGGATGTCGGAGGAAGCCTTTTCCTCGCGCCAGTCCCGCAGGACCGTCCCGCCGTCGGTCAAGGCCGCGCCCGCATCCTGCAGGTCCAGCAGGTGGGCCGCCCCGAGGGTGTCCGTCTCGAACCCCACCACACCGCTCCCGGCGATGTCTTTGACCGCGCGGGACAGGCTGGGGTAGTGTTGGCCGGCCACCACCCCTTCCACCCCGAGCCCGGCCGGCGCCAGGATCCAGACCTCATCGCTCTTGACCGGATACAGCGCCGCGTAGCCGAGATCGTCCGCCAAGGAGCCGTGGCGCCCTGAGAGCTCCTGAAAATTGGTGAACCACGTTCCCAGGAGCGCAGACAAACCCTGCGCGGCGGCCATCTCGTCCAGAAGCTCGAAGGATTGATTGGGTCGGTCGGTCAGCCAAGACTCCAGACACTCGAACCTCGGGTGCCCCTGCATCAGGGAGCGGGCGATCTCGGCCGTGTCCGACCGGTGGTGATTGAATCTTCGGAGAACGTCGGATCGCTTGACGCGAAAGGCATCCACGGGGATGGCTGCCTGGCGCTCGACCTCGACCGGAAGCGCGGCGCTGAGCTGCTCGTATACCGAGACAGGCATCGCCCCGTCAACGGTGAGGCGTTCGGATCCCATGACCGACCCTACCGCGTCGGCGATGGTGGCATGGACACCCCGAACCGGCTCGGGAAGCCAGTACGGGGTGAACGTGAGGACGGGCATACGGCTGAATCGGCAGGCGACCAGATTGCTGCTGTCGATGTGCCGGATGAGCAGGTACTCCTGTTTCCCGGTGGACAGGACCAGGGGTTGGACGTGTCTCCGGTCGTGGTCCTGCGTCGGCATGGTCATGCTGCTCTTCAGGCTCAACCCCGTCATCTCTTCGACGGTCCTGGCATCGGAATAGAGTCTAGCCATCCGAATCGGTCCTCCCCTGTGTCCAGGGCGTTCCCCCCGCAGTGGCTCGACGCCAAGGGCGTCATGTCCGTTTCATCAGGACCTCCCGCAGGCGGGCAGCGACGGTGTGCTCGTCTCCGTCCCGGAGCGCCGCCGGGTTCACCGTCAGGATCCCCTCGGCCGCGCGCCGGTCGTTGGCGTGGACGGGTAGGTCTCCCTGCTGGAGTTCCAGGCTGATCGCCCAGCCTGTCCGTCCGAGGGCGGATTCGTCGAGCGCAAGTTCCAGGAGCGGAACACGCCCGGTCTCCGTCGCCGGCAAGAGTCGCAGCCGGACGTGGGGGACCTCCGAGAGCCCCTGGGCGATCGCGGCGAGCTGTCTTTCCTTCGCGGCATTCTCAGCGATCGGGTCCGCCTTGACGAAGCGCTGCAGCGCCACGATCAGGCCCACGATCTCTTCCTTCCCGACCTTGAAGCCCCGGCCCAACCCGTGGTGGGGGACCCCGCGAAGTTTCTGTCTGGGGATGAGGTCATCGGGGGGACTCCACGTCTCCGGCGCGACATCCATGTCGAACAGTTGCAGGGCGGCAGCGGCAATCAGGTCGCGGCGCCCGCACAGGATGCCGGTGCTCTGGGGTCCCCGGATGGCCTTGCCGCCGCTGAACGCCACGAGCGCGGCCCCCTCGGCGATGAATCGGCGGAGGTTCGTGACAGGAGGGAGCTGTGCGGCGGCGTCCACGATGACGGGGAGGCCGTGGTCCCGGCCGACGGCAACGACCTCCGGGAGCGACGGCTCATTCGAGGCGGAGGCGGTATAGGCGATGGCCACGGTCTGTGAGGTGACAGCCGCCTCGATCTCCCAGGGCTCGACCCCACGCACGCCGGCGCCCAGCATCCGATCGTTGAACCCCACCTCCTTGATCCGGACCCCAGCCGCGCGGATGGCATGGTCATACGTCGTCCGATGGCTCCGGCACATGAGGACCTCGTTGGGCATCCCGTCGGTATCGGGCAGCCGCTCCATCCGGGCCACGTCCAGGCCCGTCAGACAGGCCGCAGCCCCCAGGGTCAGTGCCGCCGCCGCGCCCGAGGTGACGAGGCCCGCCTCCGCCCCGGTGCACTCGGCGATCACGGTGCTCGCGGTGGCCTGCAACTCGGCGATGTCCACGGCCCACTGGGCGGCCTCGGTCATCGCCTCCAGGACATCGGGAGGCATGAGGCTCCCTCCCAGCCGGGTCAAGGTGCCGGCGGCATTGATCCGTCTGCGGACACCCAAGCGGTCGTAGATGTGCATGCCTGTTCTCACCTGGCGGTTGCCAACCCAACCGATCTCGGCCGGAAGTCGCGTGCTGATGCCGGACTCCGTTTCACGGGGTCAGAGTGCTTTCCCGATCCCGCAAAGGTCGGCGACGTTCCCACCCAGCACCAGATCCTTCTCCTTCGCGGTGAGGAAATCGCAGTACTTCAGGACATAGTCGAGACACTGCCGATAGGTGCAGAAGCGCTCGACGTTCGGCATGTCCGAGCCCCAGATCAGCTTCCCGGCTCCGTACCGGTCGCGAAGGTCCCGGATGAGCGCCTGGGCCTCGGGGTAGGGATAGTCCCATACCCCGCCCCAGGAGATGGGGAACATGACCTCGATCTGCAGGTTCTCGCGGGCATATGTCCTGGCCACGTCGTCGGGGAACTGCCACCTCCCTTGCCTGGCGAAGAACTGGACGGGCGGCCCCATCACCAGCAGCCAGCGCATGGCAGGGAAGCGCGTCAAGAGCCGGTCCAGTCTGCCCATGTTGGCGATGTAGCTCTTCTCGTCGTAGTCGGGGATAGACGATGCCTCGAAGAAGACGGGGATTCCAAGCGAAGCCAGGGTCTCCCAGAATCCGTCGAGGCGAGGATCGTCGAAGGTCCACTGGAAGCCGTACCGGGCGTAGGTGTCGAGCTGGTAGTAGAGCCCGCGCAGCCCGAGCCGGTGCCTCGCGCGGTCCAGCTCGGCCATCCAGCGAGGGCTGTCCGCCAAGGGCTCGTCCACCTGGAACAGTGCCGTGAACTTGTCCGGGTACTGGTGCTGGCAGAAGGCGTTGTAGTCGTTCATCACACCATAGTTCATCCCGGTCTGCAGCACGCAGTGATCCACCCCGACGTACGCCATCTGCGCGAGCTGCAGCTCCGGCGGCGCCTCCATCTCCGCCATGCCGACCGGCATGTACTGGATGTGGTAGTCCTCCCCGTCCAGGGCGTACTCAAGTCTCCCGAAGGGGCCGACGCGAAACTGAACGTCGGTGCGCAGCCCTGCCCACGAGTTGTCGCCCGCGCGAAACAAGTCTCCCGAGGGATGGGGCGCGCCGTCCCGGGCGCGGCGGATCGCGGCCGACGGCCGCGTGAGGTTCTTCTGGATGTATTTCCAGTGGACCTCCCGGGATTCGTGCCCGCAGGCCCCGGCCCAGTGCTGGAAGACATGGGCGTGGCAGTCGATGATCATCTCGCGCTCCTGTGCCGTCCTTCCGGTGAACCCCGGATCACGGTCCGGGGCAGGCCTCGGATCGGAGTCCGGGGCTGGCACCGGAATCCAGAGGTTCACGCGGCGGTCAGCATCTCCTTGTAGTATTCATAGCGTCCTTCCACGAAACCGCTGGCGACCATGTTGTCCACCCACATGTCGAGGAAGAACTTCCAGGCGGGATCGCCGTAACGGATGGCCCAGGTGTTGGCGCCCCGGCCGAAGGGATGCGTCGCGTCGATGACGTGTGTCCAGCCGCTGTTCTTCTTGGCAAAGACCAGCACGTCCAGGTCGCCTGACACCCACAGGTCGGCCTTCTTGGTGCGCACGGGCTCCGCGGAGAGGACGATCTGGCCCGAGGTCGTGATGATCTTGGCCTTGGGGAAGAGCACCTTGAGGATGTATTCCTCGCGGGTGCCCACGTTGACCGAGAAGGTCACGTCCGGCTTGTTGAAGTCGGCGGCCGACTTGAAGCGCCGGGCATTGTCCTTGTGGCACAGCGCCAGATGGCCCTTGTGCCACAGGGGGGCCGTGTAGTTCACCACCAGGGCCCGCGGGACGGTATAGAAGAGCGACGACCCGAACACGTCGAAGTCACCCTTGCGGAGTGCCACGGTCGAGTCGGCCCAGCTCACCTCGACGTACTCCGCCTTGACCTCCAGCTCCTTGGCCAGGGCCTCGGCGACGTCGTAATAGATCCCGGTCACGGTGCCGGTCTTGGCGTCCTTGTAGACCCATGGCAGGGTCTGCGAGTAGCCGACCCTGAGCTTCCCCTCCTTCTTCACCCGGGCCAGCACGGACTTCTCATCGATTCCCGACTCCAGAAGCTGGGCATAGGCCTCCCGGGGCGCAGCCAGTCCGCCCAGCACGGTGGCTGCCAGCCCGCCTCCCCCGACGCCCAGTGCGCTCTTCAGGAATGCCCGCTTGCTCATCTTCCCCATCGTCTCCATGGCTGTCTCCTCCTGCACCGAGTGCCTCCCGAAGTTCCCCTCACCCGGACCCGGCTGTCCGGGCCGTCGCGTCATGCGTAGCGGCTCCGCAACCGGTCGGAGTACCACTTGATGGCCGCCGAGAGCGCGAACACGATGATGACGTAGATGAACGCCGTGAAGGAAAGGATCTCGATGGGCTCGAACCAGATGGAGGTCAGCCGCAGGGCGCGGTACATCAGGTCCGGCACGGCGATGACCGAGACCAGGCACGAGGATTTCACCACGACCAGGAACTGGTTCATGAGGGATGGCGTCATCATGAGCAGCGCCTGCGGCAGGACCACCCAGCGCATGGTGAGGTAGGACGACAGGCCGGTGGACAGGGCGGCCTCGCGCTGGACGTGCGCCACCCCCTCGATCCCGGACCGGAAGGTCTCGGCGAGGTAGCCGCTGGACTGGAGAGCCAGGGCGGCCCAGCCCGCCGCGAAGAAGGAGCGGGGCCAGCCGAAGATCTCCGGCCAGACGTAGTTTACCCACATGAGCTGGACGTAGATGGGGGTGCTGCGGCAAAACTCGATGTACAGGGTGGCCAGCCAGCGAAGCGGCCGGCAGTACATGCGCAGGAGGCAGACCGCCAGGCCGAGAGCCATGGCCACGAGAATGGCGATCAGGGAGACCTCGGCCGTGACGGCGAGGCCCTCCAGGAACTCGCCCCGATTGTTCCAGATGATCCGCCGCAGGACGTCCATGCATCACACCCGGTCAGGCCCGACCGACAGCCCGCCAGCCTTCGCTGAAGCGTCGCACCAGCGCCGACAGCACGAGGATGATGACGAAGTAAACGATGGCGGCACCGGAGTAAAGCGGCATGGGCCGCATCTGCTCCTGCGTGATCATGGACACCTGATACATCAGGTCCGGCACGGCGATCAGGGACACCAGGGTCGTGGACTTGAACAGGGAAATGAACTGGTTCAACGCCTCGGGGAGCATCTTGCGCACGGCCTGGGGCAGGATCACCCATCGGAAGGTGAGGAAGCCGGACATGCCGGTGGAGCGGGCGGCCTCGATGTGGCCGCGCGGGATGGCCTGGATCCCGGCGCGGAAGGTCTCGGTGAAGTAGCCGCTGGACGCCAGGCCGAGGGCCACCACGGCGGAGAACAGCGGGGTGAAGTTGATCCGGGTGTGCAGCAGCAGCGTGAGGAGCAGGGGCGGCACGAAGTGGACCCAGATCAGCAGGACGTACTCCGGAGTGTTCCGGAACAGCTCCGCATAGAAGGTTCCGCACCAGCGGAGCGGGGGGACCGGGCTGAGGCGGAAGAGACAGACAAACAGGCCCATCGCCACTGCCAGCCCTGCGGCGAGCAGGAAGACGTAGAAGTTGACGATCAATCCGCTCAGCAGGATCTGCCGGTACTCCCAGAACAGGGAGCCCCGGAGCGCCTGCATCCAGTCCCCGAACACTCGGCGTCCTTCCCGGTGAATGCCCGGCACAGTCCCGGTCCAGCTTATACCACCGTTCCGCCCCGGCGCTCAAGGGTCAAAATTCGCCTCGGGCCTCGGTGCCGCCCCCGACGCGTGGGGCGCATCGGCGTCCCGTGCCTCGGCACCTGCAAGTCCCGGGGGCCGGTTTTCCCGCGGCACCCAAGCGGGCACGTGGAATGCCGGTGGTCCTTGCTGACCGGTGCATTCCACAGTATAGTGGGCGCCGGAGAAATCGGGGAGAGGGGGTGATCCGAGGCGTCGTGACCCGCGGGGCCACGACAGACGGGGAACCCGGTCCATTGACTCACTGGGAACGCCACCGCCCTTGAAGGGCGCGGCGTGACGGGAGCGACCTCGATGCGCAAGGATCACAAGTTCAACCTGTCGGCCCTGCTGATCGGATTCGCGGTCCTGATGCTCCTCCAGGTTTTTCTGCAGACCGAGCATGTCCTGCAGATGCCCTACAGCGATTTCAAGAAGGCGCTCAAGGACGGAAAGGTTGCCGAGGTCACGCTGAGCGGCGACCTTATCCGGGGGCAACTGCGGGAGCAGGACGCCCAGGGGAAGGCCACGCAGCGCTCCTTCGTCGCCGTGCGGGTCCCCGACACGGATCTGGTCCGCGATCTGGAGGCGCAGAACGTCAAGTTCACGGGGACCATCCAGAATACCTGGCTCAGAGATCTCTTCTTCATGTGGGTCCTCCCGATCGGACTCCTGTGGCTTGTCAGCCGGGTGATGTTCAAGAAGCTGGGCCCCGGCTCGGGTATGCTCTCCTTCGGGGGGCTGGGCCGGAACAAGGCCAAGATCTACGCCCAGAGCGAGATCGGCGTCACCTTCAACGATGTGGCCGGCGTGGATGAGGCCAAGGAGGAATTGAAGGAGGTCGTGGAATTTCTGAAGTCGCCGAAGAAATTCCAGAACCTCGGCGGCCGCATTCCCAAGGGCGTCCTCTTGGTGGGACCCCCGGGGACGGGGAAGACCCTGCTGGCCAAGGCGGTGGCGGGGGAGTCGGGAGTGCCCTTCTTCTCCGTGAGCGGCTCGGAGTTCGTGGAGATGTTCGTGGGCCTCGGCGCCGCCCGGGTCCGGGACCTCTTCACCCAGGCGCAGGAGAAGGCCCCCTGCATAATCTTCATGGACGAGCTGGATGCCCTGGGCAAGGCGCGCGGGGCGAATCCCTTGGGAGGCCACGACGAGCGGGAGCAGACCCTCAATCAACTCCTGGTCGAGATGGACGGTTTTGACGCCAAGAAGGGGGTCATCATCATGGCTGCGACCAACCGGCCAGAGATCCTGGACCCCGCCTTGCTCCGGCCCGGCCGGTTCGATCGACAGGTGCTGGTCGACCGGCCCGATATCAATGGGCGGGAGGCCATCCTCCGTGTCCACGCGAAGGGGGTGAAGCTCGCGCCTGACGTGGATCTGAAGGTCCTGGCGGCCCGCACCGCAGGCTTCGTGGGGGCCGATCTCGCCAACCTCCTCAACGAAGCCGCCCTGCTGGCCGCCAGAAACAACAAGACTGCCGTGGAGATGGCCGACCTGGAGGAGGCCATCGACCGGGTCGTGGCCGGCCTGGAGAAAAAGGCCCGGGTGATGAGCCCGAAGGAGCGGGAGCGGGTGGCCTACCACGAGGCGGGCCATGCGCTGGTCGCCAGCGCGGTCCCCACGGCCGATCCGGTGCACAAGATCTCCATCATTCCGCGCGGGATCGCTGCCCTGGGCTACACCCTGCAACTGCCCACCGAGGATCGGTACCTCCTCACCCGTTCGGAACTCCTGGACAGGGTGGCCGTCCTCCTGGGCGGGCGCGGCGCGGAGGCGCTCACCTTCGGCGAGGTCTCCACGGGGGCCCAGAACGATCTGCAGCGGGCGGCGGACATCGCCCGGCGGATGGTGAAGGAGTACGGGATGAGCGAGCGACTCGGGGCGGTGGCCTTCGAGCCGGAGCGCCGCCCGATGTTCCTGCCCGGGGGGAATGGGCTGAGCGGGGGGGCACCGTACAGCGAGACCACGGCCCGGGAGATCGACGAGGAGGTCAAGCGGATCGTGGACGAGACGGAGCGGCGCGTCCAGGACCTCCTGACGCAGCGGAAGAGCCAGTTGCAGGCCGTGGCCCAACGTCTCCTCCAGAAGGAAGTCCTGGATGGAGAGGAGCTGCGCGCGCTGCTGGATGGACAGCAAACGGGGGAGGGTAAAGCGTAAGACAGGAGCCAGCGGGCAGGAGGCGGGGAAACTTGAAACGAGAGCCTGAAGGAAAGCGTGACAAGTGCCTGAATCTGTTCAGGTTTTTGACGCTGGCGGTATGTACAATTCTTTTCGTGGCTACGGCGCTTCCGACCGGTGCAGGGGAGGCCGCAAGGCCAAAGGTCGGGTCATACGGTAAGCTGGCAGCGGGTGAATTGAAGGCGATGTTGGAGCGGAAGGACTTCCTCTTCGTGAACGTGCACATTCCCTACGAGGGGGAGATCGAGCCGACGGATGCATCCGTCCCCTTCGACAAGGTGGACCAGCAGCTACGCGTCTTTCCTGCGAAGAAGGATGCGAAGATCGTCCTGTACTGCATGAGCGGCCGGATGAGCGGCATCGCGGCTGACACGCTCGTGCGGCTGGGGTACACCAACGTGTCGCACCTCGAAGGTGGGATGATCGCCTGGCGCAAAGCTGGCTATCCGCTGAAAGACGCGCCTCCAGCCCGGTGAACCCCATGCCGCTACGCATCGAGGATCTTCCCTCCCTGAACGCTGCCTTGAACGGAACAAGCGCCCTCCTGCTCCTCTGCGGATACCTCTGCATTCGCCGGAAGAGAGTGGTGGCGCACCGGGCCTGCATGGTCTCGGCCTTCGTGGTGTCCACGCTGTTCCTGGTGAGCTACCTCACGCTACGCTACTACGCGGGGATGACGCGGTTCACGGGGGAGGGATGGATCCGGCCGGCCTACTTCACTCTCCTGCTCTCCCACACCGTCCTGGCCGCTGGGGTGGTGCCCCTGGCGCTGGTCACGCTCTCGCGAGCGATTCGCGGCCGGTTCGACAGCCACGTCCGGATCGCGCGATGGACGCTTCCGATCTGGATGTACGTCTCTGTCACCGGTGTCCTGGTGTACTGGATCCTGTATCATCTCTATCCGCGAACGTGACGGCTCTCTCATTCGTTCTCCACCAGACCGAAGTCCCGATCCCGGACGCCCGCCGAAACATTCCATTGACGCCCATCCCTCGACTGAGATAGAACGATCCCGGATGTCGGCGACCATCAGGAAGGTCCCCAGATCCACGACTCAACCGACTCAAAGGACTCAACAGACTCCCAAGGAGGCGTGCAGATGATGCTCGGACTGAACGGGGCGACGACGTTGAAGGCGGACCTGACCACGGACATCGCGGTGGCTGGCAGGGCGGGCTTCGAGTTCGTGGAGATCTGGGCAGCCAAGCTGATCGGCTATCTGGAGCGCGGGGGGCTCCCGGCGCTGCGTCGCGACATGAAGCGGGCGGGGGTCACGGCGGCCACGCTGAATTCCGTGGAGCATGTGACCTTCAATGACCCCTCGGGGCATGTCCGGATGCTGGAGGACTTCGAGCGCTTCTGCCGGGTGGCCGAGGCCATCACCTGCGAGACGGTGCTCGTCGTGCCGAGTCCGCGCCCCAAGGGCGTCTCCTTGGCAGCCATCGAGCGGGAGTCGGTCACGATCCTCCGCGAGCTGTCGGGGATCGCCAAGCCGTACGGGGTGCGTCTCGCCTACGAGTTCCTCGGGTTCGCGGACTGCACGGTGAATTCCCTGGCCCAGTGTGCGGCGATCGTCGAGAAGGTCGCCCGCCCCAACGTCGGTCTGGTCCTGGACACGTTCCACTTCTTCGCCGGCGGCTCCACCATCGCGTCGATCCTGCAGGTGGACCCGCGGAAGATCTTCATCGTCCACATCAACGACGTGGAGCGCGCTCCACGGAGAAAGATGCACGACGCCCTGCGCCTCTTCCCCGGCAAGGGGATCCTCCCCCTGGACCGCATCTTCCGGGCCCTCAAGTCCATCGGCTACGACGGCAAGGTGTCAGTCGAGATCTTCCGCCCGCAGTACTGGCGCCGACCGCCGCTCGCCGTCGCGCGAGAGGCGCGAACCTCCGCCCTGAAAGTGCTGCGCCACGCTGGCTTTGCGTGAGACGAGTTACTCCTCTCGATGACCACCCCTCGCACTTGCCATCGCTGCCGGCCCTGCCTCGGCCTCGCACACGATCACGCATCTCCGAGGTGTGCGCCACTTTTCGCAGGGCTTGAATCCATACGGCAAAGCCTTGCTTGAGGAAGCAACATCAAGTATTACCGTACGCTTTCACCGAGCACGGGGCGATCATAGCGGCCAATGTTCTCAATAGCCCGAGGGGTGGCCAGATGAGCGTGTGTGTCGTCCGCGCGTTCGTGCGGATGCGCATCAGAGGTACGAGGGGGGTGGTCAGGGGATAGCAGTTGCGAATTGCGTATGGCGTCCCCGGAATTCCCAGGCTTCGATCACCGCCCACCGCGAATCGCCGCGAGCAACTCCTCGGCCGGGGCACTCTTGCTCACGTAGGCCACCGCACCGGCATCCCGCATGGCGGCCTGCTGATCCCCGCGCTCGTACATCGACAGGCCGATCACGCGCATGGCCGGGAAGGCTGCGTGGATCGCCCGCGTGGCCTCGATCCCGTTCATCTCGGGCAGGTTCACATCCATGAGGACCACATCCGGGGACAACTGGCGCGCCTGCGCCACGGCCGCGCTCCCGGTGCCCGCTTCCCCGACCACGGCGAGGTCCGCCTCGGCGTGGAGCAGTTGCGCAAGAGCCCGCCGGACGACTTGATGATCATCGACGATGAGGATCCGGATCTTCCGCGCGATCCCGGGCTCCGGGGCAAGCGCCGTCTCCGGCGAGGCCATCGGCTGGGGAGGCGCAGACGTCACGGCCGGGTGGTCTGCGGTCGGGAGCAGCACCGCGAGGGTGACGCGCGTGCCCTGGCCGGGCGCGCTGTCGATGGTCATACAGCCGCCGAGCAGCTCGAGGCGGCTCCGGATGCGGACCAGGCCGAATCCGCCGCCGCCCTCCCCGCGGAGACTGCGGGGGCCGAACCCGACTCCGGCATCGGCCACGGTGAGGGTGAGGCCCGATGCGTCCCAGGCCAGGGTCACGGTGGCCTCCGGCACCTGGGCATACTTCACCGCGTTGAACAGGAGCTCCCGGACCGACCGGAAGAGGAGGACGGTGATGTCCTCGGGCAGGGGAGGGAGCGGGGCCGCCGGGGCCTGCAGGTGGACGGTGAGGCGGTGCTTCTCCTCGCTCCAACGGGCCAGCCAGTGGAGGCAGGCGAGCAACCCGCCGGTGCGCACGATGGGCGGACTCAGCTCGGCCGTGAGCGAGCGGGCATCGGCGAGGGCGTCTTCGAGGAGGCGGCTGATCTCCTGGCAGGCCTGCCGGACGCCGGGGTCTTCCCCCCGCCCCAGGATCTCCACCTGGATCCGCGCCCCGACCAAGAGCTGCTGCAGGCCGTCGTGGAGCTGCTCAGCCAACAGAAGCCGCTCCCGCAGCTCGACCAGGGTCAGATCCGAGGCGAGACTGCGGAGCTGCTCGGATTGGATCGAGAGTTTCTGGAGGGCGCCGGACAGCTCGGCCGTCCGGTCGGCGACGCGCTGCTCCAGCGTGTCGTGGGCCTGCCGCAGGGCCGCCTCCGCCTGCTTCTGCGCGGTGATGTCGCTCAGCACGGTGCCCCAGACGGCCGCACGGCCCTCCTCGGCCTCCGCCGCGGTCGCTTCCACCCGCGCCCAGAAGGGGGCGCCATCCGTGCGCAGCATGCGCAGCTCGCACACCTGGGGACCCCCTGTTGCCGAAAGCTGCCGGCGGTGCCGGTAGTAGATGTCCTGGTCGTCTGGGAGGATGAAGCGGGAGATCGGCTGCGAGACCAGCGAGCTGCGTGTCACACCCAGCAACTTTGCGGCGGTGAGATTGGCCTCCAGGATCAGCCCCTGTTCGCTGAGGGTGACGTAGCCCACGGGGGCGAGATCGTAGAGGTTGAAGTAGCGGGCGCGCGAGGCGTCGAGTGCGTGTTGGGCCCGACGCAGCTCCTCGTTCTGCAGCTCCAGCTCGATCTGGTGCACCTGCAGCTCGTGGAGCACGCGGGGCACGTCCTCGGGCGGGAGCGCGTCCGGGGCGGTGGGTCGCTGCGGCAGCCGGGCCTCCGCCTGCTGGCGCAACTCGGCCCCTGCGTGTTCGGCTCCACCATCCGTGCGGTCGTCAACCATAGGTGCCCCCTGGTTGCGTGCCCGGTCCCCCGGAGCCCCGTCAGTCGGGGGTGACGTCTTCCATGGCCAGCAGGATCAAGCGTGCCGCACCGACCCCGCCGCGCACCTCGCGCGCATTCAGCCGCAGCGCGCGCTGCCCGAGGCCCGGCGAGTCGACCGTCACGGCGAACCCCCGGAGGATCGTCTGCTGCGGCAGGACGTCTTCCAGGGCGGTGCGGAGCGCGGGCAAGTTCCACCGCCCATCGCCCAGCTCCGCCAGCGGCCGGCCCACCGTTTCCTCCGGCGTGGTCCGGAAGAAGGCGTAGTACGCGTGGTTGGCGGAGCAGACGCGCAGGTCCGCCTGGAGGACCAGGATCGGCTCGTGGACCGTATCCAGCACCTGCTCCGCATAGGCCTGGGCCTCCCGTGCCACCCGGGCAGCTTCCTGGAGCTTGCCCTGCATCGCCTTCTGTTCCGTGATCTCGACAAAGGTGATCACCCCGCCCTCGATCACGTTGTCCAGGGTGCGATAGGGCCGGATGCGCAGCGAGTACCATACGCCTGCCAGGGTCTGTACCTCGATCTCTGTGGGTACCAGGGTGTCGAGCACCGCCTGCACGTCCGCCACGAGGCGGTCATAGCCCGCCAGGTTGGAGACGATGTGACTCACCGGCCGCCCCACGTCGGTCGGGATCAGGTTGATCAGCGGGGTGACGGCGGGGGTGAAGCGCTGGATGCGCAGGGTATGGTCCACGAAGATGGAGCCGATGCCCGTGCCGGCCAGCAGGTTGGCCATATCGTTGTTGGCCCGCGACAGATCGGTCACCTTGGAATGCAGTTCGGTATTGACCGTGGCCAGCTCCTCGTTGATCGACTGCAGCTCTTCCTTGGAGGTCTCCAGCTCCTCGTTGGTGGACTGCAATTCCTCGTTGACGGACTGCATCTCCTCGTTGGCAGCCTGCAGCTCTTCGTTGGAGGTCTCCAGCTCCTCGTTGATGGACTGGAGGTATTCCTCTTTGGCCCGCAGCTCCTGCCGCAACGCCGCGACACGCGGTTCGCTGTCGGGGGCGGGCTCATGCCCCCCTTCGCCGGCATCTCCGGCGGCCTCGACGCGCTGTGCCTGGTCTGCCGGGGGCGCCTCTTCCAGGATGACCAGGAACAGGGGTGGCGCGGCGACGTCCGGGCCAGCGGACATTGGCCGCACCGTGAGGTTGACCGTGGTCACGTCGCCGTTGGTCTTGACCCGCAGCCCCGGGCGGCGCACCGCCGTGTTGGCCGCCACCGCGCGGTGCAGGGCGGTGGCTAGCTCCCCCCGCAAGCCTTCGCGGGCCATTTTCAGAATGTTCCTGTCGAACTCGCCCGGGGCCGGTTCCAGGTACCGGCCGGTGCGGCCGTGGAGGTAGAGGACCTCGCCGTGATCGGTGACGAGCGCGCCGACCGGGGCGTACTGCTGCAGCAGGGCCCGTTCGGTCAGCTCGCGCAGGGGGGGCTTGCCCTCGCCGGGCGCCCCCCCGGACGGCCGTGGGGCGGTCCCGCCTTCCATCCAGGAGGGCGGACGCGTCCCCACCGGGGGGCGGTGGGCGACGGGCCCGTCCTCTTTGCGCTGATACAGCTTCGCCTTGGGATTCAGCGTGGCAAAGCGGTCCACGAACTCGCCCACGCTCTCGGAGGTGCCCAGGAAAAGCAAGCCGCCCGGATTCAAGGCGTAGTGAAACAGGGGGATGAGCTTCTTCTGCAGGTCCCCACCCATGTAGATCAGGAGGTTCCGGCAACTGATGAGGTCGAGCCGGGAAAACGGCGGGTCCGAAATCACGTCCTGCGTGGAGAAGACCAGCAGATCCCGGACGCCTTTGTGAATGCGGTAGGCGCTGCCGTCCGCCTCCGGGACGAACCAGCGCGCCAGGCGTTCCGGCGCGACGTCGCCGGCGATGCTGGCAGGGTACAGGCCGGTGCGGGACTGGTCGATGGCCTGGCGGTCGATGTCGGTGGCGAACACCTGGACCGTGAACCGCTGCCGGAGCACCTCCAGGCGCTCCTGGAGCAGGATGGCGAGGGTATAGGCTTCCTCGCCGGTGGAGCAGCCGGGCACCCAGACGCGGATCACCGCGTCCGCCGGCTTGCCGGCAAAGAGGAGCGGAATGCCCTGAGCCTCGAGCGCCGCGCAGGCCTCCGGGTCGCGGAAGAAGCTGGTGACGCCGATCAACAGGTCGCGAAAGAGGGCGTCCACTTCCGCCGGGTTCTGCTGCAAGTAGCGCACGTACCCATCCAGTTGCGCGATCTGGTGGACGGCCAGGCGCCGCTCGACGCGGCGGACGATGGTGGTCTGCTTGTACTGGGAAAAGTCGTGGCCGGTCTGGGCCCGCAGCAGGACGCAGATCTTTTTCAACGCGTCTTCGACCTTGGCGGGCGGGGGCGAGACGGGGCGGGTGGGCTTGCCGAACGCGTGCGCGACGTAGGCGATGAGCTGGGCAGGCATCTCGGCCGGCGGCAACACAAAGTCCACGAGCCCGGTGGCGATGGCGCTGCGCGGCATGCCGTCGTGCTCGGTGGACTCGGGGGTCTGAACCATCGCCATGCCCGCCTCGCCCTTGATCGCGCGCACCCCCAGCGTGCCGTCGCTGCCGGTGCCGGAGAGGACGATGCCGATGGCCCGCTCGTGCTGGTCCTGTGCCAGGGAGCGGAAGAAAAAGTCGATGGGCAGGCGCTGGCCGCGCGGCGCGCTCGGGTCCAGCAACTGCAAGGTACCGCCCAGGAGGGCCATGTCCCGGTTGGGCGGGATGATGTAGACGCAGTTAGCTTGGACCGCCATCCCATCCGCGACCTCGAGGACCTGCATCCGGGTATAGCGCTTGACCAGGTCAGAGAGGATGCTCTTGTGGTCCGGGGCAAGGTGCTGGACCAAGACGAAGGCCAGGCCAGGCTCGGTGTCGGTCGGCATGGCGGCAAAGAACGCTTCGAACGCCGCCAGTCCGCCGGCCGACGCACCGATGCCGACAATGGGAAAGCCAGCCGCTCGACGGTCTGTGAGGATCGACTCCGCCGGGGTTTGCGGTGCGTCGGGAGCAGCCGGGGACGCCGCCGGCTCTTCGACGGGTGGTGGCGTCCTGGGGTCCTCAGCGCCGGGCGTCTTTCTTGGCACCAGGATCTCTCCGCTGATTCGGTGCACTGCTGCGCTGAAGGAATTGGGGGGGCCGGTCAGCCGGGACGGGACCAGGCACTTGGTCCGGGCCGGGGGCAGAGCCCCTACCAGAAAACCGATACCCCTCACGCCGGGGGGGTGCGGGCCGCTCCACCAAGAGGCCGGTGGTGGCGAGCGTCATCCCAGCGTGCAGCCGACCTGGCGCCAAATCATCCTACATTTGCCATGGAGAGCGGGTCAAGCCAAAACTGGCGGGAATCTCGCCGACCGCGTGCGGGACCGCTTGCCGCCCAGACAGTTCCCTGCAGGACGTCCTCGGGGCGGGACCGGCAGGCGAATTCCCTATTGGGGGACCGGTCCCCCGAGGCCCTACGAAATCATTTGCGGTGGCCTGTCAGCGTCGACGGCGGCGTGCCCGCCCGCCAGCCCCGGCCACCTCGCCGATGGTGGCCTGGAGCGTGCGGAGGAAGCTGAGGGCCTCCGCGCTCTGCGGGCGCTCGCGCGAGTGGATCGCGTCCAGGCTGCGGCCCAGGGGGGCCGCGTCCAGCACCTTGATGGCCACGAGGGTCTTGGCCCGGAGCTCCTGCGCCACGGCCAGCCGGGGCAGGAAGGCCAGGCCCAGCCCCCGCGCCACCATCCGTTTCGCCGCCTCGATGGTCTCCACCTCCAGCACCACGTTCGGCACCCGGCCGGCCAGCCGGAACAGGCCGTGGCTCAGCGTCCAGTCGCTGGAGCCCCGGTCGAAGAAGATGAGCGGCCAGTCCGCCACCTCCGCCAGCGGCGCCTGGCGGCTCCTCGTGGGAGCATGCGCCCGGTGGGCCACCAGGATCAGGGGATCGTCCCCCAGGCTCACCGTCTCCACCTGGGGGTGGTGGAGCGAGCGGGCCAGGCCGATCTCCGCCTCGCCCCGCAGCACCAGCTCCAGCACATCCTTGGAGTGACCCGACTGCACGGTGATGATCGCCTTCGGGTGCTCGACCTGGAAGCGCTTGAGCACGTCCGGCAGCAGGTAGGTACAGATGGACAGGGCCGCGGCGATGCGCAACGCGCCGCCCCTCGCGCCGCTGGCCTCATGCACGGCCTGCTGCGCCACCGCCACCTCCTGCAAGAGGTGCTCCGCATGCGCCCGCAGGGCGCGCCCGGCCACGGAGAGCACCAACCCCTCTCGACGGCGCTCGAAGAGCCTCACGCCCAGGGACCGCTCCAGCGCCTTGATCCGGGCGCTCACGGCGGGCTGGCTGAGAAAGAGGACTTCCGCCGCCCGGCGGAAGCCGCCGAAGGTCACCACGGCCACGAAGGTCTTGAGCTGGTCCACCTCCATCGCCCCGCCCCCTCAAGCGACGTGATAAGAATTTCTTATCGCGCCGATAAAAACAATCAGTTTGACTTCGATCGCCTGGACGCGGATTGTACGCGCACCCGGAGAGCCCGCGCAAGGGGATTGCGGTGGGGTCTCCGCAGAGCCCGCCCGGGAACGGGCAGCACAGATCGGCCCGTCCCCCGCGGGGTGGTTCCGAAACCATAATGTCCAGGGAGGGACTGACATGATACAGAGCAGAGGGAAGGCATTCCGCCGGCTGTTACGCGAGGAGCCCTATGTGTTCACGGGCGGCATCTACTCACCGTTGGATGCGCAGATCGCCGAGCGGTCGGGGATGAAGGCCATCTACCTGAGCGGGTACTCGCTGGCCATGCTGAACGGCTGGCCGGACATGGGCCTCCTCACCATGACCGAGGTCACCAAGGCGGCCTCCATGACTGCCAGCGCCGTCGAGATCCCCATCATCGCCGACGCGGACGATGGGTACGGCAACGCCCTCAGCACCATGCGCACGGTCCAGGAGTTCATCAGGACGGGGGTGGCGGGAATCCACCTGGAGGACCAGCGCTTCCCCAAGCGCTGTGGCCACATCGCGGGGAAGACCCTCGTCGCGCGGGAGGAGGCCATCGGGAAATTCCGGGCCGCCGTGCAGGAGCGAGACCGGCTGGACCCGGAGTTCGTGATCATCGCCCGCACAGACGCCTTCGGCGCCGTGGGCGGAAGCCTGGAGGAAGCCGTCTGGCGATCTCGCGCCTACGCCGACGCTGGCGTGGACCTGGTGTGGTGCGAATTCTCCACCGCCGACCGCACCCCCGCCATCGCCTTCGCCGAGGCCATGCGCCAGAGCCATCCGCAGCTCCCGCTGGCGTTCAACTACTCCTCTTCCTTCCGCTGGCACCAGGACCCGCAGCCGTTCCGGTTCACCGAGCTGGGGGAGCTGGGATACAAGTTCATCTTCATCACGCTGTTCGGGGCCCACGCGGCCATGTATGCCGTCTGGAACGCCATGGCGGACCTCGTGCAGCACGAAGAGGAGGCCCAGTGGACACTGGAGCGGACGAAGCGGGGCCATCCCACCGAGAGCCACCACGTCATGGCCCGGGTGGCCCACTTCCAGGAACTGGAGCGCCGCTTCGTCCCCGGTGCGGACGAGCGGATCCGCTCCTCGGACGGCTTCGGCGACGCCCGCGCCCACGAGCGGGAGCTCGCGGCGCGCCCCTGACCGGTGGCGTCCTGCCGGTGCAGGACGCCAGAGGTCTGCGAATGGAGACCGCACCGGAGCAGCGAGCCAGACGGGGGACCCGGGGCCCGATACGGCCCCGGTGCTCACCCGAGGAGGCATAGCGATGGCACATGCGAACGGCACAGCGATCGGAGCGGCCGTCGAAGGGCGGGTCGCAGAGATCCTGCAGGGAAGCTCTGAGGAGGCCTCGGCCGTGATCCGGCAGGACATCCTCCAGGGGTTCCCGGAACTCTTCGGGACCAAGACCACGAACGGGCGGTTCGTCAATGTCGAAGGGGCGATCGCCACCCTCGCCCGGGAGCTGGGTCCAGAGATCGCCAGGGCCCTCACCGCACGCCGGGCGCTCTTGCAGTCCCCGGCGCCGGTCAGCGAGAAATATGCCTGGTCGAGGTGGGAAGATACGTTCGAGGATCCTGTCACGGGGCGCCCCTGGACCTTCCGCCAGATCGTCCAAGGCCTGATCGACAACGCCCTGGGTCGGGAGAGCGAGTGGCGCTGGCGGCTCAACGACGAGGTGCCCATCCCGGAGGACGCCCACCCGTTGACGAATCCCGGCCTGGAGCTGACCGGGCCGTGGCATCCGCTGGACATGGCCTTCAATGCCTTGAACAGCCCGGCGCCCATGAACATGCCGGACTTCGAAGACGCCTCGCCGCCCCATTTCCAGCCCCATGGCGCGCCCACCAATCAATCGGTGGGAATATTTGCGGCCATGCAGAATGCCAAGGAGATTCTCGAGGGCCGCTGGGCCGGCCGCCCCTACGAGGTGGTGAAGAAAGGCCGACCGCGCGCGTACAGGATCAATTCGCCCCCGGCGGAATGGCCGACCCGGTTCGCTCGGCCTCCGGGCATCCACGTGCGGTATGACCACATCACGGTGGACGGCGAGCCGGTGCCCGGTGTGATCCCCATCACCGTCCTGTGGGTCCTCAACAACTATGACTCCCTCACACGCGCCGGCACAGGCGTCTACTACTACCTCCCGAAGATCCAGACCCCTCAGGAGGCGTTGATCGTGGAGAAGCTCCTGGCGCGACTGGAAGCCATGATCGGCCTCCAGCCGGGCACCATCAAGATCAAGGTCCTCTACGAGGAGGGGAATGCGGGCCGGTTCTTGCCGGCGATCGCCTGGGTCTTGCGGCGTCGGCTCCTCGGGACGAACGTCGGCCGCTGGGACTACCTGGCGAGCCTCATCGAGATGTGGAAGGATGACCCGCAGGGCGTCTTTCCCGATCCGCAGACCATCGGCATGGCCTCCCCGAACATGATTGCGTATCAGCGCTATAACGCGCTGGTGATGCTCATGGCCGGCATGAAGGATGGCGGGCTCACGCAGGGGGCCCCCATCGGTGGGATGGCGGCGGTCATGATCTACCAGCCGAACGATCCCTATGGCCGATCGAGGAATAACCCACTCGCATTGCGTGCGATGGTCATCGACAAGCTGCGAGAGCGCATCCTGGGTCTCATGTTTGTGCCCGAGATGCCGCTCCCCGTGGGTCAACAGCCCACGCTGGAGAGCATCCTCGCAGGGCGAGTGCGCGGACGACTCTATGATGCCTATCGGCAGAGCTGGGTCGCCAGCCCGGAACCGGCCTACGTGGCCGCCGGCAATGTACCCTTGCGGGCTCCCGTGAGTGAGCTCCAGGCGATCCTGGATGCGCCGCCAGAGACAGTGGAGGTGAAAGGCAAACCGGTGCCGACGGTCGCCAGCGGTCTCGTCGACGCGGAACGGCGCCTCCTGCAATCCCGCGGCCTGTTGAACGATCAGGGCAAGATCACGCCCTGGGTCATCGCCAGGGACATGTTCGACACGCCGGAGAAACTCATCACGCAAGAGCTGTGGGACAGCATTTACGGCGTGCCCGAGGGTGCGATCACCATCGAGCACATCCAGCACGCCTTCTACATGGCGGCGAACTATGGCTTCCAGATCCTGAACGGGAACTTCGCGGCCGCCATCGACGATTACGAGCTTGGGCTGCGGTTCATGAACGACCTCGCCACCTACCGGATCGATGTGTCGTGGCTGTGGAGCCTCCTCCGTCACCGGGCCGCCATCACCCTGGACGGCTGCCTCAAGCGGCCGGCGCCCACCGAGGATGGCGTCGTGCCCGCTGTGAACGACTTCGAGCTCAAGGCGGGGACTCGCTTCACCGAGGAGCTGTTCGGGAAGTTGTGGGACTATCACAACGAGTGGACCTCGGCGTTCTTCGTCGAGCTGGACCGCCGTGGGGATCCGGGGCGCTTCGACCGCGCCAAGGCGCCCATCATCATGGACCTCCTGAAGCGGCAGCTCCTGTCGCCCCGCTACATCCAGCACAGCGCCCGCGTGCTCTTCGTTGTGGGACAGGCGAGCGATGCGGAGCGCTGGCAGATCCTGGAGGCGATCTTCAATCTCTCCCGCGAGGCGATCATCAGGCGCGTCCAGGCGGGCACCTTGGGCGAGATCGCCCTGGCCGCCCACGACTATGTCTATGATATCTTTCCGGACGTCGGAGCGGAGTCGCCCCTGAGGGAGGCATCAGAGAGCCTCGCCTACGCCAGCACGTGAGCGTCGGGAATCGGAACCTGTAGCGGTCGCTCGTGATGGGGGACCCGCCGCTGAAGCAAGAGACTTCATCACGGGTCCCCTTGCTACGCACCTATCCGCTGCCGGTTCGTCGTCGGTTCGTCTTCGCGCAAGCCGAGATGATCTTCTGGGCGCGATTGGGGGATTTGCTCAGCGGTGAAAGCGCATGCGGATTCTTAGGGGATGTATATAAACATTGATAATTGCTGGGCTAACCAGATACGCTCCAGGATCAGACCAGCTTGGACAGAATTTCCGGTGGGACAAGCGGCCGCAGGTGCGGTGATACCTCCAACAGCCGCGCGATGTCGGCGAGATCCTTGAGGCGCTTGCTGGGCCGGGGCGCGGGATCGCTCGCCGCCCAGACCTTTCCCTGCAGAACATCCTCGACGGCGGCGACCGGCAGCCGGATTCCGAGGACCTGGCGGACGCTGGCGCGCTCCGGGAAGATCGCGTAGCGCGGGTCCGTCTGGATCTGAACGCGGAGGTCGGATCCTGATTCGGAGACGTCAAGACTATGTGCGTGGCGCTCAACGGAGAAAGCGGCCCGGAGCAGAGACTCCGTTCTGGACAGGTCATCCACTGCTACGGCTAGGTCGAGATCCAGGCTCACGACTGGCTCGGCGAAGGCGTTTACAGCCTGACCGTCGACGACACCCTAGCGGATGCCCTGTGCCTCGAGCAGCCCGATCAGCCGGTCCAGGAACTCCGTCCGGTCCATCGTGACCGTTTTCCAGAACGTTCTTGCGTGCATGATCCTGTGTGTGCCGTTGAAATCAGCAACCGGAACGCAGCATATCAGAGGGAGGAAGGAACGGCAACCCAAGGACAGGAAGACAAGCGGCCTGTAATCTCGCTATCATTCCAGGGATAGCTTGATACGTTTGTTGATCTTTCCCTTGCTCTCGTAGCCCATGACCCGAATCCGGCCGACCTCTTGGGTGGAGGCCACGTGGGTGCCGCCGTCGGCCTGGATGTCCAAGCCCTCGATCTCCACGACGCGGATGGTGGTGATGTCCGGAGGCAGCAAGTTCACCTTGGTTCGGATGAGGTCCGGGTGGCGGTCGGCCTCTTCCCTGGGGAGAAAAGAGACGCGGATCGGTCGAGCCGCTGCGACCTCGGCGTTGATCTTGTTCTCGACCTCCCGGACCAACTCGCCGCGCAGAGATTCGAACTCGAAATCCATTCGGCCCGAGAGAGGCTCCATGTTCCCGCCGGTGACCTTGGCCCCGTAGTCCCGCCAGACGACGCCGCAGAGGATGTGGAAGGCGGTGTGCGTCCGCATCAGCGCGTGCCGCCGATCCCAGTCCACCTCTGCGCGAATCAGGGTGCCGGCGGGAGGAGGCTCGCCCTCGATCCCGTGCCAGACAGTCGGCCCCTCGCGCCAGACCTTGACGACTTGCCACGTCACGGCGTCCACGGTCAATCGTCCCAGATCATGGGCCTGGCCGCCGCCAGCGGGGTAGAACAGGGTGGACTCCAGCGCCACGGCCGTGCCGTTGAGGGCCAGCACCCTGGTCTCAACGCTCTTCAGGTACGCATCGGTCTGGTAGAGCAGCCGCGTCTCCACTGGACCTCCATGAATGACCAATGACCAAATCCCAAATCCCAATGAGGTGCTGAAATGCCGTGAAACTTCACTGGAGGCGGCACTCAGTTTGGTAATTGGTCATTGGGATTTGGTCATTGCGCAGCTCCACGCGCGCTCATTCTTCCTCGACTTCTCCGTCCCACTCGATGGCGATGCCGCGCTGCACCGACTGCGAGGCAGGGCAGCCCTTCTCGTGGACCTCGATGGCCCGCACCGCCTCCTCGCGCTTGCCCCGGGGGACCTTCACCTTGTAGTGGACCTTGATCCTGGTGATGAACGGCTTGCCCTCGACGTTCTCGATGAATCCCTCGACCTCCGACGACAGTCTGTCCGGTTGGGTCGGAATCTTCCGTGCCGCCAGCGCCCCGGCCAGCGTGCCGGTCATTCACCCGGCCACGCCGGCGATGATGTGGTCAAGGGTAGTCGGCAGCTCCTCCTCCGGCTCCACCCCATAGAATTTCTTGATGCCCCCGTGGACCCCGAAGCGCACAGGCTCGGGGAAGTTCTCGATATAGGCCCGCCGCACCGGCCCCTTGTCCTTGACGATCCTGATTCGCGATACATGAATCAATTCACCCATGGGCGCCACTCCTTTCGGTGTGAAGCTGCGAGACGAAAGGACTGTAGCGCATTTGCGATTCGGTGGCAATCAGGCGGCGCCCATCGGCGAGAAGAGCGGCGCGCTGAAACAGCCGACCCCCTTGTAGGCCATGCGGACAAAGGGGCGAGGAATTTGCCGGCGGGCTTTTCCATCGGGTCGATCCGTGGTAGTCTGTGCGGCCACAATGGCCGTTAGCCTTTGGCCGTCGGCTCACGGCGGCCGGGGGCCAATGGCAGGTACTGATGGATTTCAGATCCCATTCCCGAGACGGTTTTGCGAAAGGGAAAGGATTGCGATATGGGGAAGGAGCGCACGATGAGGGCGCCCGCCCCTTCGGGGCGGATCTTGATGTCTGGGAACGAGGCGGTGGCGCGGGGGGCCTGGGAGGCTGGAGTCACGGTCGCGTCCAGCTATCCGGGGACGCCGGCCACAGAGATCCTGGAGGCGCTGGCGCGGTATCCGGATCTGTATGCGGAGTGGGCCCCCAACGAGAAGGTGGCCTTCGAGGTGGCCATGGGTGGCTCCCTGGCCGGGGCGCGATCCATGGTGGCCATGAAGCACGTGGGTCTGAATGTGGCGGCGGATCCCTTGATGAGCGGCTCCTACATCGGTGTCCGCGGGGGGTTCCTGATCGTGGTCTCGGACGATGTCGGAATGGCCAGCTCCCAGAACGGCCAGGACACGCGATACTTCGCCCGGTTCGCCAAGGTGCCCCTCCTCGAGCCCAGTGACAGCCAAGAGGCCAAGGCCTTCGTGGCCGAGGCGCTCTCCCTCAGCGAGCAGCATGACACGCCGATCATAATGCGGCTGACGACTCGCATCAGCCATGTGAAGGGGCTGGTGGATCTGGGCGAGCGGCCGGCTTCTCCCTTTCTCGGTTTCACCAAGGACCCGGCCAAGTACGTGGTCCTGCCGGCGAACGCGCGGAAACGGCACCCCATCGTCCTCCAGCGCATGCGGGAACTGGCAAAGCTGGCGGATGCCAGCCCGCTGAACACGCAGGAGTGGGGCAGCCGCGAAGTCGGCATCATCGCCAGCGGCCCCGCCTACATGTACGCACGTGAAGCGTTTCCGGACGCCTCCTTCCTCAAGCTGGGCTTCTCATTCCCGCTGCCGGAGCGGCTCATCCGGGAGTTCGCCTCGCAGGTGCAGCGGCTCTACGTGATCGAGGAGCTGGAGGGCCTGGTAGAGGCGGACCTTCTGGCGATGGGCATCCGGGTGGACAGCGCGGGGAAGCTGCCCCGGGTCGGGGAGCTGACACCGCAACGGATCCGGCAGGCATTTGACGGCTCGGCTCCAAAGGAGTCTTCCGTTGCGCCGAGACTGGCCCCCGTGGACCCGGAGCGCCAGCCGTTCCCGCGGCCGCCGACGCTCTGCGCCGGGTGCCCGCACATGGGCGTGTTCTACACGCTGGGCAAGATGAAGGACCTGGTCATCACGGGCGACATAGGCTGCTACACGCTGGGGGCGGGCTTCCCCTGGAACGCCATCCAGACCTGCGTGTGCATGGGGGCCAGCCTGGGGAACGCGTTGGGGATCGAGAAGGCATACCGGATGGCCGGCCAGGGCGTCAAGGCCGTGGCGGTCATCGGCGATTCCACGTTCCTGCATTCCGGGATGACCGGACTGCTCGACATCGTGTACAACGGCGGCAACGTGACGGTCGTCATCCTGGATAACCGGACGGTGGGGATGACGGGAGGCCAGGACCATCCGGGGACGGGGGTGACCCTGCAGCAAGCGACGGCGAAGCCGGTGGACTTCGTGGCGCTGTGCAAGGCGCTCGGGGTGGAGCACGTGCAGCTCATCGATCCGTACCGGCTCCCCGATATCCATCGGGCCCTGAAGGACGCCCTGGCCCACGAGGGTCCCTCGGTCATCGTCACCAACCGACCCTGCGTCCTGATCGAGGAGTTCGATCGGCCCCAGGCCTTCGAGGTCCTGGACGAGCAGTGCAACGGATGCGGCGCCTGCCTCAAGACCGGATGCCCGGCCATCCAGGTGAGCCGGCGCGAGGTCGTGACGCTGCCCAACGGCCGCGAGCGTCAGTTGAGCTACGTGACCATCGATCCGATAGGGTGCAACGGCTGCGAGCTGTGCGTGCAGCTGTGCGGACCGAAGGCCATTGTCCCGGTGGGAACAAGTTAACCGCCGAGGCGCCAGGGACAGATGGGGCGAAACGTAAAACGTAACCCCCAATTACGTTTTTCGTTTCACGTTTTACGGCAGTGTTAGCAACTTGGTGGCTCAACGGTTTTCCGGAGAGTGGCCGAGGGAGGAATGATGGGGCTGGGCGCATTTCCCGAGCGGACGTTGAATGTGCTGCTGGCCGGCATCGGCGGGCAAGGGGTGCTCACTGCCGCGGAGTTGCTGTGTGGGGCGGCCATGCATGCC
>DATIFO010000206.1:0-29993 GCA_035455275.1 Methylomirabilis sp. (SeqCode) | reverse complement strand
CGGGCTGACCGGCTTGTTGCCGAAGACGGCCTCCACACTCTCGGTGCACCCCTTGAAGTTGATGGTGTAGCCCCCGAACGCCGCCTTCTTTGTCGCCATTCACCCTCTCCTTTCCGGGTCCGTCCTTGAGGACTGCCCGGTCCAATGCCCGCCCCCCATCGGGCGGTAGCGGCCATACAATATCAACTCGCTTGGCCATGTCAATCTTTTTTCTCACGAGAGGCCCAAGATATTGGGTAGGAAAATGACCGCGTCCCAATATCCTGGGGAATGGGCCAAACGTCTGTCGGCTAGCCGCAGGTATCCGATGGGGAGACCATCGGAGTAATTCCGTGACCAACCCGCGTGCGCGTCCAGCCTTGACGGCTTCTTCCACCGAACGTATGCTGTCCGGAGTCTCCTTGATCCATGCCCCGCGAACGTGACGCTTGCGTTCGCGACTCTTGGCGACGCACGCGAAGATGACCGCGAGGTGCCATGAAGAGCTACCAGGCTGTGCTCCTCGACATGTTCGACACCCTCGTGAACTTCAACAATCAGCGTCTTCCCCTGGTTCAGATCAACGGGCAGGAGGTCCGGTCCACCAGCCCGTATGTGTACGAGGCGCTGAGGCCCGTGTGCGGAGGCGTCTCGCTTGGGGACTTCTACCGGGCATTCGTGGGCGCGTTCCACGCTGCGGAGGAGATCCGGAACCGGGAGCAGCGCGAGGTGACGGCGCGCGAGCGGTTCCGGATGGTCTTCCAGCGCCTGGAGATCCCGGACGGTCCCGAGGTGGCTCGCAGCATCGAGGTCGGCATCGCCGAGCATACGCGTCAGCTCGCCCGAGCGATGGAATTCCCCGAGTCCCATCGCGCCGTGCTGGATGCCCTGCGCCCACGGTATCGCCTGGCGGTCGTCTCCAACTTCGACCACGGGCCCACGGTGGGGATGGCGCTCGACGCCCAGGGCATTCGACAACGGTTCGAGGCGATCGTCGTGTCGGCGGATGTCGGATGGCGGAAGCCCCGGCCGGAGATCTTCGCGGAGACGCTGCGGCGCTTGAATCTGGGCCCGGCGGACGCCATCTTCGTGGGGGACACGCCGGAGGTGGACGTGGTCGGGGCCCAGGCGGCAGGGATGGATGTCATCTGGATCGACCACGGAACCAAGAGCCTGCCGCCAGGGACGCCTGCGCCCACCTTCACCGTGTCGGCTTTCCCTTCCATTGTGCAACTGCTCTGAGTAGCCAGCAGCATCCGGCGACTCGTCCGCCTCACCCATGACGTGGGCGCGCGACGCCTGGCAGAGGAGGACCTCGGATGGGTAATCAGGACCGTGAGGCTGTGACCGAGATCAAGGTCGGCGATCCGGCGCCGGACTTCCGGCTGCCTGTGCCCGGGAACATGGAGATCGGCCTGGCAGACTTCCGGGGGAAGCGCCACGTTGTCCTCGCCTTCTACCCTTTCGACTGGTCGCCTGGCTGAACCAAGGAGATGCCCGCGCTGGAGGCGCGGCTCAACGACTTCCAGGCGGCTGGTGCGGCGGTCCTGGGCATCAGCATCGACAGCGTCTATTCCCACGACGCCTGGACGGCCCACCACCATCTCTCCTTTCCACTCCTGAGCGACATCCACCGGGCGGTCTGCCGGGCCTACGGTGTCTACAATGCCGAGCGGAACTGCGCCCGGCGCTCGGTCTTCATCGTGGACAGGGAGGGCATCGTCCGATTCAAGGAGGAGTACGGCCCGGGCCAACTCCCCGACCCCGAGGCGCTCCTCCGCGCGATACACGCCCCGGGCGCCTCGTAGCGAGGACGGGACCTGCCGATCCGGACGAGGTGCGCCGGAAAATTTCGGCGGGTACACCGCGCCCGGAGCGCTTTGCCGCTTGATTTCTCCGGGTCCTTGTAGTAGTAGGCATGTCCGGGAGGAACGCGGGACAGGCTGAAAGAAAGGAGGCGAGGCATGGGACGGGCACGCGGGTGGCTGGTGGGTATCCTGGCGATCGCGGGGCTGCTGGCTCTCTACTTCGGATCCGCCTGGGCACAGGGGAAGCCCGAGGACTCGGTGGTGGTGTATTCCGCGGCCGACGCGGATATGGTGAACGCGGTGGCTGCGGCCTTCGAGAAAAAGTATCCCGGGATCAAGGTGTCCACCGTCGTGGCCGGGACCGGGGAGATCATCAAGCGGTTCGAGGCGGAGAAAGAGCGGCCGCTGGGGGATGTGGGGTGGAGCTTCGGGCCGGAAGCCATCGGCGACAAGAAGGGCCTGTTCGAGCCCTATCTCTCCAAAGAGGCCGGCAGCTTCTTCCCAGGCCAGGTCCCGGCGGACAAGGTCTGGACGCCCTTCACGACAATGCCCTACGTCATCATGTACAACAAGAAACTGGTGAGCGAGGCGGACAAGCCCAATGCCTGGAAGGACGTCCTGGACTCGCGATGGAAGGGGAAGGTCGCCTACGCCGACGCCTCCAAGTCCGGATCCTCCTACACACTGCTGGTCACCTGGCTCACCATCTACGGGAAGAACGATACCGGCTGGAAGTTCGTGGAGGATCTCCTCCGCCAGTGCAAGGTCCTGCCCAAATCCAGCATGACCTACCAGGGTGTGGCCAACGGGGAGTACCCCATCGGCCTCACCTTCGAGCAGGCCGCCTTTGAGTACCTGAAGGGCGGGGCCCCCATCGGCCTCATCTACCCGTCGGAGGGCACGGCCATCACGCTGGACGGATCCGCCCTCATCAAGAACGCGCCGCACCCGAACGCCGCCAAGCTGTTCCTGGACTTCACCGTATCCAAGGAGATGCAGAACTTGATGGTGGATCGGTTCGGGCGCCGGTCGGTGCGCAAGGACGTGGGATCCCCCGCCGGCCTGCCGGCGCTGGACAAGATCAAGGCCATCACGTACGACCTGGACTATGCGGCCAACCAGCGCACGCAGCTCTTGAAGCGGTTCCAGGATGTCCTGATCAAGACCCAGTAGGCGGGGAGTGTGGTGCTCCCGGGCGCCCCACGCTGAAGCGAGGCGAACCTCCTGCCTCGCTTCCGTTTTTGGCCGGCCGAAAGCTGGAGGTCTATGACCCGCGTCCGCGTGCAGGGCATCGTCAAGCGGTTCGGCGACGCAGCAGCCATCGACGGCATCAGCCTGGATGTCCGTCCCGGTGAGCTTTTCACCCTGGTCGGCCCCAGCGGCTGCGGGAAGACCACGCTGCTCCGCATCGTGGCCGGTCTGCTGGAACAGGATGCGGGGAGCGTGTTCTTCAACGACGACCGGATGGACGAGGTCCCGCCCTATCTCCGCAACATCGGCGTGGTCTTCCAGAACTACGCCATCTTCCCCCATCTCACCGTCGGCGAGAACGTCGCCTACGGGCTGAAGGCGCGCCGCGTGGCCTCCGACCGCATCGCGGCCAAGGTCGAGGAGGCCGCCCGCCTCGTCCAGCTCGAGCGCCTGCTGGATCGGATGCCGGCCCAGCTCTCGGGCGGGCAGCAGCAGCGGGTCGTGCTGGCCCGGGCGCTCGTGATCGAGCCGCGCCTCCTCCTCATGGACGAGCCCCTCTCCAACCTGGACGCCAAGCTCCGGGTGCAGATCCGCTCCCTGATCCGCGGGCTGCAGCGGACGCTCCAGATCACCACGATCTATGTCACCCACGACCAGGAGGAGGCCCTGGCCATCTCGGACACGATCGCGGTGATGGACCGCGGGCGGGTATTGCAGGTCGGCAAGCCTTGGGAACTATACCTTCGACCCGGTCACCGCTTCGTGGCCGACTTCATCGGGACGATGAACGTGCTCCGCGCCCGGGTGGAGGGGCCGGGTCAGGCCCCGGGCGATCTGGCGGTGGTGACGGAGTTCGGCGAGCGGTGGCAGGTGCGGGCCGCGGGCCGCCCAGGGGAGGCGATCTGCCTCGGCATCCGGCCCGAGTCATTGCAGCTCGAACCGGGGGTCAATGCCGGCGAGGCCTGGAATGCCTTGAAGGGCACGGTCTCCGAGGTGGCGTACCTGGGGGCGGTGGTGCGGTATCAGATCCGGGCCGCGGGCGATCTGCGCATCGTCGCCGACATCCACAACCCGGACTTCGATGCAATTCGCGGGGTGGGGGATCGCCTGGCGCTCTGGTTTGGCGGGAGCCGGGCCATCCTGCTGCCCGGCGAGGCAGGCGGCGACTGACATGGCAAGACGGCGCCGGGACTTCTGGTGGTCCATCACCTTCCTGGCCTTCCTCGCCGTCCTGGCGTTCCTGGTCTACCCGCTGGCCACGGTGCTCCTCACCAGTGTGAGTGGCGAGGAGCGGCGCTTCGTCCTGGGGGAGAACTACCAGCGCTTCTTCGCGCACCGGTACTACTACGGGAGCATCATCAACAGCCTGTACCTGAGCACCCTGGCCACCCTCGGGGCGCTCGTCCTGGGGACGTTCCTGGCGTTCGCGGTCAACCGCTATCCCTTGCCCGGCAAGACCTTCCTGCGGGCGGCGGCCAACCTGGCGCTCCTGTCGCCGCCGTTCATCGGGGCCTACTCCTGGGTCGTCCTATTCGGACGGATGGGGCTGGTCAACCGGGGCCTCTCGACCTTCGGGTGGAGCCTACCCACCATCTACGGCTGGCGCGGCATCCTCCTGGTGTTCATCGTGCAATACTTCCCCTTCGTCTTCCTGCTGGTGTCCGCGGCGCTGCGCTCCGTGGATCAGTCCATCGAGGATGCCGCCCTCAGCCTGGGCTCGCCCCCCCGCCGGACGCTCACCACCGCCATTCTGCCCATCCTGGCCCCGTCGCTCACGGCGGGGGCGCTCCTGGTCTTCATGGCCACCATGGCCGACTTCGGCACGCCCATGATCATCGGCGAGGGCCTGCGCACGCTGCCCACCTTGATGTACGGGGAGTTCATCAACGAGCTGGGGGGGAACCCGGCCATGGCCAGCACGCTGGGGAGTCTCCTCATCCTGGTGAACACCGCGGCCCTCATGGCCCAGCGCTACTATGCCTTCAAGAAAGCCTACAACGTGGTCTGCATCCAGCCGCTGCGGGTGCGCCCCCTGGGCCGGGGCCGGCGGCTCCTCCTGACCGCCTTCGCCTATGCGGTGGTGGCGGTGGCCCTCATCCCGTCGGTCACGATCATCATCTCCTCGTTCATGCCGACGCGCGGCCCGGTGATGTACGCGGGCTGGAGCCTCCAGAGCTACCAGACCATCTTCTATCTCATCCCCCGGGCCATCGCCAACACCTTCGCCCTGACGGCGCTGGCCGTGGCGATGGATGTCCTCCTGGGGGTCCTGGTGGCCTACCTCCTGGCGCGGCGGCCCTCGCGCGCCCACGCCCTGCTGGACGGCCTCATCATGCTGGCCTATGCGATCCCGGGCACCGTCGTGGGCGTGGGCCTGATCGTGGTCTACAACCGGCCGCCCGTGGTGCTCACGGGCACCTGGATGATCCTGCTGGTCTCCTACTTCATCCGGCATCTGCCCTACCCCGTCCGCTCCTGCACCGCCATGCTCCAGCAGATCGACCTCCGCGTGGAGGAGGCGTCCGTCAGCCTGGGGGTGCCGCCCTTCCGCACGTTCCTGAAGGTGACCATCCCCTTGATGTTCCCCGCCATCCTCTCCGGGGCGGCGTTGTCCTGGATGACCACCATCGGCGAGCTCAGCTCCTCCATCCTGCTGTATTCCGGACCCTGGGCTACCATGTCGGTGGTCATCTTCACCGAGGTCTTCAGCAACCACTTCGGGACGGCCTCGGCCCTGGCCTCGATCCTGATCGCGGCAGCCTTCGTGCCGCTGTTCCTCACCTACCGCTTCCTGGGCGAGCGCTCGGCGCTCGGCGTGTGAGGGGAGAGATGGCCATTGGATTTCGGCGGACGCTGGTGAAGTCATTGGGGCGGATGCCGGCCCACTGCCCGCTCCGGCCGGGGGTCCTGGAGCGGGTGGCGCTGGCGGGATTTGCCCGGGAGAAGGTGAGCTATGCCGTGGAGCCCGGACAGCGGGTGAGCGCCTACCTGCTCCTGCCGGATGGGGACGGTCCCCATCCGGCCGTCCTGTGCATCCACCAGCACAACCGGGAGTTCCACCTGGGGAAGAGCGAGCCCGCGGGTCTCTCCGGCAACCCCGAGCAGTTCACCGCCCTGGAGCTGGCCAAGCGGGGCTACGTCACGTTCTGTCCCGACGTCATCGGCTTCGAGGAGCGGCAGCACGCCGTCCTCCGCGGCGCGGACTACGAGCGCTTCGAGGCGATGCGCCTGCTCACGCACGGCTCGTGCCTCCAGGCCAGGATCCTGTGGGATCTCATGCGGGCCCTGGACTATCTGACGGCCCGGAAAGAGGTGGACCGGCGGAGGATCGGCTGCCTCGGGCATTCCCTGGGCGGGCAGGAGGCCCTCTTCCTGGCTGCCGCCGATCGGCGCATCGCGGCCGCCGTCTCGAGCTGCGGCTTCAGCAGCTTCCGGGCGATCTTCGAGGGGGCCATCCTGCACAACCTGGCGCTGTACGTTCCGGGACTCCTGGCCCATGGGGATCTGGATCGCGTGCTGGGCCTGGTGGCCCCTCGGCCGTTCCTGGCACTCGCGGGAAGCGGCGATGCCATCTTCCCCCTGGAAGGGGTTCAGGCCACGATCCGCGGGGCGAGGCGGGCCTATGCCGGGGCCAAGGACCGCTTGGGGCTGGAGATCTTTCCGGTCGGTCATGAGTTCGCCGCCCCCATGCGCGAGAGGGCCTATGCCTGGCTGGACCGATGGCTCCGCTCCGGGGGCAAGGAAAAACGTAAAACGTAACTGCGAGCTTACGTTTCACGTTTTAGCCTCTGATGGGGCCCTGGGAAGTGGGTGGCGACATTGCTATCAGGTGAGGGAGTGGAATCGGTGTCCGACATCCGGCTCATCATCTTCGACTTCGGTGGGGTCATCTGCACCTTCGACTACCAGATCTTCTGCGAGCGACTCGCCCGGAGGACGGGCCGGACAGCCGCTCAAGTCTCCGGCGCCGCCTTCGGGGACTCTCTCCAGGCGGACTTCGAGAGCGGGGTGCTGTCGGGCCGGGCGTACCATCGGGCCGTGATGGGCCGGCTCGGGGCGGACGTTCCATACGAGGAGTTCTTCCCCATGTACGGGGACATCTTCACCGAGAATCCGGCGACGAGCGCGCTGCTTCACAGCCTCCACGCACGGTATCCGCTCTACCTCCTCTCGGACACCAACGAGATTCACTTCGGCTACGTGCGGCAGACCGTGCAGGCGCTGAGGCTCTTCGAGCAGTACGTCCTCTCCTACGAGATCGGGGTCATGAAGCCGGACCCGCGGATCTTTCAGGAGGCCCTCCGGCGATCGGGCCTGCCGGGACCGGCCTGCATCTTCGTGGACGACCGCGAGAGCAACGTCGAGGGAGCGGCCCGGGCGGGAATCCACGCGCTGCGCTTCGAGTCGCCCGAGCGACTGGCCGCCGACCTGGCCCACCTGGGGGTCGTCATTCCGTAGCGTGATTGCAGCCGGATGGGCGGGGTCATGAGCAGACTGGAGGTGGTGGCCGTCGGGGAGCTGAATCCGGACCTGATCCTGGACGGCCTGCCGGGCCTGCCGGTCCTGGGACGCGAGATTCTGGCGAGCCGATGCACCTTCACGCTGGGAAGCTCGACGGCCTTGTGCGTCGCGAACCTGGCGGCCCTGGGGCTCGCGGTGGGGATCGTGGGAAAGATCGGGGACGACCCGCTCGGCGAGTTCGTGCTCCGGGCGCTCTCCGAGCGGCGCGTGGATGCGAGCCGGGTGATCCGGGATGCGGCCGTTCGGACGGGCCTCACGATCTCGCTGGCCTATCCGCAGGACCGCGCCATGCTGACGTTCCCCGGAGCCATGGCGCAACTACGCGCCGAGGAGGTGGACCTGGAGTACCTGGCGACGGCACGGCACCTCCACCTCTCCTCGTTCTTTCTCCAGCCCGCCATCCAGCCGGGATGCGCTGGGCTGCTTCGCGCCGCCAAGGAGCGCGGCCTGACGATCTCCCTGGATCCCGGGTGGGATCCCGGGGAGACATGGGACGCCCGCATCGCGACGCTGTTCCCCTGGCTCGACGTCCTCTTCGTCAACGAGGTGGAAGTCTGCGGCCTGGGGGGCGATGGGGAGTGGCAGAGCGCGGCCGCCGCTCTGGCGAGCCGCGTGGCGACATTGGCGGTCAAGCGCGGACGGGCGGGAGCGATGGCCTTCCGGCACGGGGTGACCTGGCAGCATCCGGGATTCGCCGTGGAGGCCGTGGACCCGACCGGAGCGGGCGATGCCTTCAACGCGGGGTTCCTGTGCGGGTGGCTGGCCGGCTGGCCGGTCGCTGAGTGTCTCCTGTGGGGGAATGCCTGTGGGGCCATGACGGTGAGGAGGCCCGGCGGGAGCGGCGCGTTCGAGAGTCGCGCAGACGTCGGGGCGTTCATTCAATGGCAATCATCGCGAGACGCCTGAAGAAACGGGGGACTGGGCTTCGGGCCCCTCCCAAGCACCAAGCCCCACAACGAGGTCAGCCGGATGCGTGGAGCCAGGACGTTGCAGGAGATCCGAGAGCAGCCCGCCGCCTGGGCGGCCGCCATCCGCAGCTTCGACGCGGCGTCTGCAACCGTGGAGCGCCTCTTCCAGGGGCGATGCCCGGATGAGCTGATCTTCACCGGCTGCGGCTCGTCCTACTATCTCTCCCTGACCGCGGCGGCTGCCTTCCAGCAAGTGGCCGGCATCCGGGCAAGGGCGGTTCCCGCCTCCGAGGTCTTGCAGTATCCCGGATGCGTCTTTGCCAGGGGATCGCGGCCCTTGCTGGTGGCCTCGTCTCGCTCCGGGACCACCACCGAGACGGTACGGGCGCTGGCGGTGGCGCGCCGCCGGGGGATCGCCACGCTCTCCTTCACGTGCGATCCTCGCAGTCCGCTGGCGAGACAGGCGGGGCTGAGCCTCCACTCGCCGGAGGGGGCGGAGCGGAGCGTGGTGATGACGAAATCCTTCAGCAGCCTCCTCCTGCTGGGCCTTCTGCTGGCGGAGAATCGGGCCGGCGATCCGGCGCTTCGCCGGGCGCTCCGGCGGCTGCCGGCGCTGGGAAGGCGTGTCGTGAAGGCGGCCCTGGCGGTCACACGAGACATCGGGGCGGGCGCATCCAGCTTCGTCTTCCTGGGGGCGGGCCCCATGCACGGGGTGGCCCGGGAGGCCATGCTGAAGATGACGGAGATGGCCCAGCGGCGGGCCGTGGCGTATCACCCGCTGGAGTTCCGGCACGGCCCGATCGCCGCCGCGGGGCCGGGAACCGTGGGCGTTCTCCTGGGATCGAGGGTCGGGGCCAGACTCGAGGCCGACCTGGCCCGAGACCTGCGCCGGCACGGGGTCACGGTCCTGGCCCTCCGCGATGACTGGGCCCCCCTGGCCGAGGCCGATGTGGACGTCGCGCTGGACGCGGGACTCCCCGACGAGGCCCGGTGCCTCCTCTATCTCCCCTTCGGGCAGGCATTGGCCTACCATCGGGCGATGGGGGAAGGGCTGGATCCGGATCGGCCGAAGAGCCTCCGTCCCGTGGTGCGCCTGTAGCGAGTCACCCCCGACGCGTCTGGCGGAGGCATGCACATGGCGGAGAAGAGGCTCAGGACCGGCGAGTCCAAGGGGAAGCGGAGGCGCGGCCGAGCTGCCAGGGCCGCGGAGGAGGGGACGATGCGAAGCCTATCCCGGCGAGAGTTGCTCAAGGCGGGCGTGGCCACGGCCGTTCTGGCGAGAACGGCAAGGGCGGCGGCCTCGCCCGTGTTCCTCGTGCGCACGACGGATCGGCAGGATGGAATCCGGCGAGGGCTGGCGGCCCTGGGGGCACCTGCGCCCGCGGGTAAGCGGGTGGTGATCAAGCCGAACTTCAACAGCGCCGACGCCTACCCGGCCTCGACCCACCCGGACACCCTGCGGGCCCTGGTCCAGCACTTCCAGGGCGGCGGTGCCTCCGAGGTCAGTGTCGCCGACCGGAGTGGAATGGGCAATACGCGACGGGTCATGGAGCAGAAGGGGGTCCTCGCCCTCGCGGGGCAGATGAAGTTTCGCGCCGTGGTCCTGGATGAGACCCCCGTGGATGGCTGGGCCGAAGAGCGGCTGCCAGGAGGTCACTGGTCGAGGGGGGTCCTGTTCCCCAGACTCTTCCAGGAGGCCGACCTCCTGGTCCAGACCTGCTGCCTCAAGACCCATCGCTACGGCGGCCACTTCACCCTGTCGCTGAAGAACTCGGTGGGGATGGTGGCCAAGTACTCGCCCCGGGATCGGTACAACTACATGGGAGAGCTGCACGGCTCTTCGGCCCAGCGCCAGATGATCGCCGAGATCAACCAGCTCTACCGGCCGGCCATGATCGTCATGGACGGCCTCCAGGCGTTCACCGACGGCGGGCCGGAGAGCGGCACGCTCGTCACGCCACAAGTCATGATCCTCGGGACCGATCGGGTGGCGGTGGACGCGGTCGGGGTGGCTGTCCTGCGGCTGCACGGGGGGAATGCCACGATCTCGCGCGGGCGCATCTTCGAGCAGGAGCAGATCGCCCGCGCGGTCCAGCTCGGCCTCGGCGCCAGGGGGCCGGAGCAGGTTGACCTGCTCACCGACGACCCGGAAAGCGGAAAGATCGCCGATCGCCTGCGGCAACTGCTGACCCAGGGGTAGCTGGCCCGTAAGCGACGCGGCCCGCCCAAATCCCCCCTCCGCCCCCCTTTTACGAAGGGGGGGACGGGGGGATTTGCCCGAACGCGACGCCACCCTCGAACTTGATGCAAACAGTATTGGGCTAGGGCCGCAGGTAGGCCCCTGCGCACAGGACGCAGAAGCCCACGAACCCAACGCCGATCTTCAGCATGTGGGCCGTGGAACCCTGGTCGGTTGTTATGAACATCGGAAGCACCATCATGATGCCACCCACCACCATCACGGCTACCGCCTGAGGCTTGGTGAGCCGCTTCTTCGGCCCGAGAGCCTTTGCGGTCGTTTCCTCAGCCATGACTCCTCTCCTCGAAGAGGCGTCCGCCGCCGGGCAGACGTCCTCTCTGCCAGCGATGTGTCCCCAGGATCGTTCGCGCGCGTCAGGAGAGAAGTGGATTGCTCGGATCGTCAGCGGGGCGCGGCTTGACGTGACCGGGATGGAGCAGACGTCGCGGGAAGCCCCGGAAGGCCCGGAGGGTCTGGGTCCGGAGGCGAGGGCTGGGATCTCGGATGACCACCGAGAGTCGGGCGCTCTGGCCGGGCTTGTGTAAGTTCAGGCGGTGGGACTGTGCCTGCTTCTCGAGGCGAATGGCGGGGTTGCCTACCAAGGCCGTGAGTGGGAGCTCGGGTGCCCGGATGGTCAGCGAGGGGGCCTCGCTCTCGGACCAGGCGGGGGGCGGCGTCACGAGCCCGCCGGCCAGGGCCGCGCCAATCGCCAGGATGAGCGCGACTCGCACCCAGACCAGATTCCGGAGAGCTTTGCAGATCATGGAGTGGAAAACCTCGGATGGCCCGACCTCTTGTATACGCCTTCCCCCCAGCGGATGTCAACCGGGTAGATCGTCCGCTCGAAAACGTCGGGGTCAGGTGACGCCCAGATAGGAACGCTGGACGTAATCGTTCCGGAGGAGCTCCTGGCCCGTCCCCGTGAGGACGGTCCGGCCGCCTTCCAGGATGTAGCCGCGGTCGGCGATCTCCAGCGTGTGCGCCACCTTCTGCTCCACCAGGAGGATCGTCACGCCCTGCCGGCCGATCTCCGCGATCCGCGCGAAGAGCTCGTTCACGAGCAGGGGCGCGAGGCCCAGGGAGGGCTCGTCGAACATCAACAGTTCCGGCGCGGACATCAGCCCGCGCCCGATGGCGCACATCTGCTGCTCGCCGCCGGACAGGGTGCCGGCGAGCTGGCGTCGCCGATCCTTCAGGCGGGGGAACAGCTCATACACGTGATCGAGCTGCCCGGGCGCCGTCCGGCGCGCGGTCGGCGCGAAGGCGCCGAGGAGCAGGTTCTCCTCGACGCTCATACGGGGCCAGAGCTTGCGTCCCTCCGGGATCTGGATCACGCCGCGGCGCACGATCTCGTGGGCCGGCAGGTCGGCCAGCTCGGCCCCGCGGAAGCGGATGCGTCCCGCGCGCGGGCGGAGGAGGCCCGAGAGGGTGCGCAGCGTCGTGGTCTTCCCGGCACCGTTGGGACCGATCAGCGTGACGGTCTCCCCGCGGGTCACGCTGAAGGAGATCCCCCAGATCACCTGGACGTCCCCATAGGCGACCTCCAGATCGAGGACCTCCAGCAGGGGCTCCGGGTTCATGGTCGTCGGCCGCCTCCCTCCCCCGGCTTCCCCGCCACGCGATGCCCCAGGTAGGCCTCGATCACAGCCTCGTCCTGCTGAATCTCCTGGGGCGTGCCCTCGGCGAGTTTCTCTCCGTAGTTCAGCACCATGATCCGGTCGCAGGTCCCCATGACAGCGCGCATGTCGTGCTCGATGTACAGGATCGTGATCCCCGAGCCCCGCAACCGGCGCAGCAGCGCGAGGATGGCCTGGGTCTCGGCGGGATTGAGGCCGGCGCAGATCTCGTCGCACAGGAGGAGTTCGGGCTCGGTCGCGAGAGCCCGGGCGAGTTCCAGCCGTTTGCGGTTCCCGATCGGGAGGGCACCGGCGGGCGCGTCCGCCCACCCCGCCAGGTCCGTGAATTCCAGGATCCGCCCGATCTCGGTCGCGACCGTGCCGCCGTGCTCCTTCCGGCGGCCGCCGTAGCGAAGGCCAACCTCGACATTCTCGTGAACGCTCATGCCGGTGAAGGGCCGCGGGATCTGGTGGGTCCGGCAGATGCCCAGGCGAACCACCCGATGGCTCGGCCAGCCGGCGATCTCCCGGTCGCGGAAGCGCACGCTGCCGCCGCTCGGCGGCAGCGCCCCCGCGATCATGGCAAAGGCCGTGGTCTTCCCCGCGCCGTTGGGGCCGATGATCCCGAAGATCTCCCCCTCACGCACCTGGAATTGCAGATCGGTCACGGCCGCCAGCCCGCCGAAGTGGCGGGTGAGGCCCTCCACGACAAGGAGATTCGTCATGGCGCCGCCCCCGCCAGAGGCGTCTCCCGGGCCTTGGGCGGCTCGGCTGTGCCTCTGGGTTCCCCCCCGATCCGCCGGGCCAGCCGCCTCCCCAGGCCGACCAAGCCGCCCGGCTCGAACAGGACGATCACGATCAGGAGGCTGCCATAGAGGAGGAGGTGGAACTGGGGGAAATGGACGACCATCTCCTCCTGCACGATGCTGTACACCACGGCGCCGATCAGGGGCCCGAGGAGCGTGCCCAGGCCGCCGATCACCGGCATGAGAAGGATCGAGACGCTGGTGGCGAAGGCGAAGACCCCCTCCGGGTGAATGTAGGCGGTATACCGGGCGAAGGCTCCGCCGGCCATCCCGGTGAGGAATGCCGCCAGTGCGTGGACCGCCAGCTTGCAGCCGAATGGAGGGACACCCACATCGGCCGCGGCGTCCTCGTCCTCCCGGATCGCCCGCAGGGCCAGGCCAAAGGGCGAGCGCATCACGTGCCAGGAGACGAGAAAGGCCAGCGTGGCCAGGCCCAGGGCGGTGTAGTAGTTCTCCTCCTGGCTGTACCGCAGACTGGCGATGAGGCGATAGCCGCTGGCGCCGCCCGTGACCTCCAGGTTTGACATGACGATCCGGACCGCCTCGTTGACGCCGATGGTGGCGATGGCGAAGTAGGGTCCCCGCAGGCGGAAGGCGGGGATGCCGACCAGGATCGAGCCCACCGCGGCGCTGAGCCCCCCGGCCACGAAGGCGACATACGGATTGATCCCCGCGTTGATGGCAAAGGCCGAGGCATAGGCGCCCAGACCGTAGAAGACGGCGAAGCCAAACGAGACCTGCCCCGTCACCCCGCCCAGGAGATTCCAGGCAAGACTCGTCGTCACCCACAGAAGGGTCACGAGCAGGAGGCGGATCAGATTGCCCTGCGGCTCGGTGAGCGGGATCAGGAGCAGCGCCAGGAGACCGAGGACGCCGGCCGCGCCGGCCCAGCGGCGCCTCCCCGCGGGGGCCGGGGGGGCCTTCATCGCGACAGCCGCCTCTGCTGGAGCCAGCCCTCGATGCCGCCCGGGAGGACCAGGAGGGCGACGACCAGGAGGGCGAAGCTGATGGCCAGTTGGTAACTTGCCGGGACCAGGAGGATGCTGAACGTCTCGATGAGCGCCACGACGATCGCCCCGATGGCCACGCCGGCGAAGGACTCCAGCCCGCCCAGCACGATGATGACGAAAGAGCGGAGCATGAAGGAGCCCCCGAAGTCTGGCGTGAAGGAGTAGAGCGTGGCCAGGAGCCCGCCCGCCAGGCCGGTGAAGGCAATCCCCAGGCCGAAGGTGAGCATGGCGGTCCGCCGGGCGTCGATGCCCACGAGCTGACCCGCCTCGCGGTTCTGGGTGAGTGCCCGCACCGATCGCCCGAACCAGGTGCGGGTCAGGCACAGGTGCAGGAGCACCAGGGAAACCAGCGCGATCCCGAAAACGATCAGGCGGATGACGGGAACGGTGACACCGCTGAACCGCAAGGTCGCCATGGTGAGGGGCGTGAGGATGGACCGGTCGTCGGCGCCCCAGATCGCGTAGCCGATGTTCTGGAGGACCAGCCAGAGGCCGAACAGCAAGAGGAGCGAGGGCAAGGTGGGCACGTCCGCCACGGGCACCCGGCGCACCATGCTGGAATAGGTACCGATCCCCAGCAGGAAGAACACGGGCACGGCCAGGACGGCGGCCAGCAGCGGATCGATGGGGGCCCGCTGCGACAGCTCGTAGGCGAAGTAGGCCCCCAGCATCATGAAGCCCGCGTGGGCGAGGTTCACCATCTTCATGACGCCGTAGATCACCGTCATGCCGATGGACATCGCCGTGTAGATGCCCGCCAGCAGGATGGCCGACATCAGCAGGTTGAACAGATCGGCAATCCCCACAGACTCCTCTTTCACCGATAACCGCCAAGGTGCGAAGCGCCGACCCGAAAACGCAAAACCTGAAACGTTATTGCGTTTTACGCTTTACGTCTTGGGTCTGATGGCGTTCCTGGCGTCCTGGCGGTTCCGATCAGCTCACTTCGGGATCTTGGTGACCACCTCGCCGGTCTTGGTGTCGTCCGGATAGACGAAGTCCACCTTGTTCTCCGGCTTGTTCTGGACGATCACGAAGGGGGCCGAGGCCTGGCCGTTCTTCTGAAACTCCATGACCTGGCCGGGGACGAGCGAGTCGGTGAGCCGCGCCTTCCGCAGCGCGTCGCGGATGGCCGTGCGGTCCAGCGAGCCGGCCGCCTCGATGGCTGCGGCCAGGATGCGCACGCTGTCGTAGGCTGTCGCGGGATAGAAGTTGTCCGGATCGTGATTGTACTTCTTCTTGTAGGCCTGCACGAAGGCGGTCACCTGCGGGTAGGGCAGTCCCTTTTCCCACCACGTCCCGGCGAAGATGTAATCGGCGGCACGCCCCAGGGCCTTGCGGGCGGGCTCTTCCGGACCGCGGGCGCCGTAGCTCACCATCCGGTGGTAGAGCCCGAGCTGGGTGTACTGCCGGTGCATGGTGATGTAATCCTGCAGGTGGGCGTCGGAGAGGAAGATGTCGGCGTTGGCCGCCTTTATCCGCTGGAGCAGCCCGGAGAAATCCGTCCCGCCGAGCTGGAAGGACTCGTTGGTGGCGACGGTGAAGTAGCCGGGGTGCTCCTTGATCCAGCGCGTCACCCCCTCCACGTAGTCCTTGCCGTGGTCCGTGTTCTCCACCGCGATGGCGATCTTCAGCCCCTTGTCCAGCTTCCCCTGATCCACCAGGGAGCCCAGGAACTTCATGGTGGTGTAGCCGAGGACGTCCACCGGCGTGAGGGTCCCGAAGATCCACTGGCGCCCCTGAGTGAAGATCGCGCTGGCCGCGGCGCCGGGGGTGATCCACGGCACCTGGAGGCGGTCGGCCACCACCGATTGGGCCTCGCCGAGGACCGTCGAGTAGCCGCCGATGACGGCAACCACGTTATCCGAGGACATCGTCCGCTCCGCGAGCTGCACCGAGCGGCCCTGGTCCGACTGATCGTCGTACACGATCTCCGTGATGGGCAGCCGCTTGCCGCAGGCCTTGACGTTCACTCCCCCCTTGGCGTTGATCTGCTCGATGGCCAGCTTGATCCCCTCGACCTGGTAAGTCCCCGGTCGCCCCTCGCGCCCGGTCTGGGGGAAGACCATGCCGATCCGGATCGCATCCGGGCAGGTCGTCGCCTGGCCGGCCTGACCCTCCCCGGCCCATCCCGCCAGCGTGGCCGCCGCCAGCAGGCAGAGAACGAACCACCGCCACCTCCCATGAGGCAGACCTCGCAACATTCTGCTAGTCATGTAAGTTCCCCCTCCCCTGAGATCATGGTGGATGTGTCGAGCGATGTCTCCGGCGCGCCGCTCTCCCGTCTCCATTGCCGCGACCGTTGCATGACAGGAACAGGCCGTTGGAGAACGGCCTGGAAGAACTGAAGGGTGGTAATCCGGCTGGAAATCGAACCCAGGGCACCCGCCTTCCCGATGCCCTGGGAAGAATCGGCCGACAACATGGCGGGCGCGCCGGCTCGTGCGTACTCCAAATGAGCCTACTATGCTAGCCCGGAGGAGGCAAGCGTCACGTTCCCGTTCCGGCGTCGCGTTCCGGCACACATTCCAACAATGCCGCGGAATGGGAAGGTCCCTCCGCGCATGCGCAGGCATGCCCGCATCAGGCCTGACGCCGATTCGAAGAGGCGGATGACGGGGGGACCTGAGTGCGCGCCCAGCCCAGGAACCGTTCGCCGTGCTGAACGGTTTCCTGCGCTTCCCGCTGAGAGAAGAGCCGGCTTTCATACTCGACGAGGTTCTTCTTCCCAAGGACGCGGCGGAGGTGGTTGAGGGGGGCCGCCTCGGCCGGGACCCCGGCGGCGAGAAGATCCACCACGTCCTCGTGACGGTGGCTGGCACTCCGGCGGCCGCTGCGAAATACGAGGACGGCGTCGGCGCCGGCAATGGCCGCGTGGATGGCCGCGAGCGCGGCGGCGTTCCACCTGCGGGCCACGAGATCATCCAGCGCTGCCCGCAGGAACTCCTCGGCTTTCCGCAGATACTGTGTCGCGCTATTCCGCGGTTCGAACCGGGTGGGGGTCTTCTTCGGGGCCATCACCGCAGAACCTCGCTGAGGGGCGCCCCGTCAATTACCCATCCCGTCTCCACGATCTCCCGGATTAGCCGGTCCCTCAAGCGATAGCGGCGGGCGAACTCGGCCGCGGGCCATACGAGGATGGTCACTCGGCGGCCGAACCGTCGGCGCAGCCGACTAGCCGCGTCTACGAGGCCGGCCTCGGCCCCTGCGCGTGCGGAAGCCGCCGCCGTGAGGCAGGCGACGTCCAGGTCGCTGTCGATGCGGGCCTCGCCCCGAGCCTCGCTGCCGAAAAGGATGACCGACCGCACAGCTCGCCCGGCCGCCTCCCGGATCGCCTCTCCGAGGTGGGCATGAAACCGGGCCTCGGCCCGGAAGAGCGGGAGCAGTCCTTCTTGTACAATCCAGTGGTCCTCGTTAAGACGGTAGAGGATCGCCCGACCCTGGGGCTCGGCGTCCACCACCCCCAGCATGGCCAGCGGACGCAGGGCGCGCGAGGCTGCGGTGTGCGAGAGGTTGGCGGCCTTCCCGATTGCTCGCCCGGTGTGGCTCCCTCCGGCGCGGCACAGGTACCGGAGCATCCTGGTTTGCGGCCCGCTCGCCAGGACAGCGTCCAGAAGGGTCGGCGGAAGCCGGCGGGGGTTGTGGAACTCCATGGCTCCACATGGTACTTCAGCGCACCATTCGACGCAACGGGATTCCTGGGAAATCAGAGGTAGACTTCGCTGCGGGTATAAGGCTCGGGCGGGTCGCGCGGTGGGGATGGTGACCCGGCTGGGAGTCGAACCCAGAACACCCGGCTTAAAAGGCCGGTACTCTGCCAGTTGAGCTACCGGGTCACGCGGCGAGGACGGGTCTGGGGAAAGCGGGGTGGATTATAGCCCCACGGGTCGGAAGAGTCAAAGCGACGGCGAGGCCGATGACCCGTGACGTGCTACGGCCGCTCCATCGGTCATTGGCTCACGCCAGCCCCCACTCCTTCCACAATGCGTTGGGGCGGACGATGGTCTGGTCGCGGCGCGGGCCGGTGGAGACGAGGGTGAGGGGGACGCCGACCAGCTTCTCCAGGTGGCGGATGTAGGCCTGGCAGGTGGGCGGGAGCTTCTCCTCGGTGAGAACCCCGACGGTGCTCTGTTTCCAGCCGGGCAGCGACTCGTACACCGGCTGGCACTCGGCCAGCACGGCGGACTCGTTCGGAAACTCTGTCAGGACCTCCCCCCGATACCGATACCCGGTGCACACGAGGATCGGGTCCAGCTCGTCCAGGACGTCCAGCTTCATCATGGCCAGGACGTCCAGTCCGTTCACGCGGACTGCGTACCGCACGCCGACCGCATCGAACCACCCCGTCCGGCGCGGGCGGCCCGTGGTGGCGCCGAATTCCAGCCCGCGCTTCCGGATGTGCTCGCCGGTGGCGTCGGGCAGCTCGGTCGGGAACGGCCCCTCGCCGACGCGGGTCGTGTAGGCCTTGCACACCCCCAGGATGCCGTGAATCCGCTTCGGGCTCACGCCCGTGCCCGTGCAGGCGCCGCCGGCCGTGGCGCTGGAGGAGGTCACGAAGGGGTACGTTCCCAGGTCCACGTCCAGGAGGGTTCCCTGGGCCCCTTCGAAGAGGACGCGCTTCCCCTCCCCGATGAGGCGGTCGAGGATGCGGGCGGCGTCCCCGAGGAAATCGCGGATCCGCTCGTAGTACCCGAGATGCTCGGCGTAGATCTGGTCCTCGTTAAGGGCGCCGAGGGGCTCGTTCTCGGGAAACTGGGCCCGCTTCTCCGCCAGGTTGTGCTGCAGCCGCTCCTTGAAGACCGCCGGGTGCTCCAGGTCTCCGATCCGGATCCCGACCCGGGCCATCTTGTCCACGTAGGCTGGGCCGATGCCGCGTCCCGTCGTGCCGATCTTCTTGGCCGCGCGCTGCTCGTGGGCCACGTCCAGCACCTTGTGGTACGGGAGGACGAGGTGGGCGCGCCGGCTGATGAAGAAGTGCTCCGCGAAGCGGACGTGGAGCCGCTCCAGCTGGTCCATCTCCTGGATCAGCTCCCGGAGGTCGATCACCACCCCGTTCCCCAGGACGCAAACCTTCCCCTTGCGCAGGATGCCGGACGGGACGAGGTGCAGCACCACCTTCTCCTCGCCCACGACGACAGTGTGGCCGGCGTTGTTGCCCCCCTGGTAGCGGGCGACCACGTCGAAGCGCTCGCTCAACACGTCCACGACCTTGCCCTTGCCCTCGTCGCCCCACTGCGTCCCGACCACGATGAGATTGGCCATGGCATCCCTCGGGTGTCCTGCGTCTGGCTGCAGACTTTCTCAATCTCGAACTTCGAACTTCGAAATGGCATCCCTCTGTGAACCGTCACTGAAGGGGGGGCCCCGTCCCAATCACGCCGGCCACAGCAATTCTCTGTTCAACGCGGCATCCAGGAAAACCGGCAGCGGCAGCGTGTGCCGGGCGTCGGCGGCCAGCTCGCAGATGACGACCGTCTCCGGCGGCTGCTCCTCCGACCCCAGGATCACGGCCCGCCGGATGGCAGCGGCCTTGGCGTAGGCCAGGGAGCCGGCCAGCGGCCGTCTGATGATATCGCGTGCCACGGAAAGACCGCGCTGCCGGAGCAGGCGCGCCAGGCGATGGGCCACGCTCTTGTCCGGGCTGAAATCGATCAGGAGGACGTCGGGGCCCGAGACCTCCGGCAGGTTCTCGGCCGCGGCCAGGGCCTCCATGACCCGCTCCAGGTCGAAGCTGAACCCGACGGCGGGGCACGGATAGCCGAACTGCCCGATGAGGTTATCGTAACGACCGCCGCTGGCCAACTGGTAGCCCAACCCCCGGGCGAAAGCCCCGAAGACGACCCCCGTATAGTACTCGAAGGCGTGGGTCTCCGCCAGATCCAGAATCACGTGCTGGGCGAGGCCGTAGTTCTCCAGGATGGTCACCACCTCGGCCAGATTGGCGAGGGCCGCCCGGGAGGCCGGCGGCAGGGCCAGCGCCGCCGCCTGGTCAAGGATCTCGCGGCCCCCGTACAGGCGGGGAAGCGCGGCGATGGCCGCTTTCAGGCCGGGATCGGCCGGGATGGTCTCGAGGAGCTGCTCCAGCTCCAGCGGGTCCTTGCGGCGGATGGCCGAGACGAGCCGGGGGCGGAGCGCCGCCGCCGGCTGGAGCGCGTTCAGCAGTCCCCGCACCACCTCCACCTGGCCCACGTCGATCTGGAAGGCGGGAAGACCGACCGCCTGGCAACCCTCCACGGCCATGGCGATCAGCTCCGCGTCGGCCTCGGGAAGATCCAGCCCGATCAGCTCGACGCCGATCTGCTCAAATTCCCGCTGGCGCCCGACCTGGGGCTCGTGGTAGCGGAACACGGTGGCCGCGTAGGCGAGGCGGAGCGGGAGCGGGGCCTGCCGCAGCGTGGTCGCCACCATGCGCGCCACCTGCGGCGTGAGGTCCACCCGAAGGGCCAGCAGGCGGCCGGTTTGCCGATCCACGAATTTGAAGATCTGGTCGTCGGCGGCCTCTCCCGCCGGCTGCTCGAAGACCTCCAGGTACTCGAAGCCCGGGGTGATGATCTCCCGGAAGCCCCAGCGCTGGAACACGGAGAGGAGCTTGTCCTCCACGGTCCGTCGCTGCGCCGTCTCGGCCGGCGTGAAGACGCGGACGCCCTTGGGAATGGCGGTGCGGGGGGTCATACGCGGACGAGCTTGGCGTACACGATGTTGGGCATGCGGCGGATCTCCTCCAGCACCGGTGCGGGGATCGGGTCATCCACGTTCACGATGGAGACCGCCCGCCCGCCCCGCTGCTGCCGGCCGAGCTGCATCCCGGCGATGTTCACGTTGTTCCTTCCGAGCAGCGTGCCGATCCGCCCGATGACGCCGGGCACGTCCATGTTCGAATACACCAGAAGGAGGCCGTCCAGGACAGATTCCAGGCGCAGCCCGTCGATGGCCACGAGGCGCGGGTCCTGGCTGTACAGGGTGCCCTCCACCTCGGTCTTCCCCCGATCGGTGTGCAACCCGACGCTGATCAGGCTGGCGAAATCCGTGGGCTCGGTGGACTTGCTCTCGATCACCCGGACGCCCCGTGCCTTGGCGATGGCCATGGCGCTCACCATGTTCACGTTGTCGTGGCTGGGGTCCAGGACCCCCTTCACCGTGGCCACGGTCAGCGGGGTGGTATCCATGGAGGCGATCTCTCCCCGGTACGCCAGGCGGATCTCGGCGAACCGCCCCTCGGAAAGCTGGGACACGACCCGTCCCAGCTTTTCCCCCAGGACCAGGTAGGGCTGAAGCTTGCGCAGCACCTCCGGCGGGACCGAGGGGGCGTTCACGGCGTTCCGGATGATGCCTTTCTGCAAGTAATCGATCACCTGCTGTGCGATCTCCACCGCCACCGCCTCCTGGGCCTCCTCGCTGGCGGCGCCCAGGTGCGGGGTGGCGATGAAATTGCCGAGCGAGAACAGGGGGCTGTCTGTCGTGGGCTCCTGGGCGAAGACGTCCAGGCCCGCGCCCGCCACCTTCCCGCTCTTCAGGGCCTCGCACAGGTCGGCCTCGTTCACGATCCCCCCGCGGGCGCAGTTGACGATCCGCACCCCGTCCTTCATCCGGGCGATGGTCTCGGCACGAATGAGGTTCGTGGTCTCGGTCGTCAAGGGGGTGTGGATCGTGATGAAATCGGCCAGGCGGTACAGCTCGGGCAGGTCCACCAGCTCGACGCCCAGGGCCCCGGCCGCCTCGGCGCTGACGAAGGGATCGTACACGATGACGCGGAGGTTGAAGGCCCTGGCGCGCTTGGCCACCTCGGAGCCGATGCGTCCGAGACCGATGATGCCCAGGATCTTCCCCGACAGCTCCACGCTGAGAAACTTCCCCTTCTCCCACTTCCCCCCCTTCATGGAGGCGGTGGCCTGGGGAATGTGCTTGGCCAGGCTCAGGAGCATGGAGACCGTATGCTCGGCGGCGCTGATGGTGTTGCCTCCCGGCGTGTTCATCACCACCACGCCCCGGGTCGTGGCCGCCTCCAGATCGACGTTGTCGACGCCGACTCCCGCCCGTCCCACGACCTTGAGGGTGGGCGCCGACGACAGGAGATCGGCGGTGACACGCGTGGCGCTCCGCACGATGAGGGCGTGCTTTCCCTGGCAGCGCTCCTTCAGCGCCTCAGGCGCAAGCTTGCCCTGGACCTCGACCTCGAAGCCGGGCGTCTGCTGGAGCAGGTCCACCCCCTTCTGAGCCAGGTTGTCCATCACCAGGACCCGGATGCGAGAGGCGGGCAAGTCAATCTGGTTGGTCATGGGACCCCTCGGAAGGACTAAGACGTAAGACGTAATTTCGGATTACGCACTCCGCTATACGGTTCACGATTTATTTCTGTAAGACCTGCTCTGCGGCCCGCACGGCCTCGCCAAGCTTCACCGGATAACCGAGGTCGCTCAGGACCAGATCCAGCGCCCCGAGGGCCGTCAAGACATCGAAGCCATCCACGTAACCCATGTGGGAGATCCGGAAGATCTTGCCCTTCATCGTCCCCTGGCCGCCCGCGATGGTGATCCCGCGCTGCCGGAAGCCCTTGACGATGGCCCCCCCGTCGATGCCAGGCGGCGACTTGACGGCGGTGCAGGCACAGCCGGGGTGATCCGGGAACACCGTCAGGCCCAGGGCCTGCACGCCGGCCCGGGTCGCCCGCGCCAGCCGGTCATGCCTCGCGAAGACGGCGGGCAGACCCTCTGCCAGGATGAGGCGAAGGGTTTCCCGCAGGCCGACCACCAGGGCGACCGCCGGGGTGTAGGCGCTCTGGTTCTTCTCGATGGCCTTCCTCTCGGAGACGAAGTTGAAGTAGTACTTGGGCAGCCGGGCCTCGGGGACGCGGGCCCAGGCCTTGTCGGAGAGGGCGGCGAAGGCCAGGCCGGGCGGCAGCATCAGGGCCTTCTGGGACCCGGCGACCACGATGTCCACGCCCCACGCGTCCATGGGCAGGTCCATGACGCCCAGGCTGGTGATGGCGTCCACCACCAGGATGGCCGGCGTCTTGCCGACCACGGCGGCGATGGCCTGGATATCGTGGACGGCGCCGGTGGAGGTCTCGCTGTGGGTGGCGAAGACGGCCTTCACGCCCGGCTCGCGCGTGAGCGCAGCGGCCACGTCGGCGGGGTCCACGCTGTTGCCGTAGGGGACGTCCACCGGGATGACGCGCACACCGTAGGCCTCGCAGATCTCGGCCCAGCGCTCGCCGAACTTCCCCCCGCGGATCACCACGGCCGGATCGCCGGGCGAGAGGGTGTTGACGACCGAGCCCTCCATGGCCCCGGTCCCTGACGCGGCGAACATCAGGACCTCGTTCTGACATTGAAACAGCCGGCGGAGGTCGCGGCGCACGTCGGCGAACAGGGTCTCGTACTCGGGCGCCCGATGGTGGACGATGGGCTGGGCCATGGCCTGGAGGACTTCCGGCGGGATCGGAGTGGGACCTGGCGCGAGCAGGTATCGCTTCATCGATCATCCCCCCTCTATGGCTATGACGACGAAGAGTGCCCGGATCGTGAGGTGCAGGGCTGGAGAACGCGGCATGACATGACGTGAAGCCGGGATGCCGTTCTTGCACCGGAGAGCACAATCCGTGCGGGACTATACTCAAGCGTCCCGAGGCATGTCAAGGCGATTCCCGTGCCGCTCGCGTCCCGCGCAGCTTGGCGCGCTTGAGCGAAGCGGACACCCGTGCTAGCTTCAATGCCGTTCGCGACAACCCGGGCTGCTCCGCCTGCGCGCTCACCCTTCGACTGGCTCGGGGTGAGCGGGGGTGGGGCAGGGCCCGTATTCATGCCCGAATGGTGTAAGGGGTCAGGTGTGGTCAAGCACGGGCAATGGCGGGGATATGCCATGATCGTGGGGGCCGCCTTCTGCTGGGGGATCATGGCCGCGATGGCGAAGCTCCTCTTCCGGGACCGCGGGGTCGATCCCCTGTCCCTGGTGGTGATCCGCGCCTACCTGGCCACCGGACTCCTGTTCGGCAGCCTGGCCATCCTCGCGCCCGGCTGGCTCCGCATCACCGGGGCCGACTTCCGCGCCGCGGCCGTCGTGGGGGTGGGAGGGCTCCTCACCAACAACTTCCTCTACTTCGAGGCCATCCACCTCACGAGCGTGGCCACCGCGTTGCTGCTCCAGTACCAGGCCCCGGTCCTGGTGGCTCTCTACGTTTTCCTGGTGCAGCGGCACCGGGTCTCGGGGCGGCTGGTCGGATCCCTCGTGCTCACGATCGGCGGATGCGCCCTGGTCGTGCGCGCCTACGATCCCGCGGCGATCCGGCTGAACCTGCTGGGGGTGCTGGCGGGCGTGGGCACGGCGTTTGCCTTTGCCTTCTATATCCTCAGCAGTCGCGCGGCCCTCCGGTCCATGCGCTCCTGGACCCTTGTGGCCTATGGCTACCTGGCGGCCAGCCTGGTCTGGCTCCCCATCGTCCCGCCCTGGCGGCTCGCCGCCGCGGGCTTTCCCCCGGAAATCTGGTGGGCGTTCCTGGCCATCGCCTCGGTCGGGACCGTCATCCCCTTCGGTCTGTTCATCGGCGGCCTCCGGTATCTGCCGCCCACCCAGGCCAGCATCCTGGCCATGCTGGAGCCCGTGATCGCCACGGTGGCGGCCTACCTCCTGCTGGGGGAGACGCTGTTTCCTTTGCAGATCCTGGGGGGCGGCCTGGTCCTGGCGGGCGTCATCATGGTCCAGACGACCTGAGGGGCCCCTGAGAGCCAAATCACCTGCATTCATACCTTGCACTCCGAGATGTGCCGTGGTAGTGGTAGAACCTCGAAGAAAACCGGGGTCGCCCTCGGATCCGGGAAAGGCCTTTCGGCCAAATCGTCCGGAGGGAGCCTGGGATGTGTCCGATGCCGATTCTCGTGAGAGGGTCGGCGTTTTTTGTCTGCACCCGAACGTCGCGCTCCATCAGAGCCGGGCCCCGTGATGCAGATTCAGGGATGAACCCATGTCCGTAGCTTTCGAGGATACCCGCCCGGTGCGCCCCGCGGCCTTCGACGTCGTCGCGATGGCCGCCTCGGCCGGCGGGCTGACCGCCCTCAGCAAGGTCCTGTCGGGCCTGCCCTCCGAATTCCGCGCATCCACCCTGGTGGTGCAGCACCTCGACCCCCGGCACCGCAGTCTGATGGCCGATATCCTGAGCCGGCGCACAGCCCTGAAGGTCAAGCAGGCCGAAGAGGGCGACCGACTGGTCCCGGCGACGGTGTACATCGCCCCGCCCGACCGGCACTTGCTGGTCAACCCCGACGGGACCCTCTCGCTGTCCCTGTCCGAGCTGGTCCACTTCGTCCGGCCCTCCGCCGATCTGTTGTTCGAATCGGTGGCGGCCAGCTACAAGGACCGGGCCATCGGCGTGGTCCTCACCGGGAGCGGCAGCGATGGGGCCATGGGGGTGGGAGCCATCAAGAAGATGCGCGGGACGGTGATCGCCCAGGACGAGAAGACCTCCGAGTTTTTCGGCATGCCGGGCGCCGCCATCCAGACGGGCAGTGTGGACTTCATCCTTCCGCTGGATGAGATCTCATCGGCCCTTGTCACGCTGGTCCAGGGCGAGGAAGCCAAGTGAGGCCCCTCATGAGCCGGGGGTGATTTCCTCGAGACCCGACACGGGGGAGGCCGGTGCAGACGGAGGAGAACCTCAAAGCAGGAGCTGCAGTCGAGCCCGGGCTGCGTCCGTCTGTTCATCGGGGACGACGGGGTCGGCTTCGATCCCATCCAGGTGTCGACCTCGCGTGGGCGTCACGGCTGGGGACTCGGCATCATGGCCGAGCGGGCGGCGGCGGTCGGAGGCCGCCTCCGCATCGAGGCGCGTCCCGGCCATGGCACCCGTGTCCATGTCGAGGTGCCCCGGGCGACTGCGTCACGTTTCAGCCCGCCTCCCATGGGGTCTGTCCCGGCCCCTGCCGTGTCTTCGCGTCGCGTCCTCGTCGTGGACGACGATCCCCGGGTTCGCGGGTCGGCGATTCCCCTGCTGCGGGCGGCCGGACACACGGTCGTCGAGGCCGACAGCAGGGCAGCGGGAATCGCCCGCTGGGGGCGAGACGGCATCGGCCGGGAGAGGCGGCTTCCCCCTGACCGGGCCGGCCCTGCGTGTTGACAGGGGCTGGCTTCCCTGCTAGCTTTACGCTCCGGCCGGCTTGTGCCGTGCGATGAAGAACGCCCCGGGCTGGGGCGTTTTTTCTTGGACGACCGCGGATAAGAAGTAAAACGTAACGCGTAAAATGTAATTACGTATTACGTTTGACGTTTTACGCAGCTTGGCGATCAGTTGCATCTCCCGGGGATAGATCCGACATGGACTACAAGGCGACGCTGAATCTTCCCAAGACGGACTTCCCGATGCGGGCCAACCTGGCGGAGCGAGAACCCGAGATCCTCCGCGAGTGGGAGCGGGACGGTCTCTACACGCGCCTGCGCGAGGCGCGCCGCGGCCGCGAGATGTGGATCCTGCATGACGGGCCCCCGTATGCCAACGGCCACATCCACATGGGCCATGCGCTGAACAAGATCCTCAAGGACATGGTGGTGAAGTCGCGCTCCATGGCGGGCTACGACGCGGTGTACGTGCCGGGTTGGGACTGTCACGGTTTGCCCATCGAGCACCAGGTGGACAAGGAGCTGGGGTCCAAGGCGCAGGAGGTGTCCATTCCGGAGAAGCGTCGCATGTGCCGGGCGTATGCCCGGAAGTTCATCGACATCCAGCGGGAGGAGTTCAAGCGCCTGGGCGTCCTGGGGGATTGGGAGCACCCGTACCTGACCATGGATTTCCACTACGAGGCCAACATCCTGCGGGAGCTGGGGAAGTTCGTTGGGACAGAGGGGGTGTACCGCGGGCTGAAGCCGGTCCACTGGTGCACGTCGTGTCTCACGGCGCTGGCCGAGGCCGAGGTGGAATACGAGGACCACACGTCCCCCTCGATCTACGTCGAGTTCCCCCTGACGTCCGACCCTGCGCGGCTCGACCCGACGCTGGCGGGGGCCGCCGTCTCCGTCGTGATCTGGACCACCACGCCGTGGACGCTTCCCGCGAACCTGGCGATCGTGGTGCACCCCGCGGAGGAGTACGTGGTCTTCCGGTCCGGCGGTCGCTCCTTCCTCGCGGCCGCCAAGCTCATGGAAGAGACCGCCCGCAAGTGCCGGCTCGCGAACCCGACGGTGGCGGCCCGCTTCCCGGGGGCCCGGCTGGAGGGGTTGCAGGCCAAGCATCCCTGGCTGGATCGCCCCTCGCCCATCTTCACGGCGGAGTACGTGACCATGGACCAGGGGACGGGGTGCGTGCACACGGCCCCGGGCCACGGCGCCGACGACTACGAGACAGGGATCAAGCACAATCTCCCCGTCTACAACCCGGTGGACGACGAAGGCCGGTTCGTGGCGGAGGTGGAGCACTTCGCCGGAATGAACGTCTGGGAGGCCAACGCAGCCATCATCGAGCTGCTGAGAGCGAAGGGCCGGCTCCTCCAGACGGAGGACTTCCAGCACCAGTATCCGCACTGCTGGCGATGCAAGAACCCTATCCTCTTCCGGGCGACCAATCAGTGGTTCATCTCCATGGAGGTGGGCGGGCTGCGGAGGCGCAGCCTGGAGGCCATCCGCCAGGTCCAGTGGATCCCGCCGTGGGGCGAGGAGCGGATCTCCAACATGATCGCCAACCGGCCGGATTGGTGCATCTCGCGCCAGCGGGCCTGGGGGGTTCCCATCGCCGTGTTCTCCTGCACGCAATGCGGGGCGGGGCTGGCGGAACAGCGCCTGGTCGAGCACGTGGCCTCCCTGATGGACCAGGAGGGGGCGGATGCCTGGTTCTCCCGGCCGGTGCGGGAACTCTTGCCGCCGGGGACGCGCTGCGCGCGGTGCGGCGGGGAGGAACTCAAAAAGGAGACCGACATCCTGGACGTCTGGTTCGATTCGGGGGTGAGCCAGGCGGCCGTGCTGCGCGTCCGATCGGACCAGCACTGGCCGGCGGAGATGTACCTTGAGGGAAGCGACCAGCACCGCGGCTGGTTCCACTCCTCGCTGCTCGCGGCCGTGGGCGCCCAGGGCGGCCCGCCCTACCGGGCGGTCCTCACCCACGGGTTCGTGGTGGACGGCGAGGGCCGCAAGATGTCCAAATCCCAGGGTAACGTCATCGCCCCGCAGGAGGTGATCGACAAGTACGGTGCCGAGGTGCTGCGCCTCTGGGTGGCCGCCAACGACTATCGGGACGACGTGCGGCTGTCGGATGAGATCCTCACGCGGCTGGCCGAAGGGTACCGCCGCATCCGCAACACCTGCAGGTACCTCCTGGGGAACCTCTCTGACTTCGATCCCGCCCGGGATGCGGTGCCGGCGAGGAAGCTCCTGCCCATCGACCGCTTCATCCTGCACCGCTTGCAGCAGCTCGCGAAGCGGGTGCGGGCGGCCTACCAGGACTACGAGTATCACGTCCTGTACCACAGCCTCCATAACTTCTGCGCCGTGGATCTGAGCGCCTTCTACCTGGACGTCCTGAAGGACCGCGTCTATACGTCGGGACGGACCTCTCCCCAGCGCCGGTCGGCCCAGACGGCCATGTACGAGGTCCTGCTCGGCCTCGTGCGGCTGATGGCCCCGGTCCTCTCCTTCACCGCCGAGGAGGTGTGGAGATACATCGGGATGCCGGAGAAGCCGGCCAGCGTCCACCTGGCCCTGTTCCCCGAGGTCCGGCCGGATCTCGCGGACGAGGCGCTGGCCAGGGAGTGGGAGCGGCTGCTGGCCGTACGGGACGAGGTTCAGAAGGCGCTGGAGGTCGCGCGGAAGGAGAAGACGATCGGCAGCTCGCAGGAGGCGGCGGTCGAGGTGCAGGCTCCCGAGGCAGATGCGGAGTTCCTGGCCGCCCGGCAGCAGGACCTGGAGACCATCTGCATCGTCTCGGCGCTCAGCGTGCGCCGGGGCGAGGGGAACGCAGGGCTGGCCGTCAGCGTGAGTCGGGCCCCCGGTCGGAAGTGCCCTCGCTGCTGGAACTACCGGGAGAGTGTGGGTGTCTCGACCGCGCATCCGGACCTCTGCGCCCGCTGTGCCGAGGTCCTGCAGCAGGACGCACGATAGGAATCCACAGATTACGCAGATTACGCAGAATGTTCCGATGTCCTCCCCTACGAAAAATCTGCGGGATCTGCGGTTGAATCGAGCCTCGTTGGTTCTTGAAATCTGCGGCGAAGGGTCGGTCTTATGAGCTTCTACCTCATCGCCTTGGCCGTCCTCCTGCTGGATCAGGCGACGAAGCAGGTCATCATCCGGACCCTCCGGCTGGGCGAAGGCTTCCCCATCGTCCCCGGATACTTTGACATCACGTTCGTTCTCAATCCGGGCGCGGCGTTCAGCTTCCTGGCCACGCTCTCCGAGCACGTGCGGAACCCCTTCTTCATCGCCATCTCGATCACCGCCATCGTCCTGATCGTCATCTACCACTCCCGGTTTGCACACCAGCACCGTCTGGCCTCCCTCGCGCTGTCCCTGATCCTGGGCGGCGCCACCGGAAATCTGGTGGATCGGCTTCGCTATGGCGTGGTCGTGGACTTCCTGGACGTCCACATTCACCAGTATCACTGGCCCGTCTTCAACGTCGCCGATTCCGCCATCTCCGTGGGGGTCGGGCTGATGCTCCTGGAGATGGTCCTGGATTGGCGGGACGGGCGGAAAACCTAAAACGTAAAGGGCCAAGTGCCACTACCTCAGTGCCACCTGAAGTGACGGAACGTGACGGAGTGCCACAACCTCAGTGCCGCCCCTTGAGCGACCGCCGATGCACGGGGAGCTCATAGTGGGTTTCACGGAGGAGCGGTTGATTCCCCGGGTCGCGCCGTCGCAGGCGGAAGAATCGAATCGGGCCACCCGGGAGCGTGACCTCGGCCCGGACGAGGCGGTGCAGCCAGTGTCGGTCGACCGCAA
>DATIFO010000205.1:0-21778 GCA_035455275.1 Methylomirabilis sp. (SeqCode) | reverse complement strand
CCCCGGTGCTTCTCTCTCGAGGATCACCTCCAGCGGGCGGTGAACGTCCCCGTCTTCCACAACCACGCCCACGGGGCGGGCGTCATGGTCCTGGCTGGACTCAAGAACGCCCTGCCTCTGGTGGGGAAGCGGCTCGAGGATGCGCGCATCGTCATCAGCGGGGCGGGTTCGGCCGGTCTGGGCGTGGCCCGTCTCCTCCTCGCCGCAGGGGCGCGGAATCTCATCGTGTGCGATCGCGCCGGGGTGCTTCATAAGTACCGGCCCGCCAACATGAACTGGGTGAAGGCCGAGATCGCCCGGCAGACCAATCCCGAGAACATCGGGGGGTCGCTGGCGGATGCCCTCAAGGGCGCGGATGTCTTCGTGGGCCTGTCGGCAGGGAACGTCCTGAAGGCCGACATGATCTCCCGGATGGCGGCGGATCCCATCGTCTTCGCCCTCGCCGTCCCCACCCCCGAGATCCTGCCCGCCGAGGCGAAGCAGGCCGGGGCCAAGATCGTGGCCACGGGCCGGACGGACTTCTCGAACCAGCTCGACATCGCCCTGGTGTTCCCCGGGGTGCTGCGCGGCCTCCTGGACGTCCAGGCCCGCAACATCACCACCCCCATGCTCCTGGCGGCGGCGCAGGCCCTCGCCGGCATGGTCCCCCCGGCGGAGGTGACCCCCGAGCGCATCGTGCCCCCCATCTTCGACTTCCACGTGGCCCCCACCCTCGCCGCCGCGGTGGCCCAGGTCGCCATGGCCACGGGGGAGGCGCGCAAGGAGCTGGACCCGGCCGCCATCGTGGACCGGACCCTGCACTTCATCTACGAGGGGAGCTTCCCCGTCGAGCCCCGGAGCCTCGGCAAGACCTTCACCTACAAGGAAGAGGCCCTGGAGCTGCACCGCCGCTTCCGCGGCAAGCTCCAGATCGTGAGCAAGGTCCCCATCCGGGACACCCACATGCTGAGCCTGCTCTACCTCCCCCCGGGCTCGGCCCTCCCCGCCCAGGCCATCCTGGAGGACCCGAGCAAGGTCTATGAGCTCACCTGCAAGGGCAACCTCGTGGCGGTGGTCTCCGACGGGAGCGCCGTCCTCGGCCTGGGCAACATCGGCGCCCGGGCGGCCATGCCCGTGATGGAGGGCAAGGCGGTCCTCTTCAAGACCTTCGGCGGGGTCGAGGCCTTCCCCGTGTGCCTCGGCACCCAGGACGTGGAGGAGATCGTGGAGGTGGTCAAAGCCATCGCCCCGGGCTTCGGCGGGATCAACCTGGAGGACATCGCGGCCCCCCGCTGCTTCGAGATCGAGGCGCGCCTCAAGAAGGAGCTGGACATCCCCGTGATGCACGACGATCAGCACGGGACGGCCGTCATCGTGCAGGCCGCCCTGCTCAACGCCTTGAAGGTGACCGGCCGGACCCTGGCGGGCGCCCGCCTGGTCCTGAACGGGGCGGGGGCCGCCGCCATCGCCGTGGCCCGCCTGTTCCTGAAGGTGGGGGTGAAGGACCTGATCCTCTGCGACAGCCAGGGGATCGTGGTCGAGGGCCGGGCGGGGATGAACCCGGTGAAGGCCGAGATGGCCCGCTGCACGAACGCGGAGCGGCGCACCGGGACCCTGGCGGACGCCCTGGTGGGGGCGGACGCCTTCATCGGCCTCTCCGTGGCCAAGGCGGTGACCCCGGAGATGGTGCGCACCATGGCCCAGGACCCCATCATCTTCGCCATGGCCAACCCGGTCCCCGAGATCTACCCCGAGGAGGCCAAGGCGGGGGGCGCGGCCGTGGTGGCCACCGGCCGCTCGGACTTCGCCAACCAGGTGAACAACTCCCTGGGCTTCCCCGGCATCTTCCGGGGGGCCCTGGATGTGCGGGCCCGCGAGATCAACGACGCCATGAAGATCGCCGCCGCGCAGGCCATCGCCGCCCTGGTGAGCGACAAGGAGCTCACGGCCGACTACATCCTGCCCACCATGCTGGACTTCCGGGTGCCCGTGGCCGTGGCCAAGGCCGTGGCGGTCGCGGCCATGGAGACCGGCGTGGCCCGGCTCACGGTGGACCCGGAGGTGATCGCCGAGAACGCCCGGGCGTACATCTACGAGGGGAAGCTCGGGCTGCTGGCCTGAACCGGCCCCCGCGACGAGGCGGGGAAACAGCAGGTTTGCCGCGGAGCATAGGGTCAGCTCAAACCAGGGGTTGCGCAGAGAGGGGAGTCACATGTCGCCCTCGGAGCAGCGCATGATCGCGACTGACATATTTCGGAAAAACCATCGGACCATCCGCAAGGCGCTGGTGTCCCTGGATCGGGCTCTCCTGATGCGGTCGCCCCAGTGGACCCTTGCGGCGAAGAATCTGGCCGGGTACCTGGACCTCGAGCTGCGAGAGTACTGGGGGTCCGAAGAACGCTGGGTCTTCGCCCCACTGGCCGAGACCGGTCCGGACGCGGCCGGCGTCGTGGCGGAGATGCAGCAGGAGCACCGGGACCTGGAGGCCCGCCTGGCGGAATTCAAGGCCCTAACCCAATGCCCCATCGGCGACGAGGTCGCCCCGCTGGTCCGCGAGCGAGGCGTGGCACTCGTGAAGGAGTTCCTCCATCACATGTTCCTGGAGGAGGAGGTGGGCTTCACCCTGGCGGAGGACCGCCTGGGCATCCCCCGTCTGCAAGAGGTCGCCGAGCACGTCCTCCTGCTCAAGGAGGCCGAGAAGGGCCTGGAGGAGCCGGCGGCCATCGACTGACCGTCGGAGATGGCGCACAAGACTCAACCACGATTTTGCTGATACGTCGGAAGCGCAGCGACCGCCGGTTCCCCACGGAACCGGCGGTCGTTTCTTCAGGCCCCCAGTGCTCTCCTCCGAATACGCTTCGATACGTGCGCTGCTTCTCGTGTGATGTGAGAGGATGCTGTCACCCAAGGCTTGATCCCGCCCGGAGGGAGAGACTGCGAAGCTTGCAGGGCCCCGTTGCAGGGCTTATCATATCTGCACGGCGGTTGCGTTCGGGGAGGCGACGCGGGAGTCTGTGTGCCATGTGGCGCAGGTGGAGTTTGCGGGCGAAGATCATGACCGTGGCCATCGGCGTGGTCCTGCCGGTCATGGCGGCCACAACGGCCCTCACCGTGCGGATGTCACGCCAGGCCCTGGAGGGGGATATCCGCACCAGCGGGCTCAGCCTGGCGCGGGAATTGGCCACGTCGATCACCGCCAGGCACGGGCCTGCCGGAGGATCCGTCCTGCAGCACGAAATCGAGAGCCTGCTCGGGCGGGGGGGCGTGGTCCGCGACGTGGCGGTGTACTCCCTGGAAGCGCACGGGCTGGCCCTGCAGGCCGCCGGCGGGACCCCGCATCGCGTGCGGCCCGAGGACGAGATCGCAGCCCGCGAGCGCCAAGAGGTCAGCGTCCTGGAGACCGAGGGCGGGACTCGCCTCTGGCGTGTGTCCGTTCCCATCCGGGAGCAAGGACGGGGCGTCGGGGTGGTTTCCCTGGGGCTTCCCCTGGATCGGGTGGATGCGCCGGCCCGGCGCGAAGAACGCCAAGCCGTCTTGCTGGCCGTGGTGGCCGTGGTCCTCATCGTGGGGAGTCTCTCGGCCCTGCTGAACCGGGCCCTCACCGCCCCGGTGCGCGGCCTGGTCCAGGTCATGCGACGCGCCGAGGAAGGCGACCTCGGCGCGCGGGCCGCCGAGGAGCGGCAGGACGAGGTGGGCCAGGTCGCCCGCGGCTTCAACCGGATGCTGAAACGGGTGCATTCCTTCCAGGGCGAGCTGGCGCACCAGGTGGCCGAGGCCACGGCCGAGCTGCGGACCGTCAACCAGCGTCTGTACACGGCCCAGCAGCGCGTGGCCCGCGGCGAGCGCCTGGCGGCGGCCGGTGAGCCGGCGGCGGCCATGGCCCACGACGTGGGAACGCCCCTCACCGCGGTCTCCGGCCACCTGCAGCTCCTGGAAGAGGACGTCCCCGACCTGCGGATCAAGGCGCGTCTGCGCCTGATCCAGGACCACGTTGACCACGTGGTGGCGGCCGCCCGGCGCTTCCTGGATGCGGCGCGCCCTGAGCCGTCCCGGGTCCCGGTGGACCTGAACGCCCTGCTCACGGACCTCCTCGTCCTCACCTCGCCCGAGACCCAGCGAAAGGGGATCACGGTCAGTCGCCACCTGGCCGGCGACCTCTTGCCGGTCCGCGCCGACCCGGCCCAGATGCAGGAACTCCTCCTGAACCTCATCACCAATGCCCTGGAGGCCATGGAGGACGGCGGCACCCTGAGCATCGCCAGCGAGGTCCTCCGCCAGGACGGCGGCACGACGGCAGTCCGCATCATCCTGGGCGACACGGGGCCGGGGATGACCCCCGATATCCTGGAGCGCGCCTTCGAGCCGTTCTTCACCACCAGGACCTCCCAGGGGGGAACCGGCCTGGGCCTGGCAATCTGCCGCCGGATCGCCAGGGACCACGGGGGCTCCATCCGACTGGAGAGCGCGGCGGGCCGAGGCACCCGCGCCGTCCTGGAGTTCCCCGTGCCGGTGGATTGAATCAGCCATGCATCAGACCCAGATTCTCATCGTGGATGATGATCCCGAGACCGTCGCGGTCCTCACCGAGCTTCTGAGGAAGGACGGCCACCAGGTGACCGCCTGCGGAACGGGCGCGGCCGCGGTCGGATTGGGAGACGAGGAGCGCTTTGATGTCATCCTGGTCGACATCCGGCTTCCGGACATGGACGGTCTGGCCGTGCTCCGGGCCTTCCAAGGGTCCAGCCCCGAATCGGCGGTGATCCTGATGACCGCCTTTGGCACCGTGGCGGTGGCCATCCAGGCCATCAAGGCGGGTGCCTACGACTACGTCCCGAAGCCCTTCAAGCTGGACGAGGTGCGCATCGCGGTGCGACGCGCCCTGGAGCGCAAGCGCCTGCTCCAGGAGAACCGGCACTACCGGCAGGAGTTGCGGGGAAAGTACCGGCTGGACAATGTGGTGGGCGCCAGCGGCCCGATGCTGGAGATCTTCAAGACGGTGGCCCGCGTGGCGCCCACCCGGACCACCGTGCTCCTCCAGGGAGAGAGCGGGACGGGCAAGGAGCTCATCGCCCGCACCATCCATGCGTACAGCGATCGGGCCCAGGGGCCGTTCGTGACCGTGGATTGCGGCGCCCTTCCCGAGACCCTGCTGGAGAGCGAGCTGTTCGGCCACGAGCGGGGGGCCTTCACCGGGGCGGCATCCGCCAAGCGCGGGCTCTTCGAGGCGGCCCGCGGGGGCACCTGCTTCCTCGACGAGATCGGAGGCGTCTCGCCCGCCGTCCAGGCGCGCCTCCTCCGCGTGCTGCAAGAGCACGAGGTGAAGCGCGTCGGGGGGACCGAGCCCATCAAGGTGGACGCGCGCCTCATCGCCTCCAGCAACAAGTACTTGGAGGGCGAGGTCAAGGCCCACCGCTTCCGCGAGGATCTCTACTACCGGCTGAGCGTCGTCACCCTGACCCTCCCGCCGCTCCGTGATCGGGTGAGCGATATTCCCCTCCTCGCCGACTTCTTCCTGCGGAAGTTCGCCAAAGAATCCGGCATGGCGGTGGAGCGCATCGGCCCGGAGGCGTTGGCGCTTCTCTGTGCCCACCCATGGCCGGGAAACGTCCGTGAGCTCGAGCACGCCATCGAGCGCGCCGTCATCCTCACCCAGAACCCCACCCTCCTCCCCCAGGACTTGCCGCCCGACCTCCAGGGTCGAGAGGCGGCCCCGCGCCCCGAGGCCGAGGTCCTGCCCTTGCGCGAGATCGAACGACGGCACCTCCTGCTCGCGCTGGAGCGGGCCGGTGGGAATCGGAAGCGTGCGGCCGAATGGCTCGGCATCACCCGGCGCACACTCTACCGCATGGCCAGCCGCCACAAGATCGACCTCGCCTCGCCTCGAGAGTGACCTCGCTCCCCGTCGATGTGTGTCCGTTTGATCCAGGAGCTGCCAAGAGTATCCACACTCCCTAGGTCCCTACGTGACGAGGGGTTAGGCCCCTTCGCCGCCACCGTCTATGACGCCCCGGCCCCCCCGGGGGCCGCTCACGTTCCCTGGCCCAGATCGGCTTCCCCCCCGGCGCCTGAGATTTCGGGCAGTTTTCCGATCCTTTGCGATCCCCGAGGAAACGGCACAGCCATTGCCCTGTCTGTTCCGCGGGGGTGCAGAGCGGTGGAGGAATCGTCAGGGGAAGCGACGGGACTCCCGCCGGAGACGATCCGTGTCCTGGTGGTGGACGACGACAAGGGCGTGCGGGAGATGTTTCTGTATGCCTTGCAGAAACGGGGATGGTACGCCCGGGGGGCCGAGGATGGCCTCCAGGCCTTGCGCCGCCTCCAGGACGAAGCCTTCACGGTTGTCGTGACCGATCTCCAGATGCCGCGGATGGATGGCCTGGCCCTTCTGCGGGAGATGCGACGAACACGAAGCCTCTTGCCCGTGGTCATCCAGACCACGCTCCTGGATCGCTCCCTGGAGGAGATGCTCCAGCAGGCGGGAGCCTTCCGGGTCCTGATGAAAGGGGGGCCGCTGGGTTTCCTGGTGCAATCGGTGAAAGACGCCTCCAAGGCCTATGCAGGTCGTCCGGCCTGATCGAGGGTCGGAACGAGAGGAGGAAGGTGGAGAAGTTCTCGGAGGTTCGAGCGGCGGCGTACACGAGCGTGATCCTGGGCCTCGTGGTCCTGACCTGGGCCATCGTGGGCTACCTCTACATGGGCCACGACAAGAGGTGCGGGATGCACGCCAGTCACGCGTAACGGAAAACTGTGAGAGGAGGTATCGACATGCAGAGCCGGATGCGGTTGATGGCGCTGTTGGCTGCTGGCAGTCTGGCGCTCGCGGCAGGGGTCGCAGTTGCGGCCACCTCGGAGTCCACGGAGTCTTCCAAGAAGCCGGAGGCGTCCAAGACCTCCGCGACCCCCGCCTCGACTGAATCGAAGAAGATGCAGGCAAGGCCCGCAGGAAAGGAGCAGGAGACGGCGGCGGACCGGAGTGCGCGCGGCATCGTGACGGCCGTGGAGCCCTCGGCCAATCCCGCCACCCTGACGATCAAGGCGATGCGGGGCAAGCAGGAGGAGACCGTCGGGGTGGATGTCCCTGCGAGCGCGAAGATCCACGAGGGGAAGGCCGCCAAGACGCTGGCTGACATCAAAGTGGGCGACCGGGTGTGGATGAAATACGATCGGACGAGCGACAAGCTGGTCGCCGACTCGATCCGCATCCTGAAGCCCGCAGGCAAGACGTCGGCCCGGAAGGGGAGTGGAGAATACGGGAAGGCCACGCCTGCGGCCTCGAAGACCGACAATTCCAAGTGAGCGACTGACTGAGGCCTCGGGCCCGCGTGCACATCCACTCGCGCGCGGCCCCGAGGTCGACACACATCCCGAGCATGATCGGCGTCGGAGAGCCCCCGGAGGGGCGAACTCGAAATGCGATTCGGCAAGGACACCTGCACGGGGTCGTGGCGGCGGTGACGGCCGTAGGATTCCTCTATCTCGTGGGAGCCTACGGGGTCGAGTTCTTCACCATCCCCTCGGGTTCGATGGTCCCGACCCTGCTGCCAGACGACTCGGTCCTGGTGAACCGCTTCATCTACCACGTGCGCTCCCCCCGTCGCGGCGACATCGTCGTGTTCCACTTCCCTCAGGCCGACGGCCGGGACTTCATCAAGCGAGTCATCGGTCTGCCGGGAGACGTGGTCGAGGAGCAGGACGGGCGCTTCCGGGTGAACGGCCTGCCTATTCAGGATCCGTGGGTGCGCCCACCCTGCGCCGGCCTCGGCGCAGTCCCGAGCATGCCCGCCCGCCGGGTTCCGGATGATCAGGTCTTCGTCCTGGGGGACAACCGCGAGGCCAGCCTGGACAGCCGGTATTGGGGAACGGTGGACGCACGCCACATCATCGGCAAGGCCGTCATGGTTTGCTGGTCCCGCGGCGCGCACTGGTGGGATATCCGGTGGAGACGGATCGGTCGCTGGCTGCCCTAGCCTCCCAGAAGCCTGGCGAGCCCACGCTCCTCCATGTCCACCGGAAGCATGCCAGTCTGTTCGTGGCGATGATGGCGCAGGGCTGGACGATTCTCCGGGGGCGACGGCCCGCATCGCCCGCGGGCAATCCTTGAGTGCTGGCAGTGTCCGGGCGGGCAGCGCTACGCGAGAGGTGAACCCATGGACGATCGAGAGCTGATGGAAGGACTGAACCGGGACTTGGCCGAGGAATTCGGAACCATCTGCCGGTACATCCAGCAGGCGGCCCTGGCCCGAGGGCCAGCCGCCCACGACCTCCGGGTGTTCCTGAAGGTGCAGGTTATCGACGACGTGTTTCACGCCCTGTTCCTGGCGGACACGATCGCACAAATGGGTGGGACGCCTACGGCTGACCCCGTCCCGTTCAGACCCCTTCGAGACCCGGCGGAGATGATCGCATACGACCTGGAGATAGAGCGCCGCGCGATCCGGCACTACGCAGAACGCGTGAAGCAGGCAGCAGCGGACTGGGCGCTGGGCCTCCAGGCGCGACTGGAGAAGATCCTCACCGACGAGACAGCGCACGAGCGGGGATTCCTCCAGTTGCTTCCGAAGACGGAGGGAGCCCACGGGGCGGGCGTCACTGCGCTGAGAAGCGGCGGCGGCTAGCCTGGGCGTTATCGCGGGCCGCTCCACATCAGACAGGGGGTGCTGCATGCGGGTCCTGCTTGTGACGACTGACGATCCCGGTCGGAACGGACTGGCGCAGACCCTCGAGGCCCAGGGCCACGAGGTGCTATTCGCAACATCCACGGGTGAAGACCTGCTGGCAGCGGTCCAAAATGCCGGCCGCCTGCATGCGGCCCTGCTGCATCAACCGACGCTGGGCCAGGGTTGGCCTCGACTCTTGCGGCAGCTCCGGCAGCGAGTCCCCTCGCTGCCGGCCGTTGTCCTGCTGGGATCAGGGGCGGAGCAGCGATGGAGGCTTGCGATTCTCGCCGGCGCCTTCGACGTCCTGCCGGAATCTGCCCCCGAGGAGACCGTGCTCCGCGCCGTCTGCCGGGCGCTGAGCTACTCGTCAGGGCGGCTCCTTCTCGAGCCATCCCTCCCGGAGGTGTCCGCGACGCGCGGGGCGGCGCGATCCAGACCGACGCGGGAGCGCCGTGTTCCCCCGGCCCCTGGCGAACTCGAGTCGGCCGCCTGATGGGACAATGTTGCCGAGACGTGTGTCACCTGCAACTAGAGGGATGAGCCGGCTCCACGCTGTTGCACCCCCTCTGTCCCATGAGACTCCCTGCATTTCCAGTAGTTAGAGAACCCACCGGATCACTTACTCACTGCGGGCATGGGCCTTGCTGCAATACTCCGCAACAGCCGCGTCACACCGGTTGAGTGTGCAGCGAGGTGCATCATGCCCTTCCAAACCGAATCTCTCAATGGCTTGGATATCCTCCGGAGCATCCCCGACTCCGTCCTCACCATCGACCGCGAGAAGCGGCTCGTGGCCCTGAACGGCCCTGCCGAATCCCTGACCGGGACGGCCGAGACGTCGGCCGTGGGCCGACCCTGCGGCGAGGTCCTGCGGAGCGAGATCTGCGGGACGGATCGCTGCCCCTTCGAGCGGTCCCTGTCGGGTGGGGAGACCGTGACGAATTTCAACGTGATCATGCGGGATGCGGCCGGAGCCGAGACGCCGATCTGCATCAACACCTCCCCTTTCAAGAACGCCCGGGGCGAGGTGGTCGGTGTCGTGGAGACCATCCGGGACGTCCGCCATATCAACCGCCTGATCGAGGAGTTGCGCGCGCAGCGAAACAAGGTGCAAGCCATCCTGGACTCCATCGCCGAGGGGGTCTTCACGGTGGATCGGGAGGGTCACATCACCAGCCTCAACCGGACGGCCGAGCGGATCCTGGGTTACTCCGCCGGGGAGATTCTGGACCGGCCCTGCGTGGACCTCTTCCCGCCGGAGATCTGCGGCCCCGTCTCCGCGCTGCACGAGACACTGGCGGCCGGGCGATCCATCCGGGATCGCGAGGTGACCTTCGCAGACCGGGAGGGGAGCCGCGTCTCCCTGAGTCTCTCCACCGGCCCCTTCCGGGACGAGGCGGGCACGACGCTCGGCGCCGTCTGCACTTTCCGGGACCTCCGCGAGATCGAGCGGATCGCCGACGAGCGGCGCAGTCGCGCCCCCTTCACGGGGATCATCGGAAAGCACCCCAAGCTCCGCGAGATCTTCGACCTGGTGGAGATGATCAAGGACAGCGACTCGACCGTCCTGCTCCAGGGGGAGAGCGGCACCGGCAAGGGTCTGTTCGCCCAGGCCCTCCACAGCCTCAGCCAGCGACACAGGCAGCCCTTCATCAAGGTGAGCTGCGCCGCGCTTCCCGAGACGCTCCTGGAGAGCGAGCTGTTCGGCCACGAGAAAGGCGCCTTCACCGGCGCCATCAAGGAGCGGAAGGGGCGATTCGAGCTGGCGGATAAGGGGACGATCTTCCTGGACGAGATCGGTGACTTGAGCCCCAGCGTCCAGGTCAAGCTCCTGCGTGTCCTGCAGGAGCAGGAGTTCGAGCGCCTCGGCGGCACCCAGACCATCCGGGTGGACGTCCGAGTCATCGCGGCGACTCACCGCGACCTGCCGCAGCTTCTGCGGGAGGGGAAGTTCCGCGAGGATCTCTACTATCGCCTGAATGTCATCCCCCTCTTCATCCCGCCCCTGCGCGAGCGCAAGGCGGATATTGCTCCCCTCATAGAATTCCTCCTGGAGCGGTTCGCGGCCCGCGGCAAGGGGAAGGCCACATCGGTCTCGCCCCGGACCATGGCCATCCTGATGGACCACGATTGGCCGGGAAACGTCCGGGAGCTGGAGAACGTCCTGGAGCACGCCATGGTCTGCTCCAAGGGCGCCGTGATCGAGCCCGAGGCGCTTCCGCGCTCGCTCTGGATGGGCCACATGGGACCGGGGGGACAGCCCGCCGCACCACGGGAACATTCGCGCGCGCCCGTCCCGCCGCGCGTCCTGGAAAAGGAGACGATCCTCCGCAGCCTCGAGTCCAGCCGATGGAACCGTGGGCTGGCCGCGGCGCATTTGGGGATCGATCGCACCACGCTCTGGCGGAAGATGCGCCGCTTCGGGATCAGCCCGCCGGACAACTGATCGACTCCCACACACCTGCCTCCCTGCCACTGCACGTGTTGCGTCGCAACCCACCACGTTGTTGACCTGCGATCCTTCTGGCCTCACAACCGGTGAATTCCTGCGCTCTTGCACCCCCGGTCGGCAATGCCGGCCCCGTGGCATGCGCCTTGCCCGGCTGTTGCTTCCGGGGCCGACCCCACTCCGCCCCGGCAACGTGGACCGGCTCGGGCCACAACGGTCTGCCTGTGGGATGTCCTGGCTTCTCTGGCGACAAGAGATCAGCCTGCTTGGTTTGCCCTTGGGAGGGCTATGCCGACGAGCATGTCCTGCGCCGCCCCGCGACCCGACGAAGCCACTTTCGATATCGCAATCTCCTCGTCTCCCCATCCGGTCTTGGTTCATTTTGCCGAGCGGGGCTGCGAGGCGTGCGAACTGGCAACGGTGCATCTGGGGGAAGCTTCGGACCCGTCACGTGCTCCCGTGAAATGCCTCTGCATCCACGGGACGGAGCATCCCGGAGTCGTGGCGCGATACCGCGTGACGCAGTACCCCACCATCCTCATTCTCCGCGAAGGCCGGGTGGCGCGACGACTGGTGGGGCATCCCCTGCCCGGGGAGCTGGAAGTGATTCTCCGGACCCTGGTTCGCTGAGTCACCCCGTTGCAGGATGAGGCCTGCAACGTTCTCTGCAACAGATCGGATGGATGGACGGCCGAGGCACTGCCGGCCCCGAGCCCACTACCGGCGCAGAGATAGCCGATACGCGCGGACCCTTGTGAATCCTGGAACAGGCATTGCTCTTACACCTTCCAGCAGGAAGGGATGCGGCCACACTCAAGGCCTTCACCCGCAGCCGCACGCACCGCGTGCAGGAGGACCCGTCATGAAGAAGACGTCCGTGATCGTTGCGTTGCTCCTGGCCCTTGCCGTCAGCTTCACCTTGCCGGCATCCAGCGCCGAGATCGACAAGTCGCTGGTGACCGCCGCCGAGAAGATGCTCTCCACCATGCCGGCCGACTTTTACATGATCGACGCCGCGGCGGCCCAGCAGCAGATCGAGAACGCCAAGCCGTTCCTCCTCGACGTGCGGGAGACGGCGGAGATGGCCAAGGGCAAGATCGCCGATTCAGTGAACATCCCGATCCGCGACTTGCCCAAGATGATCGCCAAGCTGCCCGAGAGCAAGACGGCGCCCATCCTCACCTACTGCCAGGTCGGCTATCGCGGGGGGATGTCGGTGACGCTGCTCCGGATGTGGGGGTACACCAACGTCCGCACGATCAAGGGCGGCCTGGATGCCTGGGAAAAGGCCGGGCTGCCGGTCGTCGGGAAGTCGTAGGATCTCTGCCGAGGGCGGTACCGGGCTCGGTACCGCCCTCGAAACAGGTGAGCCGTGCCAGCTAGACTCATTTCACGCCGCCGCCTCCTGCAGGGTTCGGCCCTCTCGTTGAGCGCCCTGGCCACGGGCAAGGATGCGTTTGCGGGCTTGCTCACCCGCGTGGGCAGCCGCCTGCCGTGGTATCGCCAGGCGCAGAAGATCACGTATAACTACTGCGACATGTGCCCCTGGCGCTGCGGCATCCTCGTCACGAGCGTGAACGGGCGCGTCCACAAGATCGACGGCAATCCCAAGGACCCCAAGAGTCGCGGAAAGCTCTGCGCCCGCGGGCAGGCCGGCGTCTCGTTCCTGTACGATCCCGACCGCTTGAAGCAACCCATGATCCGCACCGGGGCGCGGGGCGAAGGTCGGTTCCGCGACGCCACCTGGGAAGAGGCGCTGGATTACACCGCCAAGAAGTTGCTCACCATCAAGAACGAGCATGGGCCCGAGGCCGTCGCCTTCCTCGGGCACACGTCGGGCGACTTCTGGTTCGTGGACTATCTGCCGCAGGCGTGGGGCTCGCCCAACGCCGCCAAGCCCTCGATGTCTCTCTGTACCAGCCCGCGCGAGGAGGCCGCCCTGCTCACCCTCGGGCGCAGCATCGGCAATCACGAGCCGGTGGACTGGGGGGAGGCCCGCTGCCTGGTCTTGATCGGCAGCCACATCGGCGAGGACGCCCGCAACACCATGATGCAGGACCTCGCCAACGCGCGGGCGCGCGGCGCGAAGCTGATCGTCGTGGATCCGCGTTTCTCCTCCGCGGCCATGAAGGCCGATTTCTGGCTGCCCATCAAGCCTGGCACCGACACGGCCCTTTTGTTGGCGTGGATGAACGTCCTCATCCGCCAACAGCTCATCGATCGGGACTTCGTCGCGAAGTGGACGGTCGGCTTCGAGCAGCTCGCCGCGCACGTCGCGACGACCACGCCCGAATGGGCCGCCCGGATCACCGACCTGCCCGCCGACCTGATCCGCCGCAGCGCACAGGCGATCGGACGGGAACGCCCGCAGTCGGTCATCGTGCCGGGACGCCACGTCGTCTGGTACGGCAACGACACGCAACGCATGCGCGCCGTCTACATCCTCAACGCCCTCCTGGGCGCGTGCGGACGGCCAGGCGGTCTGTACTTCAACCAGGCCCCCTACCTCGAGGAGCATCCCCACCCACCCTATGCCGTCGTCGGCGGCGCGGGCGGGTGAGCGACCACGCCTGGAGAGGAGGCCGGGTTGCCTCCTGGGCCGACTGGCAAGGTTCGCGCTGACGGCGTGCGTCAGAAGTTCCTGCGCGGCGCCACCGCGATGCAGGAGATGATCGAGCCGATGATCACGGGCCAGCCCTACCCCATCAAAGGCCTGGTCCTCTACGGCACCAACCTGTTCCATACGGTGCCCAATGTGCCGCGCACCAAGGAGGCCCTGAAGAACCTGGACTTCGTGCTGTCCGTGGACGTGCTGCCTCAGGATCACATCGCCTGGTCGGACGTGGTGCTCCCGGAAGCGACCTATCTCGAGCGCTACGACGAGCTGTGGAGCTGCGGCCACAAGACCCCCTACATCGCGCTGCGCGAACCGGCCATCGAGCCGCGCTACCAGACAAGGCCGGGCTGGTGGATGGCGCGTGAGCTGGGGATGCGCCTCGGCCTGGAAGCCTTCTTTCCCTGGCAGACCGCCGAGGAGTATCTGAACCAGCGCCTGAGCACGATCGGACTCGACCTGGACCAGCTCCGCCAGCAGGGCGGCCTCGTCATCCAGAAGGGCAAACCGTATCTGGCGGACTTCGAAGCCGCGGGCGGCTCCCCGTTCAACACGCCCAGCAAGAAGGTGGAGCTGTACTCCGAGGCCCTGGCGGGCGCTGGCTTCAAGCCGCTGCCGGAGTACGAACCCGCGGCCGAAGCGCCCGCCGGCTACTTCCGGCTGCTCTCCGGGCGCAGCCCGGTTCACACATTCGCCCGCACCCAGAACACCCCCCTGCTTCACGAGCTGCAACCGGACAACGAGGTGTGGCTCAACGCCGCCGCCGCCGCGAACCTCGGCCTGAAGCAGGGCGACCGGGTGTGGCTCGAAAACCAGGACGGCGTGAGCAGCGGCCCCATCCGTGTGAAGGCGACGCCGCGCATCCGCCCCGATTGTGTCTTTCTCGTGCACGGGTTTGGTCACGATGCCCCCGGCATGACCCGCGCCCACGGGAAGGGCGCCAGCGACGCCGCGCTCCAGACGCGCTATGTCCTCGATCCCATCAGCGGCGGAGCGGGACTGCGGGTCAACTTCGTGAAACTCGTCCGGGAGAGCTGACATGGCGGTCCGCTTCGCCTTCTCCATCGATCTCGACCGCTGCATCGGCTGCCAGGCGTGCGCGGCGGCCTGCCGGACCGGCAACGAACTCGCGCCGGGCGAGACCTTCATCGCCATCTCCGATGTGGTGCGCGACCAGGCCGGGAGCCTCTGGGGCTCCTTTACGCATGAGCGCTGCTTCCATTGTGGCTCTGCGCCGTGCGTGACCGTTTGCCCGACAGGCGCGCTCTCGAAGTGGAATGGACTCACCGTCATCGAGCCGGGGAAGTGCAGCGGATGCGGGTACTGCACCGACGCCTGTCCGTTCAAGGTCCCACACATCATCGCCAACAGCGTTTCGAAGTGCACCGCCTGCCTCGGGCTGCGCGACAGGGTCGTTCCCGTCTTGGACGTGCGCTCGGCCCAGCTCCTGAAGCGCGGCCAGGACCCGTGGTGCGCGCAGACCTGTCCCAGCCAGGCGATCAAGTTCGGCGAAAGGGACAGCCTGCTGGCTGCGGCGAAAGCGCGGGTCGCAGACCTCAGGCCACGGTACCCCAATGCGCAGGTGTACGGCGAGACCCAGTTGGACGGCCTGGGACTCCTCCTGATCCTGCTCGATCAGCCCGACGTGTACGGCCTGCCCCCACAGCCGGAGACACCCGTCACGCTCCGCGTGTGGAAGGGGGCGGTCCAGCCGGCCACGACAGGACTTTCGGCGCTTGCCGCCGTGTCGATGGGTCTCATGTTCCTGATTGCGCGGCGTCAGCATGCGCGCGAGAAGGCGGAGCTGCACGGACCAGACGGGGCCGCCCCCGCTGCTCAGCCGGAGGAGGCGCACGTGACCGGACAAGACCATGACTAGCGAAACCCCCCGCCTCGTACGGAGATACCTGCCGGCGCAGCGACTCATCCACTGGATCGGCGTCCTGTCTTTTCTCACGCTGCTGCTGAGCGGTATGGCGTTGCTGTATCCGCCGCTCTCGTTTCTCGCCGCCGGGGGTCTCTCGCGACTGATCCACCGGATCGCGGTGATCCCCTTCGTCCTGCTGCCGATTGCCTACGCCCTGCTCCTACGCGCCCAGACGAAGGAGTTGCTGATCGAATCGCTCACCTACACCCGCGAGGATTGGGAGTGGCTCAAGGGCATGCCGGCTTACCTGGTGGGACGGACGCACGGCCTCCCGCCCCAGGGACGCTTGAACGCCGGACAAAAGCTGCACCACGGCGGCACCTTCCTGATGTTTGTCTCGGTGTCGGTTTCCGGCATCGTCTTGTGGTTCGGCAAGGGCCATCTTGGTCCGGGCGGCCTCGCCGGTGCTGCCATGCTGCATGACCTTTCGATGCTGGGCCTGTCAGTCCTGCTGATCGGGCATGTGTACTTCACGTTCCTCTACGATGCGTTCTCCGCCATGCGTACCGGTTTCGTCAGCGAACCGTACGCCCGGATGGAGCACCTCAAGTGGCTTGAGACGTTGCCCCCGGAGGCGTTCGTCGGTGGAGAGAAGCCATCCAGGCGCGCGGAGGCTGAACCCAAGACCGAGCCCCCCGCGGAATAGGCGCCCCTGATTGACCGGGGGACCTGCGTGTGCGGGCACCCCCACCAGCGATTCCCACGACCGATCCTCAAACCCCGCTCGGTCGACCCTGGTGATCTTCTCCGTCCCTTCGACCGTACCGCGTTGGGACAGCTTTGTCGCATCCGCCCCGCTGGACGCACCTGCTCGACCCCCTCGCACAACCTGAAGAGATTTGGTCGAGTGAGCCCTTCGAGAGAAGGCCCGCATTTCTGCCGACAAACTCAACAGGTTCGCATATGAGATCATGCTGGTCTGTATTATCTGAGGCACGGCCCGAGAGCTGGACTTTCGGCGAAGGGCATGGCGACCCCTGGAATACGAAATGCATGGTCTTTGACTGCTCGTCCCGAGACGATAGGGGAACACTCCTCCACGAATTGGAAACACGCCTGCACCGCCCAGCCTGGGAGTGACAATGACCCGGGTCCACGAATCGCGGTTTGCCGAGGATTTCCAATCGTCACGCCTCCGGTCACCCCTGGCAAGGGCTGCGGAACTGACCTCCCGAAACCACCGGCCAGCGCTCCATCCCGACAAACCAGGCCTCCCTCCTGTCGCATCGGCTCTGGATCTCCCGTGTGCAAGAAAGATTCGAACGAGGACCCCTCCTCGTTCGGTAGCCGTGGCCCGATCAACGTCATCCGGTTGGCCGGGAGTGGAGGCGGACACCTGAGGCGAGGGCAATGGAGTCCGTGATCGTCACGGTGGGGGAGTCGGTCGAGATCGCGGCGCCCCCTTCCGAGGTATTCGCCCTCGTGAGCGACGCCCAGGCCAAGGCACGCCTCAACCCTTTCGTCCAGGTCATCCGGATCGAGCGAGAGACCCCAGGGCCACTGCGCGAGGGGAGCGTCACTTTTTTCCGGCTTCAGAAAGGGAGGCGCATCTTTGAGTATCGCACGCGCTGCCGCCGGTTCGCGGCCGACCGGCTCCTGGAGAATCAGGCGGAACTCCCCACCCTCTTCAGGGTACGCGTAGAGGTAACGCCGATCCCGGGCGGGACGCGCCTCACCCAGGAGGAAGAGTGTGAGATCGCCCCGGAGATGCTTGAAGGGCTTCCCGTGTCCCGCCGGACGGAGCGCGCCTGGAATGCGATCAAGCTCCTGAACCTGGTGCTCCCGGCCCTGGGACGTGAGGCGTACACCGTCATCCTTCGGGAGCGGGCCGAGACGCTCAAGATCACCCTGCGGCGAGAACTCTGGGTCTGGCTTCAGGCCATCAAGCAGCACTTGGAAGCCCGGAAGGAACTGCGTTCGGTGGCTCGCTAGGACGGTGGTCCGGCGGTTCCGGGTACGACCGAACTCGCGAACGACCGAACTACCGAACGCTCTTGAGAGCCAAGCATGACGCTGCGCTTCAAGATGATCCTGGGAATCGGCGCGATCCTGTTGGTGGTTATCCTGGCCTATGGCCTCATCGCCCTCAGGGCTCAGGGAAATTACCTCCAGGGTCTGGCCAGACATGAAGCCGATCTCATCGCCGCCGTGGCGGATCGCGCGCTAGCCCGGGCCATGGGGCAAGGCGAAACCGAGATCGTCCAGGCCATCCTCGCACGCATCGGCGAGCATGCGGTTCTGGCCGGCATCCGGATCGTCGATCCCTCGGGGACCATCCGCCGATCGAACCGGCCGGAGGAGATCGGCCGGCTCCTGCCTCCCGGAGAGCGGCCGCACGGTAGCCCGCCCGAGCCGGTCTGGGACTTCCGCGGGCAGACCGTGGGCGTCTTCCGGGCCATCTCGAACCACCCGACCTGCGCCGGCTGCCATCCGCGGGACCGGACGACCCTCGGCTTTCTCAGTGTGCGAGTATCGTTCCCTGCCATCGATTCGGACGTGGCCCAGCAGTGGACCACCCTGATCGTCGCCGCCCTCGCATCCCTGGTGGCCGCCGGTACCCTGATCGCCATGTTCTTCACGCTCATCCTGGGGCGCCGGATCGACGGCCTTTCTCACACCATGAGTCGTGTGGAGGCCGGCGATCTTGCAGCCAGGGTTCCCGAGGACGCCCCGGATGAGCTGGGGCGGCTGGGGCGAAGCTTCAACGCCATGGTGGCCAGATTGGCGGAAGCCCGGCGACGATTGGAGGACCGGCACGCCGAGGAGATCCGGCGGGCCCAGAGCCTGGCATCCCTGGGGCAACTGGCCGCGGGCATCGCCCATGAGATCAACAACCCCATCGCCGGCATGCAGAACTGTGTCCGGACGCTCGGCAAGGGGCCGAAGGATGAAGCGCAACGGATCCAGTACCTGGACATGCTGCGCGAAGGGCTGGACCGGATCGGGCGGACCGTCGGACACCTCCTGAACTTCGCCCGGGAATCCAGGCCGCACCTGACCCACACTGACCTTCCGCCGCTCCTCCAGCGGTGCCTGGTGCTGCTGGAGCACGATCTGGCCGCGCGCCGGGTCTCCTGCAAGCTCGCCGTGGATGGCGCCCTCCCGGTCCTCCTGGCCGATCCGCATCAACTGGAGCAGGTATTCCTGAACGTTCTGAAGAACGGCCTGGAGGCCATGCCGGAGGGTGGACGCCTCACCGTCAGCGCGGGGCGCCGCCAGCGGGAGGAAGGATCGTTCGTCGAGGTCCGGGTGGCCGACTCCGGCGTGGGGATTCCCCCCGAGAACATCCCCCGGATCTTCGACCCGTTCTTCACCACCAAGGAGGTGGGAAAGGGAACCGGCCTGGGCCTCTCGGTGAGCTACGGGATCGTGAGAGCGCACGGGGGATTCATCGATGTCGAGTCCGATGTGGGGAAAGGGACGACTGTCACCATCGCCCTCCCCTTGAACGGAGGCTAACGGCGCAATGAGCCGTCACGTCCTGCTGGTGGAAGATGAGCCGATCCTCCGCCTGACGCTGGCCAACGACCTCGTCGAAGAGGGATACGAGGTCACTGTCGCGGCCGACGGGGCCGAGGGACTCGGCCGGATTCGAGAGCGGTGCTTCGATGTGGCTCTCCTGGATCTCAAGCTCCCCAAGCTCGACGGCCTGACCCTCCTCAAGAGTTTCAGGGCCGGGAACCCCAAAGGGTTTGCCATCATGATGACCGCCTACGGGACCATCCAGTCGGCGGTGGCCGCCATGAAGGCCGGGGCCAGCGACTACCTGGTGAAGCCCTTCTCGACGGAGGAACTCATCCTCCTCCTTCGTGGTCTCTTCGCCCACCGGGGGGATGGGCCGGCGGCACCGACAAGGTCCAACGGGGCGCAGCGCTTTGGCGATCTGATTTACGTCAGCGAGAAGATGGCGCGGGTATGCGACCTGATCGCCACCGTGGCGAAGAGCGATGCCACGGTCCTGATCCAGGGCGAGACGGGCACGGGGAAGGAGCTGGCGGCCCGCGCCCTCCACCAGTTCAGCGAGCGGCGGGCCCACCCCTTGATCAAGGTGTCCTGTGCGGCCATTCCGGAAACCCTGCTGGAGACCGAGCTGTTCGGCCACGAAAAGGGTGCCTTCACCGGCGCCATCCGCGAGCGGCGGGGGCGGTTCGAGCTGGCCCACGGCGGGAGTCTTTTCCTCGACGAGGTGGTCGATCTGGGACCCGCGGTGCAGGCCAAGCTCCTGCGGGTCTTGCAGGAGAAGGAATTCGAGCGGGTCGGGGCGACCCAGACGATCCGGGTGGATGTCCGGTTGATCTCCGCCACCCGCAAGCGGCTGGAGGACGAGGTTCTGGCCGGCCGGATGCGGGAGGATCTGTTCTATCGCCTGAAGGTCATCACGATCACACTCCCCGCCCTCCGCGATCGGAGAGAAGACATCCTCCCACTGGCCGAGCACTTCCTGGAAAAATACCGCTGCCCGCTGGGAAAAGAGATTCGCGGCCTCAGCCCAGAGGTCTGCCGGAGCCTGCACGCACACCCCTGGCCCGGCAACGTTCGGGAGCTGGAGGCGACCATCCAGCGGGCCGTGACGCTGACGAAGAGCACGCTCCTCACGACTGAGGATCTCACCTTCGACGACTCCATCACGCCGTCGGATCAGACAAGCACGCCTCCGCCCCATCTCAACGACGCCATCCGGGACGCCGAGCGCCGGTACCTCCAGGAAGTCCTCCAGAGCGTTGGCGGCCAGCGCATGCGGGCCGCGGAGATCCTGGGAATCAGTCGCAAGACTCTCTGGAAGAAACTGAAGCTGCTCGGGCTTGAATAGGTCCGCCCGATCGGGAGCACCCATCGAATGCACGCCGTCGTGACAGGGGGGACCGGGTTCCTGGGATCCCGCCTGGTGCCCACGTTGCGGGAACGAGGGATCAGCGTCCGCGTCCTCCTGCGGCCGGGCACCCCTCCCGCCGCCCTGCCCCCGGATGTGGAGTACCGTGTCGGGGACATCCGCGACGCGGGGGCGCTTCGCGAGGCATTCGCAGACGCCACCACGGTCTTCCACCTGGCCGGCCTCACCGTCCCGTACGGGCCGCGGCACCGCTACCTGGAGATCAATGTTGATGGCACGGCGGCCGTCCTGGACGCCTGTCTTGCCGCAGGGATTCAGCGACTCGTGTACGCGAGCAGCATGGTGGTCCTGGGCATCGAGTGCGACCGGCGCGGCCTGGCGGAGGAGGCGCCCTACGCCACGAATTTCGTCAGCGCATACGAAGAGAGCAAGGTGAAGGCCGAGCAGCTGGTCCTGGAGCGCGCCCGGACCACAGGTCTCCCGGTGGTCATCGTGCGGCCAGGAATGGCCTGGGGTCCCCGCGACCGAGTGATGCTGCCCGCCCTGGTCCGCGCCATGGCGCTGCCCTTCTTCTTCATGGTGGGGAATGGCCGGAACACCTTGGACCTGAGCCATGCCGGCAATATCGCCCATGCCCTGTGGCTGGCGGCCACACGCGGGGAGGCCGTCGGCAGGATCTACAACGTCGCCGACGGGTTCGGCATCACCTGCCGGCAGTATCTGACTGCCATCGCCGGCGCCCTGGGCCTGCCGGTGCCCCGCTGGCGGCTGCCGAGGGGTCTCGTGCAGTTCCTGATGCACGCCCTCCTCCCTCCCGAGCCCGAGCCCAAGGACGTGACGCGGCCATCGCACGGGCATCTCCTGCGCATGTGCGCGCTGTTCCGGGACAGCGAGCCCGACACGACCCGCATCCGGACGGAACTGGGGTTCGTGCCTCCGGTGGACTTTGCGACCGGCGTGACCGAGACCGTGACCTGGTATCGCAACGCAGTTGCGGCGAACCACGCCGGGCACTGATCCAGGGGGGCGGAGGCTCGGTGGTTCGATAGTTCGGCGGTTCCTGGAGCAATCGAGCCACCGGACGCTCAACCATCGAACGCTCGCTGGTCCTGCCTGGGTCCTGGGAAGTGACGAGCCATGGTCGAACGCGTTGCAGGGTGGTTCAGGCGGCGGATCCGAGGGCGGCCGTTCGAGTCATTCCAGATCGAGGTGACCTCCCGCTGCACCCTGCACTGCCAGATGTGCCCGAAGGCTGCCCTGGCGGCCCACTGGACGGGATTGGACCTGTCTTGGGAAACCTTTGAGCGGATCGCGCGAGCCT
>DATIFO010000204.1:0-49282 GCA_035455275.1 Methylomirabilis sp. (SeqCode) | reverse complement strand
TTCCCGCGCGCGCCGTAGGGTTCTCCGGCCAAAAACTCACGACCTAGCATGGTACACCCTCCTTTGCCGATTGGGGTTGAGAGAACCCGAGCAAATCCCTCCCGCGTGACACCCCCTTTCTTCTCTTGGCGGTCGGATTATCCGAGCCATTGGATTCGGCACATACGCCGATCAGCCCTTCACGGCACCGACCGTCAGGCCGGCGACGAAGTATCGCATGCCCCTCCGCGCCTCGCGACCGCAGCCCGGCCCGGAGCGTCCGGTACCATTCGGCCGGATCCGCTCAGGAGACGCCGCTGCCACACTTGGAGGACCTCCCGAGAATTGAGAGCATATTCGCCCCGAGGATCTTCCGGCGTGCATCTTCCGTGACGCGCGCAATGCGAATACGAGTCAGGTTCGGTCCCGGATAGCTGATAGGAAGGTTGCTCCCCCACACGACCCGGTCGGCCCCGACCATCGACACGGCCTTCTCTACCACCCCGTCATGATGCGTCACATCGGTGGTGTCGAGGATCACGTTGGGATGCTCCGCGGCCACCTCGATCGCGTCGTGAAAGGCGAAGATCCTTCCCATGTGGTACATGATGAAGGTGAGCGATGGAAACGCGGCGGCCAGGGCGCCGATCCGCCTCGGATGGGAGACGTCGTCTTCCGCCGAATGGATCGCCACAGGCACTCCGAAGCCGGCCACCACTTCCATGAGTCTCTTGACACTCAGACAGTCGGCCGGAAACCCCTGCTCCAGGGGGTGAAGGGCGAGGCCGCCGAAGTGCCATTCCGAGAGGCATTTCACGACCTCGCCCTCGACCTCCGACCAGTATCTCGGGTGGACGACGCAGAAGGGGATGAACCTGTCCGGATACCGCTCCGTCTCCCGCTTCAGCTCGTGGTTTCCCTCGATGAAATCGTACTGAATCGCCTTGAGGGAGGAGACACACGCCTTCTCGATCCCGAACCGGTCCATGACGTCGAGCAGGCCCCGGGTCGAACGCACGCGCAACGGGTAGCGTCTATGCGAGGACCCGATATATGCATGAGCATCGATGATCATCTTCATTCACCTCTTGGCGCCACTCACGTCCCCGCGCCAGCCATGATGCGCCGGATGTTCTCCCCCAGGATGAGGTCCTTCGCCCTGGCGTCAACATCCGAGTCCGTCACCTTGCTGAGACCCATCTGGAAGGGGAACAACGGAAAATCCGACCCCCAGATCACCCGTCCCGCACCCAGCCGCTCGACTGCCGACTCGACCAGGCCGTACCAATTCAACGCCCCGGTCGTGTCCAATATGAGGTTCGGAAACACCTCGGCCCACTCGATCGCCTCCTGCCAGTCGGACGCACCCATGTGGGCCATGATGATCGTGGTCTGCGGCAGCTGCCTGGCAACATCGGCGATCATCGCCGGTGCCGAATACACGCCGGTATACCGGTCCCCGCTGTGGATCATCACCACGCAGCGGTACGCCTGGGCCGCCCCGATCACATCGATGGCCGAGCGGCAGTTTGCAGGATACACGTGGAACTCGGGATGAAGCTTCAGGCCGACCCAGCCCCAGTCGCCGGCGCAGCGCTTGACCTCGTCGCGGGCCGTGTCCCAGTGCCGTGGATGGATCCCGAAGAAGGGGATGATCCTGTCCGGGAACCTGTCCACGGCGGCCTTGAGGTCGGTATTCCCTTCCCGGAAGTCATACGTGATAGCGTTGAGGTGCGAGATCACGATCTGCGCGATGCCGCAACGGTCCATCTCCCGGATCGTCTCATCGATCGTGCGGACGCGAAGCGAGTAGAGTTTGATCATGGTGCCCAGGTGTGCATGTCCGTCGATGATCATGTTGTCCCCCTTCTCCCGAGCCCACCCCGATTCGTCCTCAGAGTCCCCTCCGCAGGAGCAGATTCGGCAGCCACAAGACCAGTTGCGGAATGTAGGTGATTAGCGCCAGGACGATGAGGAGCGGCACCAGGAACGGCGCCGTGGCCCGGGCCAGCCGGCCGAAGGACATGTCGGCAATCTTGCTCACGATATACAGGACCAGGCCGACGGGAGGAGTCAGGAGGCCGATCATGAGGTTGAGCGTCATCACCAGACCGAAGTGGACCGGATCGACGCCGACGGAGACGATGATGGGGAGCAGAATGGGGACGAGGATAGTCATGGCGGCTATGGCTTCCATGAAGCAGCCCACCACCAGGAGGAAGAGATTCAAGATGAGCAGCAATCCTGCGGGGCTGGAGGTCAGCGACAACAGAAAGGCTCCAATCTGCTGGGGAATCTGCTCGCGCGCCATGATCCAGGCGAAGAGCGTGGCACCGGCGACGATGAAGCACACGGTGGAGGTCGCCACCAGCGTGGACTTGATGATCCCAGGAAGATCGGCCGGTCGAAGTTCCTTGTAGACGATGAGACCCAAGATCAGGGCGTACACGACAGCCACGGACGCCGCCTCGGTGGGGGTGAAGATGCCACCCCAGATCCCCCCCAGGATGATCACGGGACACTGCAGAGGGAGGAAGGACTCCTTGACGGAGGCCCACAGCTCCCGCCGGGTCGCCCGCTGCCGCCGTGGGTAGTTCCGCTTCCGAGCATAATAGAAGCTGATGCACATCAGTGACAGGCCCATGAGCAGGCCCGGGACAAAACCGCCGAGAAAGAGGGCTCCCACCGAGCAATTGGCCAAGACCCCATAGATGACGAAGGGGATGCTCGGCGGGATGATCGGCCCGATGGTCGCGGCGGCGCCCGTCAGGGCCGCGGCGAAATCCAAATCGTATCCCTCGTCCCGCATCGCCTTGATCTCGAGAATTCCCAATCCCGCCGCCTCCGCGGTGGCCGCTCCGGTCATGCCCGCGAAGATCATGCTGGCCACGATGCAGACATGGCCGAGGCCTCCCCGCAGGTGTCCCACCAGAACGTTGGCGAACCGGAAGACCCTGCGCGTCACCCCTCCCGTGTTCATCAGATTTCCCGCCAGGATGAAGAGCGGCACTGCGAGGATGGTGAACGAATCCACTGAGAGGGCCATGCTCTGCGTCACCTGCCCGAGAGGGATTCCACCCACCAGGGTCATGTAGATCAGGGACGCCGTGACCATGGCGAATCCGATCGGCATGCCCAAGGCGAGCAGGACGAGCAGGGCCAGAAACGGGAGAACCATGCCTCAGCTCCTCTGGGGACTCGCGCGCAAGGATCTGACCTCGGAGATACTGTTTGTGATGAGCTGCACGATCATGAGCGAGAAGCTCAGGGGCACCGGGAGATACACCCAGGACATGGACACCTGAAGGGCGGCGGTCGGAATGCCTGTCATCAGCCTCACCAGGCCGAATCCCGCCGGGGCCACCGCAAGCAACACCAAGGCGGCGCAGACATTCGTCAGCACGACCAAGACGCTCCGGACATTCGGCGGGACCTTCGTCAACACCACGTCGATCCGGATGTGGTCGTTGGCCCTGACGGCTGCACTCGCGCCCAGGAAAGTCAGCCAGACCAGAGAGTACCGGGCGACTTCCTCGGGCCAGGAGAGGGGAAGGTTAAGGACATAGCGTGTGAACACTTGAATGAACACGCATGCCTGCATGACGCAGAACGCCGCCATGGCAACGTAGGTATCCAGGTGCATCAGGATGCGCTTGCTCTTTGCCATCTCAGATTCCTCTGTCTCCTTCCGAGAGAACGCGACTGGGGCCGCGCAATCCGTCCCCTCAGTTCATCTGCTGGATTCGTTCGTAAAGCCCCTTGCCCCACTGGCTTTCGAATTGCGGGGGAATCTCCTTGAGGGCCTTGGCCCGGAACGGCTCGAGATCGGGCCGGATGACCGTCATGCCTTTCTCCTGAACGAATTTCACATCGGACTCCTCCCGGTCGAGGACGAGCTTGTTATAGAAATCCCGGGTCCCCCGCGCCGCCTCCTCCAGGATCGCGCGATCCTGCGCCGAGAGCGACTGAAAGCTCTTCTCGCTCACCAGGACGAATGTGGCCTGGATGCAGTGGCTGGTCAGATTGAGGTACTTCTGCACCTCGTAGAACTTGTTGCCGACGATCGTCGGAAGGGGGTTCTCCTGGCCGTCCACGACCCCCTGGCTGAGCCCCATGTACACCTCCGGAAAGGCCATCGGGGTCGCGTTCGCACCCATGGCGCGCGCGTTGGCAAGTGAGAGGGGGTTGTTGACTGCGCGAATCTTCACCCCCTTCAAGTCGTCCGGTGTCTGGATGGGCTTGTTGCGTGTGGTCAGTTGTCGCGTCCCGAAATACCAGGTATCCAGTACCCGGATGCCCCGTTTGGTCCGCGAGGCCTCGTACATCTCTTGCGCCACGGGTGTCGCCGCGAATCTGTACATGTGGTCAAGGCTCTTGAAGACGTAGTTGGCATCAAAGATGGCCAGAGGCGGGTGCCACGTGGCGAGCCAGGCGCCCCCCATGATACCGAAATCCATGGACCCCATGGCCATCCCTTCCAGGATCGCCGGGTCATTGCCGAGTTGGCTTGCTGGGAACACCTGGATCTGAATCCGACCGTTCGTCTTCTGTTTCACGCTCTCGGCCATCTTGAGGAGGGCGATGTGGTACGGATGCTCTGTGACCTGCGTGTGCGGAAACCGGAGAATAACCGGCTTGTCCGCAGCCGCGGCCGCGCCGGAGAGACAAGAGGCGAGGATGATTCCTGTACAAAACCGACAGATGAGCGTTCTCATGCTCTTCCTCCTTTGCGTGATCCCCTCTTCGGAAAGGTCTTCCCCATGGTCCCTCCCTCCTGCTCCCCGCTCCCCCAGGGCGCATCCGGCGGCTTCGCGGCCTGCCAGCCTCTCCAACACGCCGCCGGTCATCAGCCCTGCGCCGCCCGGGTGATTTCAGTCCGGGGTCAGTTTCGGCACCGGGCGAGTCTCCTCGATCGCATACCGCACGAGCGCGGCAGAGCGGTAGATGGCATGCGCGAACTTGCCGTAGGGCATCGTGAGGAAGAGGCCCAGAACCATCCCGAGGTGCACCGCGAGCAGCACGCCCATGGCCGCCGTCTCCCGCAGGAGGAGCAGCAACAGACCCGTGAGACTCGTCAGGAGTAGCAGCCACAGGAACCCGATATCCATCCCCCGCTGCTCCTGGTCGGACAGCACCGGATTCCGCCTGCCCTTGAGCCACAGCAGCCCCACCGGCCCGATCAACAACCCCAGACCGCCGGCGGTTCCCAGAAGGACGGGCAAGCTCCAGAAGGGGTACGGGGCCACCCAGCCCAACAAATAGTCGTAGATCGCGGCGACCGTGGTGGCGGCGAAACACAGGAGGAAACCGTAAAAGGTCAGGTGGTGGAATCGTCGCCGGGCAAGGGAGGGACGCTCGTCCGGATAGATGCAGCCCTCGCCGCCACCGTCAAGGTTCTTGAGTCGCAGCACGTCCAGCGCCGCTCGGCCCAACGCGACCGGATCCACGAGCGCGCTCAAGCTCTCCCCGACGTCGCGCCAGAAGCGCACGAATCCCACGACGAAGGCCGCCAGGACGAACAGAGACACCGCCCCGAAGACCAGGACCATGGCGTTGTGCGGGATCACGGCGTAGAACGCACCCGCTCTCGCGTCGCGTGCCGAGAGCAGCGCGGAGGGGCCCACGAAGAGGAGCGGCGCGAGCAAGCAGAGCGCCAGGCTGGCCGCCGCGACGAGGCTGACTGCCACGCCATTTCGCTGGTACAGGCGGGCCAGAAAGTCGGGCCAGGCGTATTTCTTGTAGGTCTCCCCTCGGATCTCCGCCAGGGCTCTCGGAAGGTTCAGTGCGAACTCGTGGGGGGGCGCGTATTGGCAGGCGTCATAGCAGGAACCGCAGTTGTGGCAGAGGTTGGCCAGATAATTCAGGTCGCTTTCCGCAAACGTCAGCCGCCGCTCGAGGGCCGGGAAGACCGCGCAATACCCCTCGCAGTAGCGACAGGCGTTGCAGACGCGCATGAACCACTCCCCCTGCTGGATCAGCTTGAGTGGAATGGAGCTACCCCCTGACATGGCGCGCCGCCTCCTGCCCTGCGATCCGTCCGAAGACGGTTCCGATGGTCATCCCGATCCCGGCGACGTACCCCTTGCCGAGGATGTTTCCTGCCATGATCTCCCCGGCCGCGAAGATATTTTCCGCCGGCTTGCCATCCTGCATGATCGCCTGCGCCCGCTCGTTCACGGTGATCCCCAGGTACGTGAACGTGATTCCCGGGCGCAGCGGATACGCGAAAAATGGAGGGGTATCCAGCGGACGCGCCCAGTGGGACTTCGGGGGGGCGAGATTCACCGTGCAGCAGTCGTCCAGCCTCGTGTGGTCGAACGTGCCCGGCTGCACGGAGCGGTTGAAGGCCAGGACGGTGGCCTCGAAAGCCGCGGGGTCGAGCGCCAGCGCCACAGCCAGCTCGCGGATCGACTGGGCCTGGATCGGCGGAAAAACCGGGGGCATGAAATTTCCCATCGCCTTGGCGTCGATGATCGAGAACGCCATCTGGTCCGGCTGTCCCGCCACGAGGCGTCCCCAGATCGCGTAGCGCTTGGGCCAGAAATCCTCCCCCTCGTCGTAGAAGCGCGCGGCGCGCTTGTTGACCACGATGCCCAGGGAGACACTGTCCACCCGGGTGATGATGCCCCCATCGAACTTAGGCGCCCGGGCGTCGATCGCCACGGCATGGCACTGGGTCGGGTCGCCCACCGGCTTGGCGCCTCGGTCAAGCAGCGCTCGGAGAACCCGCCCCGTGTTGTAGGGGGTGCCCCGGATGAGGAAATTGTCCGCGGCATCGCCCCACGCCTCCTTCAGCCAAGGAATGTTCGACTCGAATCCCCCGGCGGCCGCGACCACTGTCCTGGCGAAGATCTCGTGCGCGGCTCCGTTCCGCACGGCGACGGCCGAGGTGAACCGGCCGTCCCGGATATTCAGATCGCGCACCTCCGTGTCGTACGCGACCTCCACGCCCAGCGCTTCCGCGGCATGGTAGTAGGCGTTCACCAGCGCCTTGCCGCCCCCCAGAAAGAAGGCGTTCGTTCGCGACAGGTGCAGCGTGCCCCGCAGCGAGGACTGAAAGCGGACGCCGTGCTGCTTCATCCAGTCCCGGCAGCTCGCGGATTCGCGGATCACCATCCGGGCAAGCGCCTCGTTGGTCTTTCCCCCCGTCACCTTGAGCAGGTCCTGCCAGTACTCCTCCTCCGGATAGGAGTCCGTGAGGACATCCATCGGCCGGTCGTGCATGCATCGCAGGTTTCGCGTGTGCCGACTGTTCCCGCCCCGGAAGTCCTTGGGGGCGCACTCGAGCACGAGGACGCTGGCCCCGGCGCGCCGCGCCACGATCGCCGCGCTGAGCGCCGCATTGCCGCCTCCCAGGACCAGCACATCATACGTGCGTGACACGTCCATCCAGACTCGCCTTCTCCCGCGGGGAGCATTGAGAGATCAGCTCTCAGCCGATTGATCGCAAAGCGCACAGCGCATGGCGCATGGCGTCGGACGCTCTGCGCTTTGCTCCATGCGCTATGCGTTCGACTGCCCGCCCCCCGCAGCGTGCTTCGCGGCGAGGTAGCCAAAGGTCATGGCCAGTCCCAGTTGCGCCCCGGCCCCCGGGTACTCCCCGCCCATGATGGAATGCATGTCATTCCCGCAGGCATACAGACCCCCGATGGGCCGGCCCGAGCCGTCGAGGACCTGGCCATGCGCGTCCGTCCGTACGCCGAGGCTCGTACCCAGCGGCGTGGGGAGGACCGCGACCGCGCAGTAGGGAGGCCTCCGGATGGGCCCCAGACACGGGTTCGGCGTGTGCGCGGGGTCGCCGTTGCTGCGGTCGTAGGTATTGTTGCCCTTCCCGAACTCGGCGTCAATCCCGGTCCGGGCATACTCGTTCTGCGCGCGTATCGTCTCGGCCAATCCCGTAGCGTCGACGCCGATCTTGCGCGCCAGCTCCTCCACCGAGCCCGCGACGTGCAGGTAGCCCCTGTCCACGTATGGCTTCAGCAGGGGCGTCAGCGGTCGGATCATCCCGAGACCGTACTTCCAGACGAACCGCCGGTCGCAGACCAGCATGGCGGGGATGCTGGGGACCTTCCGGTGCGAGCGATACATCGCCCGCACGAATTCGTGGTAGGCCACCGCCTCGTTCACGAAGCGCCGTCCCGCCGAATTGACGGCGACCAGCCCCGGCTTGGACCGGTCCAGGACGATGTGGGGGTACACGGTCGTCGAGCCATCCTTGCGGGGGGCGATCGAGCCGGGGAACCAGAACGCGTTGTCCTCCCCCAGCGGGCCGAGCGAGGCGCCGATCTCCTGGGCCAGCAGCAAGGTCTCCCCCTCACATCCCTCGAATGCGGAGGTGTGCTGCGCCACCGGTTTCGGGAAGTAGCGCTCGCGCAGCTCCGGGCTGCCGGGGAAGCCTCCGCCCGCCAGCACGATTCCCCGGCGCGCGCGCACCCGCGCCTCCGAGCCATCCCGCAGGACAACCAAACCGCAGGCCCGTCCTCCTTCGGAGATGAGGCGCGTCGTCCGAGCGTTGAACCAGATCGCCACGCGGCGATCCAGCAGGTTCCTGAAGAGCCTCGCCGAGAGCGCGTTCCCCAGGACCAGGCGTGTCCCCCGCCGGTAGCGCAGGCGATCGCAGAGGAAGCGAGTCACCAACCGGGCGCCCAGGACGAACGAATCCCACGACCTCCCGATCCGCAGGAGGCGCGCCGCCTCTCCGCGGGTCACCATCATCCCACCGAAGAGCATCAACTCCCGGATGGGCCAGCGGACCCGGTCGAATTCCTTGCCCAGGGTCCGCCCGTCAAACGGCAGCGGCTCCAGCGGCCGCCCGCCCTGTGCGGCGCCCGGCAGCTCCTGCCGATAGTCCGGGGCTTGACGATACATCTGGAAGCGGACGTCCGTGTGCTGCTCCAGATACTCCAGCATCTCGGGTCCAGCGGCGAGGAATGCCTGGCGCAGGGCGCGATCCGCCCGGCCGTCCACGAGCGCGTCGAGGTACTCGAGCCCCGCCTCCGCATCCCCAGTGATGCCGTGACGCCGTTGGTCGGGATTGTTCGGGATCCAGACGCTCCCGGACGAATAGGCCGTGGTCCCACCGACCTGATCGCTCTTCTCGATCAGGATGGTCCGCATGCCCTGGATGGCCGAGACCAGCGCCGCGGTCATGCCGCCCGCCCCGGCCCCCAGGACAACCACGTCATATTCCGCATCCCATCCGACTGGCGCCGATCCCGGATCCACGTCTGCACCCGTCCTCATACGCATTGATCTCCCTGACCGCAATCCTGTGACTTCGGATGAGAGATTGGCCGCAAGCTCGCGCTAATCCCTCCGTCCCCCCCGTATTGCCCAAATATCCCCGCCCCCCCCTTTGGCAAAGGGGGGGGCGGGGGGATTTCGCCCGGCAGAGGTCCAAGGGTGAACGATCGGTCCGTCCTGGCGCCTCACGCCTCCCGAAGTAGTCGCCCACTTCCCGGGATGCTGCGGTGATCGCCCAGGAGGCGCAGCATCTTCCAGACGGAGGCGGAATTGCTGGTCACCACCGGCTTTCCCAGCTTCTCCTCCAGCGGCTCGATGATCTCCAGGGTGCGGAAGTTCGAGCAACTGATGAAGACGGCCTGGGCATCCGCCCGATCCACTTCCGCCACCAGGGTGGCGTTCTGCTCGGGGGTGAAGCTGGCATGCGCCTGGGTGCCGAATCCCTTGATGGACAGCACCTCGAAGCCAGATTCCTTCAAGTAGCCCTGGAGCTTCTCGTTCAGCCACGGCTCGTAGGGCGAAGCCACGCTCACCCTCGTCACGCGGAGCGCCCGCAAGGCGTCCACGACCGCCGCTGCCGTGGCCGCCCCGGGGATCCCGGTGGCCGCCTGGATGTCTTCGACGATCTGCCGGTCGTAGCCTGGCCCCTTGAGGAAGCCCCCGGCCGTGCAGCCGTAGCAGATGGCCCCGACCTTGGCGTGGGCCAGGAGCTTCGCCGCCGCCGGCACCTGGGTTCCCATCCAGGTCAGGTTCTCCTCGGTATCGGCCGTATGCGAGATCCGCATGGTGTGAACCGACATGCTCGGGACCGCCATCCGCTGGAACTCGTACTCCATGACCGTGTTCCACGAGGGGACGATCAGCCCCAGCTTCCGCTCCCAGGTCGCCATGACTCAGCTCCTCCGCGCGGCGATCCGCTTCCAGGTTCGCTTGAATTCCAGCAGGTCCGGCACTGCGGGTGCATGAACCGCCAGGAAAATACAACGGCGCCGCGTGCGGTTCGCGGCGTGGTGGCTCACCCCCTTCGGAATGAAGACCAGAGCGTGCCGCGGCACCCGGTAGGGCCGACCGTCCTGTACGCTCGTCAGCTCCCCCTCCAGGACGAAGTAGATTTCGTTCTCCGCCGTGTGGAGGTGCGTGTGGGACTTGGCCCCGGGTGGATAGGTGAAGAAGCCCACGCACATCGAGGTGTCGGGAAAGGACTCCTGGTCCACCAGGGACTGGGCAAATCGCCGATAGGGGGCAGGGGCCTCGTAGCGTGGCGTCCTCTCCACCTGCACGACGCGTTTCGCTGTCGCAGCTTTCACCTGTCATCTCCCTCCTGCGGGGAAGCGCCCCGCCAGCCTCTTTGCGTGCGACGGGGGGGAGGCGCTCCCCTCCCCCCGCTCTGGGTGTCCTCGCCCTGCGCCCCCGCTACATTTTCACAACCTTGTCCCAGGCCGGAGGCTTCCGCTGTTCCACCGGAATATTCCAGCCCTGGGCATTGCTCTTGTCCACCAGGACTACCGGCAAGAGGATCTCCGACGGCAGCTTCTCTCCCTTCGCCAGTCGGTAGGCGGCCTCGGCGGCCAGATAGCCCTGATCGAAGCCGCTGTAGTCCGCGGTGACGAACTGCCGGCCCTGGAGGATGGATTGGATGGCCGGGGGGTTGGCATCCACACCCGTCACCTTGATTTTCCCCAGGCGACCGGCGGCATCGATGGCCTCGACGGCCCCGAGGGCTTGCTCGTCGTTGGCCGCCAGGACGACCTCGATTGCCGGGAAGCGCTGGAGCAGGTTTTCCATGACCTGTACCGCCTGGAGGCGCGAGTAGTTGGCCGGTTGGGCTGCCAGCAATTCCATCCCCTTGTTGTCCCGGAGGGCCCGCAGGTAACCGCGATGCCGATCCTGGGCGGTGATGGCGCCGGGCACGCCGTCCAGGATCACCACCTTCCCCTTGTTGCCTACCGCCTTGAATGCGTACGTCGCCACGTCATAGGCAAGCTGCTCGTCATTCGAGCCGACATAGGTCTCGACCTTGCCGGCCGCCATGCGATTGCAGTAGTTCACGATCGGGATGCCGGCCGCCACCGCCTTCTGCACCGAGGGGACCATGGCCACGTAGTCCACGGGCACGAAGATCATGACATCCGGTTTCTTCGTGATCCAGTCCTCCATGATCCGGATCTGCTCCTCGATGTTGTCCGGCTTCGTCGGCGCTGCGTAGATCAGATCGATGGGGCGATCCTTGAACCGGTCCAGGCTGACCTTGGCCCCCGTCTGGCAAGCCTTCCAGAACGGATTGACCACGTTCTTCGTGTGAAACACGAACCGCAAGGGCGTCTGCTGCGCCTGCGCGGGCCAGCCCGTCCCTTGCACCACTCCAGCTCCGGCCGCCACCGCCGCAGTTTTCAGGAACTCTCGCCGCGTGACCATGATTTCCCCTCCTTTTTACGGCCACCCCTCGGCCCCATTCACTTCCATCCGCTGTTTCCGTTGGCCTCCCACCCCCTCTCATGACTCCCCGCCGCCCTTGGCCTCAGGTGCGCTCTCCCTTCGCGGATCCAAGCTGGTCGATGGCCACCGAGAGGATCACGATCGCACCCATGACAAAGGACTGCCAGTAGGGGGAGACGTTCAACAGGTTCATCCCGTTGGTCACCAGGGTCATGATCAGCGCCCCGACCAGGGTGCCCTCGATCCCTCCCTCGCCGCCGAACAGCGAGGTCCCCCCGATGCAGACCGCGGCCAGTGCCGGAAGGAGCAGCGACTCTCCGATGGTCGATTCCACGGCGTTGATGCGCGAGACGTAGACCAGCCCGGCGAATGCCGAGATCAGCCCGCTCAGCGAGTAGACCAGTAACAGGTTCCCCCGGATGTTGATCCCGGAGAGCCGGGCCGCCTCCCGGTTCGCCCCCATCATGTAGACGTACCGCCCAAGGTTCGTCCGCCTCAGGACAAACAGTCCAGCGATCAACACCGCAACCATCGCCAGGATCGGGACCGGGATCCCACCCACGTACCCCGCCCCCAGGAACCGGAAACCGGCCGGGAACCCTGAGATGATCTCGCCCTTCATGAACACCTGGGCAAAGCCCTGCGCAATCCAGAGCATCCCGTAGGTGGCGATGAATGCCGGCAGGCCGATCAGGGCCACCATGAGCCCGTTCAGGAGGCCGCACCCGGCTCCGATCACGAGACCGATCAGGCTTCCGGCCCAGATCCACCCCTGTTGGATGAAGTTGGCGGCAACGCTGGCCGAGAGGGCCAGGACGGAGCCGATGGACAGATCAATGCCCGCCGTCAAGATCACGATCGTGAGCCCGGAGGCCAGCAGGAAGAGGAGGGAGGCCTGTCGGACGATATTGACCACATTCTGCAGCGAGAGAAAGGCCGGACTCACCACGGAGAGCACCACCAGGAGCAGGATGATCATGCTCAGACGCGAAAGCCAGCTCAGCCAATCTCTTGACATGTCAGATCCCTCGCAGTGCATCCACGACAATGGCCAGGATGATGACCGTCCCCACCATGGAGACCTGCCAGGACGTGCTGAGACCGATGAGGTTCAGTCCATTGCGCAACACGCAGACAGCCAGGGCCCCGATGATCGTGCCTCCGAGCCATCCCTTGCCGCGCTCGAAGGACGTGCCTCCCAGGATCACCGAGGCGATGGCGTCGAACTCCAGCCCGACCCCGACGGTGGGATGGGCGGCGTTCATCCGGGCCGTCATGACCAGGGCGCCGACACCGGCCAGGATGCCGCCCAGGACATACACCCCAGTCTTGTAGAGACGCGTCCGCACCCCCGCGAGGGTCAGGGCCTCCTGATTCCCTCCGATGGCAAAGACATAGGTTCCGAATCTCGTGTGGTACAGGATGACATACACCACCAGGAATGTGATCGCCGTTAGGACGATCGGAACCTGGACACCGAGGATCTGCCCATCGTTGAAGTACTGCACTGCCGGCCCCAGACCAGGGATGGATGCACCCTCGGTCAGGACGAGCGCGAGGCCCTGAGCCATCCCGAAACTCCCCAGGGTCACCACGAACGGGGGAAGCCCGAGGTGGGCGATCAGGACCCCGTTCAGCGCGCCGAAGACCCCCCCGACGGCAATGGCCGCCAGGATGGCCAGGGGAAGGGCCACCTGTCCTTTCACGGCAAGGGCCAGGACCACGCCGGCAAGTCCCAGGATCGGCCCCAGCGAAAGGTCGATTCCTTCCGAGAGAATGATGAGGGTCATCCCCAGGGCCACGATGACCAGAACGGACCCCTGCATGCCGACGTTGGTCAAATTGCGTACGGTCAGGAATTGGGTGGTGAAGAGGCCAAAGATGAGGCTGAGCAAGATAAGCGCGTACACCGCCCCAGGGGCCATGGCTACGCGTCGCGCCCACTCGCTCCGCGCGATCTCATTCATGGCATCACTCCCATGGCATGCCGGAGGATGGCTTCTTGAGTGGCATCCTCACGGCTCAGCTCCTTGCTGATCCGTCCCTTGTGCATGACGTAGATCCGGTCGCTCATGTTCAGGATCTCGGGGAGCTCCGAGGAGATCATGAGGACCGCCGCCCCCTGCTTCACCAGCTCGTTCATGAGCTGGTGGATCTCCGCCTTGGCTCCGACGTCGATCCCCCGGGTCGGCTCGTCGAAGATCAAGAACCGGGACTGGGTGCAGAGCCATTTCGCCAGGACAACCTTCTGCTGCGTCCCGCCGCTCAGGAATTTGGTCATCCGGTTGATGGAGGGGGTGGCGATGTCCAGCGACTTCACGAAATCCGTGACCACGGTGAGCTCCTTGGCCCGCTGGATGATCCCCGACGGGAAGAGGCGACGCAGGCTCGCCACCACGACGTTCTCACGCAGGGGCAGTATGAGGGCCAGACCCTCCCGCTTCCGGTCCTCCGGGAGGAACCCGACGCCGATGGCGGCGCACTCTGTCGGAGAGCCACGGACCGTTCGCCCGAAGATCGTGACCTCGCCCGTGTCGTAGGAATCCGCCCCGAAGATCACCCGGGCCAGCTCGGTCCGGCCCGCCCCCACGAGCCCCGCCAGTCCCACGATCTCCCCCCCGCGAACCGTGAGATTGATGTCGTGCAGGGTCCCGTGCCTGTGGAGGTTCCGGACGGCGACGGCGATTTCTCCTTTCTCCGCCACGAAGTCGCGGGGGAACATCCGGTCGATGGTGCGACCCACCATCGCCTGGATGATGGCCTCCATCGTCGCGTCCCGGACATTCGTGGTGGCGATCCACTTCCCGTCCCGGAGGACCGTGACCCGGTTCCCGATCTGGAACACCTCCTCCAGGCGGTGCGAGATGTAGATGACACCCACCCCGCGGGCCGTGAGACGCCGGATGGCCGCGAAAAGCTGCTCGATCTCCCGGGTGGTGAGGGCGGAGGTCGGCTCGTCCATGACGACGATCTGGGCGTTCACGGATAGCGCTTTCGCCACCTCCACCATCTGCTGCTGGGCCACCCCCAGGTAGTGCACCGTACTGCGGGGATCGATGTCCACCCCCAGCGAGTCGAGGAGCGCTTGGCTCTCCGCGTTCATGCGGGCGTGATCGATGAGGCCGGGAATCCTGGGGTGGCGCGGCTCCCGCCCCAGGAAGATGTTCTGGGCCACGCTGAGGAAGGGCACCAGGTTGAACTCCTGGTAGATGACGCTGACGCCCAACCCAAGGGCCTGGGCGGGAGCCTGGATCTCGGCCGGCTGCCCGTTGATCACGATCCGACCCGCGTCGTGCCGGTGCGCCCCCGCCAGGATCTTGATCAGCGTGGACTTCCCTGCCCCGTTCTCCCCGACCAGCATGTGGACTTCACCGCGCCGGAGATCGAAGCTGACATCCTCCAACGCCTTCACTCCGGGAAACTGCTTGCTGATCCCCTCGAGCCGCAGCACCAGATCTTCGGTCATGGGGCTCTCCCAGGTTAGACGGCCCTGGCGGTCGGCGATCCCTGGTGCCTCTCTTTCTCACCAGAGGGCTTCAAGCGGAGACCCCCAAGGCTACGGGCCCACGGCTTTCGTCCGCAGCAGGGCGCAGTGGCCCGGCTCCACGGTGAGGTACACTTGCTCCCCCCGCCTGGCGGCGATCGCCCCCGGAACCTGCACCTGGAGCCGGGCCTCCCCCGAGGCCACCGTGCAGTCGGTGACGGGACCCAGGAACGTGGCCTTGAGCAACTCGCCGGCCAGCACGAGGTCGCCCGGCGGCCTCTGGAGGTGCAAGACCAGGTGCTCCGGCCGGATGCCCACCACGACGCGGTCCCCGGCCGTCCGGGGTTCAGGCGAGAAGACCTGCAGCATCCCGGCTGCCGTCCGCACCCGGGCGCCGGCCGCCCCCTCGTGGGCCTCGACGCGGCCCGGCAGCAGATTGGTCGATCCGAGGAACGTGGCCACGAACTCGTCCGCCGGCTCCCGGTAGATCTCCGCCGGCGTCCCGATCTGGCGGGTCCAGCCTCGATCCATCACCGCAATGCGGGTGGCCAGCGCCATGGCCTCGGTCTGGTCGTGCGTCACGTACAGGACCGGCACCTTCAGGCGTCCCTGGACCTCCGCCAGTTCGGAACGCATCTCTTCCCGGAGCTTCGCGTCCAGGTTGCTGAGAGGCTCATCGAACAGGAGCGCCGCCGGCTCCATCACCAACGCCCGGGCCAAGGCCACCCGCTGCTGCTGCCCTCCCGAAAGCTGGTGGGGAAAGCGTTCCGCGTGCTCATCCAGCCGCACCGAGGCCAGGGCGGCCCGCGTCCGCCGGCTCATTTCCTCCCGGCTGAGGCGCGCACCGAATCGCAGGGGGTACCGGACGTTCTCGAACACCGTGAGGTGCGGCCAGACTGCGTAGGACTGGAAGACCATCCCGAAGCGTCGCCGATGAGGCGGAACCCGAACCCCGCGGCTGCCGTCTGCCAGCACCCGCCCGTCCAGGCGGATGATACCGGCGTCGGGCGCCTCCAGACCGGCGACACAGCGGAGCGTCGTGGTCTTCCCGCACCCGCTGGGTCCCAGGAGACAGAGCAGTTCGCCCGGCTCCACCGAGAAGCTGACGCCGTCCACCGCCGTCACGTCCCCGAATCGCTTGACCAGCCCCTCGACCACCAACCCCATGGCTCTTCCACCGTCAGGTCTTCAGTCGGGCCGAATCCCCCCCCTCGCCCTGTGGGGAGGCAGCCCCGTCCCCACAGGGCGAGCCCCCTTTGGCAAAGGGGGGGATGGGGGGATTTTGCTCACCCCTGGTATTCCAGGATGTGCAGCCCACCTCCCCACCGATCGGTGATGTAGATGAGGCCGCGGCCGTCCACGAACACGTCGTTGCTCTGCACCGGCTCCCCCCAGTCGGATTCCGGGATGTAGAAGCCTACCTCGGTCGGACGGTACGGATCGGCGATGCTGACCACTCGCAACCCGGCGTTGAACCAGACCACGAAGGCCAGGTCCCCCGTCACCTTCTCGAAGAGGTTGTGCGCGCCGAACCGACCACCGCTCGTCAGAAAATCGTCGAGGTCGGGGCGGTAGGTCGCGACGGGCACGGGGTGGGCATGGTCCTGGATGTCCACCACCCAGAGAAACTGCGAGCGCTCGAAATTCCGTGTCCCATGGGCTTCGTCCGTCACCAGGGCGACCGGCTTGCCCTGGACGGGCACGATGGTATGCGTGTGGCCGTGGAACGGCGGACTCCAGTCCACGCGGCTCAGGAAGTGCGGGGCGTTCAGATCCGAGACATCCAGGATCACGAAGCCCGCGTCCCAGTAGCCCAGGTACAGGTACTGCCCTTCGATCCATGGCGGACCGTGTGCCGCGAAGCGCTCCCCGGGCGCGGCCTGGGAGATCTCACCCCCGGCCGTCCACTGCCCCGGCAGCCACCACTTCGACACCAGGCGCGGCTTCACCGGGTCGTTGATGTCCAGGATCCAGAGGATCTTGTCCAGGTACCCTTCGTCACCCGTGGGCAGCAGCGCCAGGCCTCGTTCCGTGTCGATCCGGAAACGATGGACACCCACGCCGCCGGTGAGAATGGGCGGAAGGGCCCGGGGGCTCGCGGGGTTCGAGATGTCATAGACGCGAAGGCCGGGCACGAATTCGGTGCCCTGATAGTTCTTCGGCCTCTCGTTGTTCACGAACATCAGGTCCCCCCAGAGCTGCACCTTGTGCGAATGCGTCCCGGGCGGCGCCGGGATCTGGGACAGGAGCTTGGGTCGCCGCGGATCGGCCACATCCAGGATCGTGGTTCCCTCGTGCCCCCGATCCCCGATGGCCGCCACGCAGGCGATGTTCCCCTGCACCACCACCTGCGAGGCGTCCCCCCACCCCCCGAGATTCGATCGCCCGACCAATCGCACTCGCTTCGCCTGCTCTGCCCTCGCCATGGATACCCCCTGGGGGCTCGCGCCCCGTGAACCATCAGATTGTCCGTGCGGTACCCCCGTCCACGTGCCAGGCCGCCCCCGTCACGAAGCTGGCCCGTTCCGAGGCCAGGAACGCCACCACATCGCCGACCTCTTCCGGCCGACCCATCCGCCCGAGCGGGATCTTGGCCTGCCGCTCTCTCCGCACCTCCGCCTCGGGACGGCCGGTCAGCGCCGCCAGGGTACGCATCGTCTCGTCCTGGCGGTCCGTGTCGATGATATGGGGGACGACCGCGTTCACCAGGATGTTATCCGGCGCCAGCGACTCCGCCAGCGCCTTGGTCAAATTGAGTACCGCCGCGTTGTTCAGACCCACGGGGATCGTCATGCCCCCGGCCTGCCGCGCCGCCAGACCGGCGATGTTGATGATGCGGCCCCAGCGCCGTTCCCGCATCGGCGGGATGGCGTGCCGGAGACAGCGGGCGTAGCCGTTGAGCTTCTCCTCGAAGATGCCGGCCCAGTGCTCCTCCGTCAACTGGAGGAACTCGGCGGGGTTCACCGTGGCCGCGCTGTTCACCAGGATGTCCAGCCGGCCGAATGCCAGGAGGGCCGCATCCACCACCGAACGGGCGGCCGCATCCTGGCCGAGATCCGCCCGCAGCGTGCGTACCTCGCCGCCGGTCTCCTTTTCCAGCGCCTTGCGGGCAGCCTCCAACCGGCCCGGGTCCCGGGCGGCGATCAGCACCCGCGCCCCTTCTCGGAGGAGGGACGCCGCACAGGCCGGCCCGATGCCGCGGCTTCCCCCTGTGACGATCGCCACCCGGCCGGTCAACCCCAGGTCCACGCGTCTCTCCTCCCGCGGCGCGCCGCATCGGCGCCGCATGCGACCTCGGATTCCCGCCTCACAGCAACGGCCCGGGAGGGGTGGGAATGTCCAGGATCAAGCGGAACACCAGATACAGCGCCGCGTCGAAACCACCCGCGTAGAGTATGGGAACCAGCCAGCGACGTCGCGGGTCCGCCACGCCGGAGGACATCATCCACGTCGTCACCACCAGGAAGACGAAGGCGGACTCGTAGAACCCGAACCGGTCCGCCGCCAGGCCGAAGAGAGTGAAGGCTGCCACCGCGCCCCACCAGAGTGGCCACGGCACACCCGCGAAGGGGAATGCCCTTGCCTGAGCAACGCCGGTCCTCGGGCGGAGACTGGCGACCGCCAGGATGGTTCCCAGGAGCATGAGCACCCCACAGAGCAAGCGCGGGAGCATGGCCCCCCGCTCGGAGAACCCCTGCGCTTCCACGAGACCGAACAGGGCAAGGGCCACGAGCAGCAAGCCAATCACGATGTTCGCGGCGCGCAGACTGATCCGGCGCCGCTCCCCAGGAGCCAAACCGGATTGGCTGGGCGCAGGCAAGGCGGACGAACTCTCCTTGATGTTCTGCAGGATGCCCGAGATGAGGACCGCCAGGGCCGCCAGCATCAGGATGACGGCGATGGGGCGCTTCAGGAAATAGAGCCATCCGGACCCCGCGTCCACGACCCCCACCATCATTGCCTGCTGGTAGCTTTGCTCGGTCAGATTCCCCAGGACCAGCCCGAGGGCAATCGTGACGAGGGGGATGTCCAGCTTGCTGAACAGATACCCGAGCACCCCCAGCGCGATCAGCACGTACACGTCGAAGAGGCTGTTCCTCAACCCGTAGGTTCCAATGGCCGACAACGCCAGGACGCCCGAGACCATGAACCGGGCGGGCACGTGGACCATCAGGCTGGACCAGCGGATCGTGACCAGGCCGAAGATCAGCATGGCCACCACCGTGGACATCAAGCCCACCATGAACGTGTAGGCAACATCGGCGCGCTCCGTGAAGAGCCGCGGCCCGGCCAGGATCCCATGCACCGTCAGCGCCCCGTACATCACCGCCGCGGAACCCGATCCGGGGATTCCCAGAGCCAGCAGGGGCACCATGGCACCCCCCACCACGGCGTTGTTGGCGCACTCCGGCGCCGCCACGCCTTCGTACGAGCCATGGCCGAACTCCTCGGGGTGCTTCGAGATCCGCTTGGCCTCCCCGTAGGCGACGAAGGCGCTGATGGAGGCCCCGGCACCGGGGATGATTCCCACCACCGTTCCCAGGATGCTTGACCAGAGGAGCAGGAGCTTCATGCCCATGAGCTTCTCGCAGGCAAAGCGCAGTGCCCCCTTGCGCAGGATGAGGGGGGCGATGGACTGGTCGGGATTCTCCAGCAGGTTCAGGATGCTGGCGACGGCGAACAGGCCAAGCAGGGCGGGAACCAGCGGGATGCCGGCGACCAGCTGATAGACCTCGAAGGTGAACCGCATGTCGCCGCTGATGGCATCCTGCCCGACGGTGGTCAGCGCCACCCCCAGGATGACGCCTACCAGGCCCTTGACGATGTGCTTGCCCGACAGACTTGCCACCAGGGAGAGGCCTGCCACCGCCACCCAGAAGATCTCGGCCGGACCGAGAAACAGGGAGAGGTCGGCCAGGATCGGCGTGAAGAACAGCAGGACAATCCCTCCGAAGGCCCCTCCGACTGTTCCCGCCAGGAGGGAGGTGTAGAGGGCCTCCTGGGCCTGCCCCTTCTTGGTGAGCGGGGTGCCGTCCAGGAGCGTGCATGCCGCTCCGGACGTTCCGGGGGTGTTGATCAGGATCGCCGAGATGGAGCCGCCATATTCGGCCGACATGTAGACGGCGGCCAGCATGATCAAGCCCCGTGCCGGCTCCATGGTGAAGGTGAATGGCAGCATCAGAGCCACCCCACTCACCGCGCTGAGGCCCGGCAGGGCGCCGATGATGGTCCCCACGACCGTCCCGATCGCCACCACGAGGAGGACGGACGGCTGGAGGTTGACCACAAGGCCGGCAAGCATTTGATCCCACATGCATTCCGCCCCTCCGGGCGCATATCGCATGGCCCAAGGAGCAGAGGGTCCGGCGCCATGCGATCACTCGCTGATCGCTGACTGCTGATGGCTGAACGTCGAGCGGGCCTCCTACTTGGCCAGGTTGTACTTCTCGACCAGGGCTTGCATGTCACGGGTCATCTGATCGATCGCCTTCCGAGCTTCGGCCGGGTCTCGATACCCGGCCGGCTGGCCGATCTTGTCCATGTCCGCCTGGAATTGCGGGCCATCGACGACTTGCCTGCACACCTGGCCCCAGTAGGCGACGATCTCACCGGGGAGCCCCGGCGGGCCGCCTATGGCGCGGTATCGCTCGGAGAAGACGTCGTAGCCGAGCTCCTTGAACGTCGGGACCTCGGGGAGTTGCGGGTCGCGCTGGTTGGTGGCGATGGCCAGAGGGCGAAGCTTGCCCCTCTGTGCCATGGCGTAGAGTGAGGTCCCCACCATCACATCGGTCGTGCCGGCGAGGGTCGCCTGGAGGGCCTGGGAGCCGCCGGTGAACGGGATCTGGGTGAACTTGGTTCCGGTGGCATGCTCGATGAGCAGCGTCGTCATGAAATCGGCCCCCAGGGCCCCCGTGTTCGCCGCTTTGGTCTTTTCAGGGTTTTGCCTGGCATGGTCAACGACATCCTTCAATGTCTTGAACTGGCCCCCTTCCCGCGCATACAGCAGGTCGGGGACGACGGCATATATGCAGATGTAGGTGAACTGGTCCACCTTGTAGCCCGTCTGCTTCGGCCGCACCAGGGCCGGGATGATGTTGAAGGGCGGCGTGACGATGGCCAGGGTGTGCCCGTCCGGCTTGGCGCGGACCATCTCCGCCCAGCCCGTGGCCCCGCCGGCCCCGGGCTTGTTCACGATGACCAACCGCTGCCCGACAACGGGCTCGGCGTACTTGTTGAAGACCCGCTGCGAGGCGTCGGCGCCCCCACCCGGGTCGAATGGCACGATGAACTCCACGGGCCGGCCGGGATACCCGGCCGGTTTGGCGACAGAACTCGATTCGCCCGCCAGACACGGCGTCGCGCCGAAAAGCCACGCGGACAACAGCAACGCCACCAGGACCTCAGGCCGAGTGCCTGTCTTCAGAGTCATGCCGGCTCCCCCTTTCCCGTTGAATGAAGCCTCCGGCGACCCTTTCGCGCATGCCATCAGGTGAGCGGGCGGCCCGTGTACTCCAGGATGTACAGACCCCCGCGCGCGCGGTCGGCCGCGTAGATCACGTTGCGATCCTCCACGAAGACGTCGCTGATCCGGCAGGCCCGCTGTCCCGGAGGCGTCTCGGGGAGGAAGGCGCCGATCTCCTCCGGCCGGAACGGATCGCTGATGTCGTAGATCCTGAGGCCGGCGCTGAACCAGGTGGCGGCGACCGTGTACTGGAGCTTCGCGCTTCCCGGCTCCGTCTCGTTCTCGTGGATGTTGTGGGCGCCGATGCGGCCGCCGATCCGGTGCAGCTCCTCGAAACCCTCCGGCGTGGGGAAGCTGGAGATCATGACCGGATTCGTCTCTTCCCGTACGTCCACCATCCAGAGCCGCTTGGGCCAGTCGAGGCCCTCGTCCCCCGTGGCTTCATCCGTCACGACCAGGAGGTTGCGATCGAACAGGGGAACCACCGTGTGGGTGAACCCGGGGAACGGCGGATGGTAATCCAGCCGGCTGATCTGGCGCGGCCGCCCCTTGTCAGCGATGTCCAGGATCACGATTCCCCCGTCGATGTACCCGAGGTAGGCGCGGTCCGGGCGCTCGGGGTAGCACTGGGCGTTGTGGAGCCGGAAGGCGAAGTCGAGGGAGGGCGCCGTGTGCCGCGGCGGGAGGGATTCCTTGTCGCCTTTCCGCTGACCCGGCATCCACCAGCGTCCCACCTCCCTGGGCTTCGAGGGGTTCTCCAGGTCCACGATCATGTAGAACTGGTGATCCTTCGGGTGGTTCGGCTCGAAATCGGCGGCGCCCGTGGAGATGTGCGCGAACCGTCCGTCCGTCAGGAACACGAAGTGGACCCCTTGCGAGTGCGGACCGGAGACATCGAAGAAGGAGACCTCCTTGGGCTTGACCGGGTTGGAAACATCGTACACCTGGAAGCCGGCGGGTTCTTGCCCCGGCTGCTTGCACTGGTAGGCCAGGAGGAGAAGGTCGTTGCGGAGCGCGAGGGAGTTTGCGCGGGCATCGGCGTGGGGGATGGGGAGTTGCCAGAGCAGTGTCGGCTTGGAGGGATCTGTCACGTCCAGGATGGAGAAGGCCATGGGCGGATTCTCGTGGGCAATGTAGAGGATCCGTCGCCCGTCCGGGGTGATCTTGACTCCCATGCCTTCGCCCGCGTTGGGCGCGCCGCCCAGATCGGAGTGGCCGATGAGTTTCAGGTTACGCGCGATTCGAACCGGGGGGACGTTGGCCATCTTTGCCTCCTGTGCTGAGAGCTGACGTTCCCGCCAGCGCATGTGCGGCCCTCCTGCTCCAGCCTCTCAGGGGCCGTCGAGCCGCAGCAGGGCGGCGGCATTGCGCCGGAAGATCTTGTCGGCGATCTCGCCGGAGAAGCCCATGGCCCGATATGCCTGCACCGCTCCACCGACGGGGGCGAAGGGGTAGCCGCTGGCAAAGAGGAACCGGTCCTGGAGATACGTCCGCGCCGCCAGCGTGAAGTCGTCCCGGCCGGGGAGATTGATGGCGTAGATGTCCGGCGACAGGTACACGTTGGTCCGCCGGAACGCCACCCCCAGGATCGGCTGGACCCACGGCCAGCAGGCGTGCGCGATGACCAGCTTGAGCCCCGGGAAGTCGTGGGCGACCTGGTCCACGTCGACGGGGAGGCAGTAGCTCACGTCGGGTCCGGTCATCAGGCTCAGGGTCAGGATCACGGGGAGCCCCCGGTCGGCGCATCGCGCGTAGATCGGGTACAGGCGACGATCGTTGGCGCGCATGGGCTGGGGGGCAAACCCCGGCTCCATGGAGACCGCCGGCATCCCCCACTCTCCGGCGATCCGGTCCACCTCTCGCAGCGCCGACGCCGTGTCTCCCGGATTGATGCCACCGCACGCCACGAACCGGCCGGGGTATCCGGCGGTGATGGCGACCACCTCTTCGTTGGTCACCGTGCCGAACCCCGAACCGGTGTTGCGGCCGGTGATGACGCCGATCGTGACGCCAGCCTCATCCATCTCGGCCAGCAACCTCTCCACCGACAACTCCAGGACCGACTGTGCCGGCTCCAGGCCGAGCTGGCGGGTCCGCGCCATCGTTCGCTCCTTCTCGCGGAACATGATGGTCGTCAGGAAACCGCCCAGGGGCGGGCGTAGCCGAAAGTCGATGATCCCGCTCATGCGCTCTCCGCCGCAGGCGTGGCCTCGCCCCCCTCCCATCGCCGCGCCAGCTTCAGGCCTTCGATGAGCAGGGCGTCCATCCGGGCCCGCGCCGCCCGCTCTCGCTCCTCATCCCAGGTGAGGAAGCCCCGCCCCGCGCGCGCCCCGGTGTCGCCGCGGGCCACGAGTTCTCGCAGGAGCGGCGAGGGCTCGGGGGAGGCCTCCAGGTCCGGGATGATGTATTCGTGGATCTTGAGGATCTGCCCCAGCCCGACCAGATCCATGGTTTCCAGCGTCCCCGCGCCCAGGAGCCGGAATCCGAACCCCCAGCGGACCGCCGCATCCACATCCTCGGCGCTGGCGATTCCCCGGGCGACCAGGCTGATGGCCTCTCGGCGCATGGCCTGCTGGATGCGATTGTTCAGGAAGCCGGGCACATCCCGCATCACCGCCACGGGGCGCTTGCCGATCTGTCGCAGCAGGACGCAGGCCTGCGTCACGATCTCCCGGGCCGTGGCTTCGCCCTTCACCACCTCCACCAGCGGAACCAGGTGGGCCGGATTCACGAATTTCATCCCCACCACCCGCCGCGGCCTCCGGGTGCAGGCCGCGATCCGGGTGATGGGCAGGCCCGAGGTGTTGCTGGCCAGGATGGTCTCGGGTCCGACCCGGGTCTCCATCTCGGCGAGCAGTTCCTGCTTGCTGTCGAGCGCCTCGGGGGTTGCCTCGATCACGACCTGGCTCGCTCCGATCTTCGCAAGATCCGTGGTCAGTTGAAATCGTCCGGCCGACGCCCGTGCACTGTCTGCGTCGAGCAGGTTGTGCTGTGCGAGCCCCGCCAGCGCCTCGTCGAACGCGGCCTGCGCGAGTTGTAGCTGTGGCGCGCCGCGTCCCACAAGCAGCACCGGACACCCACCCGCCGCAAAGGCCAAGGCGATGCCGGGACCCATGCGCCCGGCTCCGATCACGGCGACGCTGGCCCCCATCACACGCCCCCCCTGTCCAGGGCCGGCCCACCGGCGCCCAGCCAGCGCAGGAGGGCGAGGGCCACCACCGCGATCACGATCATCAGCACCGAGAGCGCGGAGAGGTATCCAATGTCCCCCGACGCCCAGAGGTCGAAGAGCGCAACCGAGAGCACCACCTGCTTCGGCGTGTACAGGAGCAGGGACGCCGACAGTTCCCGCAGGAAGGAGACGAAGAGCAGGATCCACCCCGCCAGGATCCCGGACCGGAGGAGCGGCAGCGTGATGTTCCGGAACGTGGCCGGCCAGGAGGCCCCCGACATCAACGAAGACTCCTCCAGCTCCGGATGGATCTGGGCCAGCGTGGCCGAGGTGGACTGGACGCCATAGGGCAGGTACCGCCCGATGTACGCCGCCAGGAGGATCCACATCGTCCCGTACAGGACCAGGGGGGGTTGGATCCAGGCGCGAAGCATCCCATAGGCCAGGACCGTCCCGGGAAACGCCAGGGGCAGCATCGCCAGCTGGCCCAGGACCAGGTGACCCGGCAGGCGCGCCCGCAGATTCAGGAACGAGACGATCGCGGCCAGGAAGATCCCCAGCGTGGCCCCGCCCGCCCCCAGGATCAGGCTGTTGCGGAGCGCCAGCCGGCTCAGCGGGTACTCCGCCAGGACGTAGCCGTAATTCCCGAGCGTGAGCTGGGACCAGTCGAGGTGCTGGGTCCAGACCGACCGGAGCGACGCCAGGACCAGCACCCCCATGGGTAACGCCATGGCCGCCAGCAGGTACAGAAGACCCAGGGCCAGCGCCGCCCAGCGGACTCCCCCCAGGCGGACCAGCCGGGGTCGCGGCCCTTTGCCCGAGACCGTGGTGAATCGCCGCCGCAGGAGCCGCCGCTGCAGGAGGACGCCAACCGCCGTGAGCAGGAGCAGCACCATGCAGAGAGCCGCCCCCTGGCCGTACTGGGGAGGATACTCGGATATGGTGGTCCAGATCTTCGTCGTCAGCACCGGAATCCGGGCCGGCAGACCCAGAACCGCCGGCACGCCGAACTGCTCCAGCGCGAGGACAAGAGCCAGGAATGCCCCACCCAGGATCGCCGGGGCGACCAGGGGGAGTGTGATGAGGGCGGTTGTCGCCGTCTGACCGGCACCGGCCATCACCGAGGCCTCCTCCATGGTCGCGTCCATGGAGCGGAGGGCGCCCCCCACGATCAGCAGGACGAACGGTGTCGTGTACAGCGCGATGACCAGGACCATGCCGCCCAGCGAGTAGATGTTCACCAGCCGCTCGATGCCGAACAGCGTCCGGGCCCACTGGTTCAGCAGGCCGGTGTTCGGCCTGCCCAGCAGGGTCCAGGCCAGCGCGCCGATGAAGGGAGGGCAGATGAACGGGACCAGCGCCGCGACCTCCAGGAGGCCTCGGCACGGCGTGTCGGTCCGGACCACGATCCAGGCGAGGAGCGTCCCCAGAAGCGTGGCGAGGACCGCCGAGCCCACCCCCACGATCAGGCTGTTCACCAGGGCCTGGTAATTGCCCGCGGTGGAATACACCTCCAGGTACCAGGCCAGCGTGAAGTGGCCCGCCGCACCCCGGACCGACTCCCGCATCAAGACGACGGACGGGAAGAGGACCAGGTACCCGAGCAGGAGCAGCACGGCCCCCTGCGCCCACCACAGCGGGCTCCAGGCGAGCGCGGTCCACTTCGCCCTCGCCCGGGGGAGCGTCGTTACCCTGACACCTGCTTCCATTCGTCCATGAACTCCGCCTTGGTGGCCCCTTCCTCCTTGACGTGCTCGATGGCGCTGAAGATGAGCTTCACCTCCTTCAGGGGCCGCAACCCGAACTCCCGCGGGTAGGCCGGGGCGTCATCGCGCAGGACCGGCGTGGCGAACTTCTCCTGCCACATGGCCTGGGCTTCCTTCCCCAGCGCGAAGTCCACATACCGTTTGGCCGCTTCCAGGTCCGGCCCGTTCTTCGGGATGCAGAGGGCATAGAGCGTCATGGGCACCCCCTCATCCGGCAGCACGGCCGCGATGGGACCGCCCTTCTTGGCCCGGGAGTAGACGTAGTATTCCTGGACCGCGACGCCGATGGGCCGCTCGCCCGCCACCACGGTGTTGGCCACATCCCCGCCGCTCCGCTTCAGCATCACATTCTGCTTGGCCATGCGGGTGGCGAATTCTTTTCCCAGGAGCTTTCGCATGGCGTAGACGAAGTGGACGCCCGAGCCGCTGGCCCGCGCATCCAGCATGACGATCTTGTCCTTCCAGCGGGGGTCCATCAGGTCCGCCCAGTGCTTGGGCGCCTCTCCGGGCTTGACCATGTCGGTGTTGTAGGCGACGGTGTTGAGCAGGACCTTCTGCGGCACCCAGTAGCCCGGCATGCGGAACTCCCGCGGGAAATGGGAAGCCTCGGGCGAGTCGTGGGCCAGGAGGTGGCCTTGCTCCGCCCAGCGGATCATGACCTCCACTTCGGTATTCCCGATGACATTGTGGAGCACGCGGCCCGCCTGGAACTCCGCCTCGACTTTCTGGACCACGGCCACGCCGCCGGCACGCCAGGACTCGGCCGGGATTCCTGTCTTGGCCGTGAAGAGCTGGTCCAGCGCCGTCACCGACTCCGCCGACCCGCCGGCGTATTGGAGAACCTTGCCGGCGCTGGCGGCCTCCCCCGCCAGAGGGCGTCCCAGGAGCAGCGCCGCCGTCGCCGCGCCACCCCACCCCAGGAACCTCCGCCGGTCCATCTCGTCCTGCTGTCCTTCATGCGCTCGGTTGCTTGCCATCACGATCCCCTCCTCAGGTCCTGCGTCCCCCCACCGGTCTCACCTCGGGCATATCGCCCGGCGGCGAGGCGACCACGATGAACAGGAGGTCCTCCAGACCAGTGTTGAAGATCCCGTGCCGGACGCCCGGCGGGATGTGGATGACCATGTGGGGCTCCACCAGGTGCCGCTCCCCGTCCAGCTCCACGATCCCCTTGCCCTGGAGGATGTAGTAGATGTTCTCCGCCACCTCGTGGACGTGAACCTCGGCATAGCCTTTGGGCTGATAACTGGAAATGCGGAAGTCGAAGTAGCGCGTGTCGGCGTTGGTCGGATGCACCAGCATCTTCGAGAAGGCGTCGAAGTGGGCCGGCGGCTGCTCCCAGAAGGCCTCCTCCACGCGCATCAGCTTCGCTTTGGGCTTGGTCTCGTTCGTCATGGACGCCTCCCTCGGTCAGATCCCGGTCGGCGGCTGGCCGCGGCGGAACCACGCCAGGTACTCGGCCAGCCCGGCCTTCAGGTCATATTTCGGCTGGTAGCCGAAGGCCTCCTTCGCCCGCGTCACGTCCAGGGCCCCCTTCACCGGCATCGTGCTCCCCGGCCTCCACTCCAGCAGGCCGCCTCCCACGGTGATGTCTGCGCCCGGGATGAGTTCCCGGACCGACTGGGCCATCTCATGCATCGTGTACGCCCGGCCGCCGGCGATGTTGTACACGTCGTGAGGATGCGCCGGGAGGTCGAAGGCGCCGAGGGCGCCCTCGATGAAGTCCCGGATGTACGTGTGATCCACCCGGTGGTCCCCCCCCACGAGGAGCGTCGTGGGCCGGCCGGCCAGGGCGTTCTCGATGAAGGACTTCGGGGGGCGGGTCCTGGGCAGACCCGCGCCGTAGACCCAGGAGGTCCGGATGGAGATCACGTCGAGACCGAAGATCTGCCGGTAGCCCCGGCCCAGACGCTCGGCCGCCATCTTGGTCACCGCGTACGGGTGCAGGGGATTCTGGGGATGCTCCTCGTCCGCGGGTTCGCGCTGGAAGCTGCCGTAGGTCTCCTCCGAGCTGATGTGGAGGCAGCGCCGGATGTCGAACAGGCGCATGGCCTCCAGGATGTTGATGGTCCCCTCGACGTTCACCCGCACCGTGAGGGCCGGCTTGGCTATGGCGGGAATCGCGCTGGAAATCGCCGCCGTATGCACGATGCGGTCGATCCGCTGCTCCTTCACCACCCGCAGCACGTGACTCAGGTCGGTGATGTCCCCGCTCACGACCTCGACCCGATCCCGGAGATCCTCCAGGTTGGCCGGGTTGGCCGTGAGGAAGTTGTCGAAGGCCACGACCCGCTCGCCCCGCAGGGCCAGGGCCCGGACCAGGTGGGCCCCGAGAAACCCCGCGCCTCCCGTCACCAGCACGCTTGACATGACTCCTCCCGTCTCCCCCTCACCGATCCAAGATCACCCTGCCACGCTCCGTGATCTGTCTCGCCCGTCGTGCCTTCACTGCGACAGGTTCGCCTTCAGCCAGCCGGCGTAATCCGCGATGGCCTTTCCCAGCGGGTACTGCACCTCGAAGCCCAGCTCCGTTCGGATCCGGGTCAGGTCGAAGGAGCCGCGCAGCACCGTGTAATCGATCCAGGGCTTCATGCCTGGGCCCACGGACACCTCCGCGCCCGGGACCACCTGCCGGATGGTCTCGACGATCCGGGCCGCCGAGTAGTGCTCGCCGTTGCTCACGTTGTAGAGGTTGCTCCGCAGCGAGTCCTTGCGATACGCCAGGAGGAGCGCCTGGGCCACGTCCTTGACGTAGGTGAAGTTGGCGATGAACTCCCCGCCGCTGGGCTCGTGCGTCTTCTCGCCCCGAACGGCGCGGATCAGGAAGTAGGGGATCGGCCCCCGATTGCCGTCCAGGCCGGCCGGGATCAGGGGCGGCCCCCACACCCAGGAGATCCGGACGGTGCAGGCGCTCACCCCGTAGGTCTTCTGGTACATGTTCACCAGCAGCTCCCCCATGTGCTTGGTGGTCCCGTACACGTTTCCCGGGGCGGGGGAATCGGTCTCCCGGATGAATCCCTTCGGGTTCGAGGCCTGGTACACCGCCCCGGTGCTGACGAACACGGCGCGGCGCCACTTCCGCTGGCGGGCCAGCTCCAGCAGGTGCTGGGTGCTGAGGACGTTCACGGCCATGGCGTGCACCGGCACGGGGCGGCAGACGTTCTCGTTGGGCAGGGCCGCCGCGTGGATCGCCCCCTCGACCCCGTGCTGCTCCGCGATCTCCAGGAGATGGGCGAAGTCCGTCACATCCCCCTTCACCCACGTGAGGCCCGGCCCCGCCGCCTCCGCCCACTTCGGGTTGAACGTGGAGTGATAGTGGGCGACGACGCGGAGCCCCGCCTGGGCGCAGCAGACCGCTGTCATGTACCCCACGTGCCCCATCGCACCCGTCACCAGGACGCTCATGGCTGATGCCTCCCTCGCTTCGCCCCCGTCCCCTCAGAGACCAGCCACCGGCTGCCCGCGCCGATACCACTCGATGTACGCCGTCAGGCCCTGCCGGAGGTCGTACTTCGGTTCGTACCCCAGGACACTTCGGGCCCGTGTGATGTCCAGCGCCCCCTTCTTTGGCGCCATCATCTGGTGGGTGAACCAGTGCGGACCCGGCCCCACCGTGAGATCGGTCCCCGGGACCAGCTCGCGCAGCATCGCCACCATCTCCGCGGTGCTCCAGCTCTGGCCGCTGCCGATGTTGTAGACGTCGTGGGGGTGCGAGGGGCGATCCAGCGCCAGCAGGATGCCCTCCACGCAGTCGTCCAGGTAGGTGTGATCGATCCGGGCGTCTCCCCCCCGGGGAAGGTGGAGCGGCCGGTTCCCCAGCGCCGCCTCGATCAGGCTGCGCGGGATCCGCATGCGGGGGAGTCCCGGGCCGTACACCCACGAGGTGCGGACACTGATGAAATCCGTCCTGTGCTGCGTGCGGTAGAACCGCCCCAGGTGCTCCGAGGCGACCTTGGTGATCCCGTAGGGGGCGGTGGGGGCCAGGGGATGGTCCTCGTCGACCGGCTCGTACCGGAAGTCCCCGTAGGTCTCCTCGGAGGAGATGTGCACCGTGCGCTCCACGTCGAACAGCCGCATGGCCTCCAGGACGTTCAGCGTGCCTCCGATGTTCACGCGCGTCACATGGCTCGGGGCCGCCAGCGAGGAGACCACGCTGACGATGGCCGCGGCGTGAACGATCCGCTGGATCCGGTGCTCCTTGACCAGGTGGAGCAGCCCGCTGAGATCGGTGATGTCGCCGGCGATCAGGCGCACGTTGGGGCCGAAGCCCTCCAGGTTCGCCGCCGCTCCCGCCTGGAAGTTATCCAGGACGACCACCGCATCGCCCCGCGCCGCCAGCCGCCGCACCACCGCGGTTCCGAGCCACCCCGCGCCGCCGGTTACCAGGACACGCGTCATCGGCATCCCGTGCTCCTCTCAGAATGCTGGCTGTTCCCTCAGCGCAAGTCCGTGAGGATCCGCCGCACCAGGTCCGCGCCGGCGCGGAGCCCGATCTCGACGGGGGGGAGCTGCTCCGGATACCAGCGGCGCTCGTACTCCAGGGACAACCACCCGTCGTAGCCCGCGCGCCAAAGCTCCTGGAGGATCTCGGGCCAGGGCAGGCAGCCCTCGCCCATCACCCGCGACACGACGGGGCGGGCGTCGGCGGGGAGCGTGTCCACCCGGTCCGACGTCTTGTCGGGCGGCTTTTCCATGAAGCTGATGTCCTTCACGTGCACATGGACGATGTAGGGCGCCTGCCGCGGCACCGCCTCTCGGTGATCCTCGGCCCGGAGCAGCGTGAGGTTCCCCTGGTCGTAGACGATCCCGGCGCTCGCGTGGTTCATGGCGTGCACCACTTCCAGGGAGCCCCGCACGCTGTCCGCCAGCGTGTTGAAATGGTTCTCGAATCCCAGCCGGACGCCCGCCTTGGCGGCCGCCTCCAGCGGATCCCGGAGGACCTCCACCAGCCGCCGCAGCCGCTCGCCCCGCCCCGGTCCTCCGGTCTCCTTGCCGGCGTAGGCCCGGATGGTCCGCGCTCCCAGGGTCTCGGCGATCTCTATGGCGCGCAGCAGGAGGCCCCGGTGCGCCGAGGCGACCCGCTCATCCGGGGAGTTCAAGTCGGTCGCGTAGGGCGTGATGGTGGCGAAGGCGAGGCCCTGGTCTTCCGCCCGCCGCCTCAGCTCCCGCAGTCCCGCAGCGGAACTGTCCGTCCGGACGGCGCTCCTGTACTCGTCGTGGCAGATGGCCTCGATCCCCTCCAGCCCCAGGCCGGCGAAGAGGTCGATGGCCTCCGCCAGGGAATACTCCGGTGTGGCGATGGTGTGCCCCGCGATCCTCATCTCGATCTCCCGCGCCGTGCGCGACATCCGGTCCGCATGACGCCGTCTCTCCGCTCCGTCCCCTCCTCAGCTCGCGCGGCGGACGGCGGCAAAGGCCTCTCGCCCCGCGGCCAGGCTCTCTGCCACCTCGGCGTCCCCGTGGACGCCCGATACGAACCAGCACTCCTGGGGATGGCAGTTGAACAGGATGCCTCGATCGAACATGGCCTGCCAGAAGACCGCGTACTGGTCCACCCGGGCATGCTGGAGGATATCCCGGTACTCCCACAGGGGCCGATCGGCGAAATGCACCTGGAAGATGGGACCGACACCTTGCAGGACGATGGGCACCCCGGCCTCCGCGGCCGTGCGTCGCAGGCCGTCGCTCAGCGCTTCGGAGATCTGGAAGAGCCGCGCGTAGAAGCCCGGAGCGGCGATCTCGTCCATGGTTGCCTTGCAGGCCGCCATGGCCACGGGGTTGGTGTGGTACGTGGCGGATTGGGCAACCCCGTGGAGCGAGATGACCTCCATCAGTTCCCTTCGCCCTCCCACGGCTGCCAGCGGGAATCCGGCCGCGATGGCCTTGGCCGTGACGGCGAGGTCCGGCGTGATCCGGTAGTACTCCTGCGCGCCCCCCCGGGCGAGGCGGAAGCCGGTCTTGACCTCGTCGAAGATGAGCACGATCCCGTGCCGGGCCGTCAACTCCCTGAGTGCTTCCAGGTATCCGGGCCGAGGGGGGATCACCCCACAGTTGGCCATGACCGGCTCCGTGATGACCGCCGCCAGCTCCGCGCCGTGCTCGTCGATCGTGCGGCGCAGGATATCCGGATCGTTCCAGGGGCGGATGAGCAGCGTGTCCCCGAGGACCTTGGGGACGCCGGTGCTCCCCGCAACCGGATGTGGGGCTTCCCGGGGACCCGCCAGCTCCAGCCGGGGCTTCGCACTCCAGTGGATGACCTCCGCCATGCCATGGAACTGCCCCTCGAAGCGGAGGACCTTCTCGCGTCCCGTATACGTGCGCGCCACGCGGATTGCTGCCTGGACAGCCTCCGAGCCGGTGTTGGCAAACCGGACAAGCTCATAGCAGGGAACTGCGGCGACCACCCGCTCCGCCGCCTCCAGCTCCAGGGCGTGTCCCGTTCCCAGCATTGACCCCATCGTCTCCATGGCCTCCCGCACGGCCGCCATCACAGCGGGCGGGCGATGGCCCAGGATCAGGGGGCCGAATGCCGCGAGGTAATCGATGTAGTCGTTCCCGTCCACGTCCCACAGGCGCGCCCCGGTTCCCCGGGCCATGAAGACGGGGTGGGGCCGCCAGCCCCACTCGGGGCCGCGGGCGTTTCCCCCGACCCCGCCCACCAGGCTCTTCAGGGCCCGCTCGTACATCTGCCTCGACCGATCCAGCGAACGCATGCTCATGTCCCCCATCTCCTCCGGTTGTTCACGACGGGAAGGGAAGCGGCTGCCGGATTCCCAGCCCGCCATCCACGGCCAGCACATGACCCGTGATGTAGCTCGCCTCCTCCGAACACAGGAAGAGCACGGCGCCCGCGCAATCCTCCGGTCGGCCGAGACGCTTCATCGGCATCCACCCGTCCAGGGATGCCGCAAAGCTGGGATAGCGATCTGCATCCGGGATATCCATGCTGATGACGCCGGGCGCGATGGCGTTGACCCGGATGCCATCGGAGACGAGGTCCAGGGCCATGCCCCGGGTCAGCATGCTGACCGCACCCTTGGACGCCCCGTAAATCGCCCGGTTCTCCTCGGCCACCGCCCCATCCACCGAGGAGACGTTGACGATGCTGCCTCGACGCCGCAGTGCCATCCGGCTGGCAACGGCGTGGCTCATCAGGAAGAGTCCCTTGACGTTGGTGGCGAACTGCCAGTCGAAGTCCGCCTCCGTCGTCTGGAGGAACCCTTTGCGCGCCACCACGCCCGCGTTGTTCACCAGGACCTCGATGGGCCCCTGTGCCTGCTCCGTGTGGTCCACCAATCGCGCCACGTCCCCCGCGACAGAGACGTCGGCCTGCACCAGCGTGGCCACCCCGCCCGCCGCCATGATCCGCCGGCCTGTCTCCTGGGCGCCGGTCTCGTCCGTCCGGTAGTTCACCACGACGCGCGCGCCCTCGCGCCCGAAGGCCACCGCGATGGCTCGCCCGATGCCCCGGGACGCCCCGGTCACCACCACAACCTGGTCTTCGAAGCGCCGCATCTTGCCTCCCCGGATTCTGCCGGCTGCCGGGAGACGGCCTTCAGCCCGCCCCTCAGGAAGCCGCGGCAGCGTCCGCCAGGCCGAGGATCTCGTCCAGGATCCCCACCCCCCAGCGCAGGTCCTCCTCGTCGATGGTCAGCGGGGGCGCGATGTACATCATGTTCCACTTGCCGAAGAAATAAAGACCCCGCTGCATGGCCGCCTCGCGCAATCGGCCCATCACCCCCCCGCCGCCCATGACGCCGAATCGGGGGTCCTGCCACGGGATGAGCGCCTCCCGGGTGGCCTGGTCCTTGACCAGCTCGATGCCGCAGAAGAGACCCAGACCCCGGACATCACCGATGGAGGGATGGCGCGTCTGGAGCCGCAGCAGCTCCTCCAGTAGCAGACGTCCGAGGCGGGCCGACCGCTCGACCAACCCTTCCTCCCGATACACCTCGAGGGTGGCCACCCCGGCCGCGCAGGCCAGCGGGTGTCCGCTGTAGGTGAGCCCGCCCCAGTACATGTGCCGGTCGAAGTGTCGGGCGATCTTCTCGGAGATCACCACCCCGCCCAGGGGCACGTAGCCGCCGTTGACTCCTTTGGCGAAGCTGAGGATATCGGGCACGACCTCCGCGTGGTCCACGGCGAACCACCGGCCGGTGCGGCCGAAACCGGTCATGACCTCGTCCGAGACGAGCAGGATCCCGTACTTGTCGCACAGCGCGCGGAGCGCCGGGAGGTAGCGGGTCGGTGGGACGAGGACCCCGCCGATCCCGGCGATCCCCTCGATGAACACGGCGGCCACCTGATCGGGCCCCTCGGCCCGGATCACCTCCTCGATGTGGCTCACGCATTCGAGGCTGCACGTGTCGGGTCGCTTCCCGAACGGGCATCGGTAGCAGTAGGGATCGAACACCCGTGTGATCCCCGGGATCCCGGGTTCGCTGGCCCAGCGCCGATTATCACCGCCCAGGCTCATGCTCCCGTGAGTCGCCCCGTGGTAGGACCGGTAGCGGGCGAGGATCTTCTGGCGACCGGTGTACCAGCGGGCGAACTTGATGGCGTTCTCGTTCGCCTCGGAGCCCCCCGAGGTGAACAGGGTCTTGTGGAGGTCCCCAGGGGTAACCTCCGCGATGAGCCGCGCCAGGCGGCTGCGAGCGTCATTGGCGTATCCGGGACTGATGTAGCAGAGGGTCTCGGCCTGCTTCTGGATGGCGGCCACCACCTTGGGGTGGCCGTGGCCGATGTTGCTCACGATGTGCTGTGAGGAGAAGTCCAGATACCGCTTGCCCTCCGCGTCGAAGAACCAGCACCCCTCGGCCCGGACAATGGGCTTCGGCCGCACCTCGGCCTGGACCGCCCACGGCACGAAGACGTACTCGCGCGTCTCCGCCACGATGGGATGGACTCTTTCCGGGTCGCCCGTGGATTTCTCCATCGGCTTCCTCCCCGCCCGCGTCAGCGCAAGGGGCCTCGCAGCGCGTAGACTGCGCGACCCCAGCCCGTCCCGAGAGGGACGGGCGGGTCCGGCGGGGGATCTGCCCTCCCCGCCGGACCCGGATGAGCTACGCAGCCTTCACCTCGTTCCAGGCCTTGACCCATGCATCCATGTTCTTGGGGGGCCCGATGACGAGCATCTGGCTCACAATCTCCGTCTGCTCCATCCGCACCGCATCCACCAGCCACCCGTAGCCCTTGTCCTTCAACATCTGGATCGACTTCTTGTTCACCACCGGATACTTGGTCTTCACCGCCATGGTAAACTGATTCTCGGGCGAGTGGAAGAAGTTGATCCACTGCTTGCCGGCCTCGCGGTGTGCCGCCCCCTTCATCAGCATGTTCCCGTCGATCCATCCGTGGGTGACCTTGGGGATGTACAGGCCGCACTCGGGCCCGCCCGAGTCCTTCACCCGCAGGGGGATCCCCACGGAGGTCGCGTAGCCGAGGTCCACCTCGCCTGCCGCGAAGGCCTTGACGACGTCGGAGCTGCTGGGGAAGTAGGACTTCACCAGCGGCTTCTGGTCGGTGAGCAGCTTCTGGCACTTCGCCAGCTGCTCCTTGGTCAGGGTGTTGAGGAGGTCACCCTTGTATCCCAGGACGTGTGACGCCAGGAGGATGTTCTTCTCCACGTAGTCGTTCATGGCCACGCGGCCCTTGTACTTCTTGTCCCACAGGATCTCCCAGGAGGTGGGCTCGGGCACCTTCCCCTTCACGTAGATGATCCCCGCCGGAGACCATTCGTAGGGATACTGGGCCATCTTGCCGTCGGGCAGTTTCCAGGCCTTCAAGTCCCTGAATCCGGGGTCCAGGTGCTCGGCACTCGAAAACTGCTTGAAGTCCAGACCTTCGGTCAAGCCGGCCTTGTGATACTGCATCGGCCAGGTCCCATCGGCCTGCGCCACGTCTACTTGCTTGCCGCCGCCGGCCTTCGCCTTGATGAATCCCTCGGAGTTGTCCTCGAAGTTGATCGGGTTCACCGAGGCGCCAAACTCCTTCTGGAAGGCCTGCATGATCTCCGGCACCTGGTTCACCGACCAGCTCAGCCAGTTCACCGGCCCTGGGAGTGCCGCCCCCGACGCCCACCGTGGCATCCCGGCAGTCGCGGCCATGCCGGCCGCCGCCAGGGTCATCCCCTGCAGGAAATCCCGCCGCGTCAGTCGTAGTCTCTTGTCGCTCATGGCTAGCCCCTCCTGATCGCGAGATGGACTCGTTCGATCGCCCAAGTCGTGCTGCCGGGTCCCCCCGGCCTGCCTCACCTCCCCGCTGACCCGAACGATGGGCCCCCGTCAATCGGCCGCGGTCAGCCCCTGACGCCGCCGCAGCCGGCCGCGGAATTGCGCGGCCAGCACCACGACGAAGGCGACGACGACGATCAGCGTGCCCACGGCGTTCACCGTGGGCGACACCATGGTGCGGAGCATCCCCCAGACGAAGAGTGGCAGCGTTTGCAGCGTCCCCGTCAAGAGGAAGGTGATGATGAACTCATCCAGGGACAGGGTGAAAGCAAAGAGGGCGCCTGCCAGGAGTCCGGGCAGCATGAGGGGGAGCGTCACGCGCCGGAAGGTCACCCACCGGTTCGCCCCGAGATCCATGGCGGCCTCCTCCAGGGTCTTGTCGAAGCCGTACTGCTGGGCGGCCACGACGAAGAAGACGTACGGGAGCACATAGGTGACGTGGCCGATGAGGACGGTCACCACCGACAGGTCGATTCCGAAGGCCGTGAAGAGGATCAACAGGGCGAACCCGAGCATGATGGAGGGGATGATCATGGGAATGATCAGGGACTGCTTGAGCAGGTTGCGACCGGGGAACCGGAACCGCACCATGGCGTAGGCGGCCGGGGCCGCCACGACGACCGAGATGAGGGCCGTCAGGCAGGCGATCATGAGGCTGTTTCGCACCGAGTTGATCATCCAGGGATCGCGGATGACCTCCTGGTACCATTTCAGCGTGAAACCCTGCCAGGGAAACGACGCGGTCGGTGAGTTGTTCACGGAAAAAATGATGAGGAAAGCGATGGGGAGATACAGGAAGACATACATCAGCACGGCGTAGATGCCCAGGGCGCGCAGGGGGTGGTGCTCCGCCTGCGGGGCGCGCGCCACATCCCCTACCCCTCCGGCATAGACTTTGTCCAGATCCACCGATCGACCCATACCCGCCACGAAGAGCATGGCCAGGGCCAGCACCACGAACGAGATGGAGGACCCCAGGCCAAAATTCATGGCGTTCTTGAAGATCGTCACCTGCACGTTCCCGATCATCGTGGCCCGGGTCCCGCCCAGAAGGGCCGGGGTGACGAAGAGGCCCAGCGCCGGCACGAACACGAAGAGGACGGCGGCCTGGATGCCCGCCGCGCTGAGAGGGAGCGTGATTCGCCGGAAAGCCTGCCAGGGAGTCGCCCCGAGGTCGAGGGCCGCCTCCTCGGTGGATGGCCCCAGCTTCTCCAGGGACGAATAGAGGGTCAGGATGGCGAAGGGGAAGAACAGATAGGTCGCGGCGATGATGACGGCCGTCGTCGTGTACAGAACCTGCAGCGGCTGGCGAATGAGGCCCAATTGCAGCAGGGTCTCGTTCAGGACGCCATGTTCCCCCAGAATGGACATCCAGGCGTACGTTCGGACCAGGAAGCTGGTCCAGAAGGGGATCATGACCATGATCACCAGGAGTTCGCGCCACCGGCGAACCCCCCGCGCCAGGAAGTAGGCAAAGGGGTAGGCGAGCAGGACACAGAAGATGGTCGTGAGCCCGGCAATCTGGATGGTTCGCCACAGGACCCGGAGGTAGATCGTGCTCGTCACGAGTTCCGTGTAGTTCTCGATGGTCCAGATGCGGAGCATCTCGAAGTTCTCGTACTCCCACAGGCTGTAGATCCCCATGATGACCATGGGCGCGAAGACGAAGGCGAGGACCCAGAGGATGATCAGGAGGGCCGGCCCGACCCGGACGAGGGCCTCCCGGATGGCGTGTCCCATCCCATGGGCCTGCCGGTCAGATGGCAAGACGCCTGCGCCCACCGTCGTTCGATTCACCGCAACCTCCCCCCGCGATTCGGTCGCCGGCTCACTCCTCCGCCTTGAAGGCCAGGCCGTCCGCCGGAAGCCACGTGATCAGGACGCCCTCATCGCGCCGGAAGCCCTTCTCCGCCACCCGCGCATAGTGGTCCTGGCACTGCAGCAGCGTCCCGTCCTTGAGCCGGACGACCACCTGGACGATCGAGCCGAGGTAGATCATCTCCTCGATGGTGGCCTCCAGGAGGTTCTCCCGGCACTCGGTCCGGTCCCGGGCCAACACGAGGGACTCCGGCCGCACGCTGACCAGCACCGGGGTGCCCGGCAAGAATTCCTCGCCGCTCCGTGCACGGGCGTCGCCCAGACTCCCGAGGGTGACCGAGACCGCCCGCTCCCGACCCTCCCGCACAATTCCCCGGATGAAGTTCGAGACCCCGACGAAATCGGCCACAAACCGGGTCCGCGGGTGCTGGTAGACCTCGACCGGCGTCCCGACCTGCTCGATCTTCCCGTGGGACATGATGACGATGCGGTCCGAGAGCGTCAGCGCCTCCTCCTGATCGTGGGTCACATACACAAACGTGATCCCCACGTCCCGCTGGATCCGCTTCAGCTCAAGCTGCATCTCCTTCCGCAGCTTGAGGTCGAGGGCGCCCAGGGGCTCGTCCAGCAGGAGGATGGCCGGGTTGTTGACCAGAGCCCGCGCCAGGGCGACGCGCTGCTGCTGCCCCCCGCTGAGCTGGAACGGCCGCCGCCCTGCGAACCCCGGCAGCTTGATCCGTGCCAGGATCTCCTCCACGCGGCGGCGGATCTCATCTCTCGCGTGCCGCTTGACGGTGAGGCCGAAGGCCACGTTGTCGAACACGGTCATGTGGGGAAACAGGGCGTAATTCTGGAAGACTGTGTTGACGTTGCGCCGGTAGGCCGGCACCCCTTCCACCCGCTGTCCCTGAATGATGATGGAGCCGGCCGTCGGCTGCTCCAGCCCCGCCACCATCCGGAGGGTGGTTGTCTTCCCGCAGCCACTGGGGCCCAGCAGCGTGACGAACTCTCCCCTCTCGATGCGGAGCGAGATGTCATTCACCGCCCGGACTGCACCGAAGGTCTTTTCCAGGTTCCGCAGCTCCAGATCAGGCGCGCCGCCGGCTGCCCTGGACCCCGTCGCCTCAGCGTACCCTCCAGGCTTCACCTGCCCCCTCCAGCCCGCGTCCCGGGTCCGTGTTCCGGTTGCTCACCCACGCGTCCTGCGTGCCTGGCATTCATGGCTTCGTCGTGTTAGCTCGGATCGAGCTCAGTCGAAGGCTCAGCCGGACGGCGACCTGACGGTCAGGAATCTCGGCCCAAGGCTACGTCGTCCACCCCAGGACCTGCAGGCGCGCGAGGCTCGTCCGGTTGCTCTCGTCGGGTGTCCGCCGGTCCACGACCTCCATGATGGTCGGGCCGGCGTAGCCGAGCTTCTTCACCTTCTCGGTCACGGCGGCGAAGTCGATGACCCCGGTGCCGATCCGATCATGCCCCCAGACCTTGTCGTCCGTGTCCGACATGTGCAGCAGCGCCATGTCGTTCAGCACCAGCTCCAGGCCGTCCAGCGGCGACTCCACCATGGTGGCGTTGGCCACGTCATACACCAGTTTCAGATTGGGGTGGGACAGCTCCCGGCACATCTGGACCATCAACGCGGCGGTGTGGGTCACGTTGTAGCCGTTCTCCAGGCCGAAGGTCACCCCCAGCCGCTCGCAGTCGGGGAGCAGCGACTCCAGCGCCCCCTGGACCAGACCCCACACGGTGGCCGGATCGGGGGCGATGAGCACGTGCTTCCGGCCGCCGGGCGCCACCACGACGCCCGCCCCGATGTCGTGGGCAAGCTGGATGGTCTCCCGGAGCTGCCGGATCGACTCGTCTCGTATGCCGGGGTTCGGGCTGGCCATGTTGATGTCCAGGTAGGTCGGGTTCACCGAGGTCAGCCGCAGGCCCAGGGACTGGTAGAGCTTCCGGAAGGCCCCCCGCGCCGCGGCCGACCAGTCCCGCGGCCAGCAGTGCGGTGGGGCGCTCATCAGCTCGAAGTACCTGAAGCCCATATCCGCGATGCGGTGCACCGCGTCCTGCAGTGGAAGGTCCCACAGCCACGAGTACGTGCAGGCACCAACGGTCAGAGTCATGGCGTCCTCTCCTTCCGGGTCGAGCGTCAGGCCCAGGTGGGCGTGAACATGATCTTGAGACCCTGCTTGCTCTCCATGAGTTCAATCCCCCGCGCCGCCTGTTCCAGGGGCAGCCGATGCGTGATGAGATCCTCCAGGGGGAACTGATGGCTGGCCAGGACGTCGTAACTTCGGTGCCAGACCCTCGGGTCGTATGAGCGGACCCCGATCAGCTCCACTTCCCGATACGACAGGATGGTGGTGTTGAAGGACGACTCCCCATACCCCTGCCCCAGGACGCCGATCCGACCCCCTTTCCGAACCAGGCTCAGCGCCTGCGGCACGCCGCTGGGATGCCCCGCGCACTCGAAGACCACATCCGGTCCCAGACCGCGGGTAAGATCCCGAACGGCCTCCACCGGGTTCTCCTGATCCACCACGATGGTGTGCGCACCCAGGGCCTTTGCGACCTTCAGCCGGTCGGCGTCCACCGTGAGCCCGGTCATGACAAGGCGAGAGGCCCCGGCGGCTTTGGCCGCCAGGAGGATCAGAAACCCCATGGGTCCCGCCCCGACGACGGCCACCGCGTCCCCCGGACCGACCGGGACCCTGTCCAGCGTGTGCAGGGCCACGCACAGCACCTCGCTCATGGACGCCGCCTCGAACGATGCCTCCGGCGGCAGGGGATAGACGTTTTCCTGCCGGATGGCGATGTAGCGGGCGAAGCAGCCGTTGAATCGCAGGCCGACCATGGGCCGGTCGTCGCAGATGCTGTGGCGGCCGGACTTGCAGAAGTAGCACTGGCCGCAGTAGATCATGGGGTTCGCCGTCACCCGGTCTCCCACCTTGAGGCCGGTCACCCCCGCCCCGACCTCGGCCACCACGCCCGCGAACTCATGCCCCATCACCAGGGGCGGCTCGGGCTTGAACTGCCGCACCATGGATTCTTTCCAGTGGTACAGGCTGAGGTCCGTCCCGCACAGCCCCGTGGCCTGGACCTGGATGATCACCTGGCCCGCAGCCGCCTCCGGGTCGGGGAAGTCCGTGTAGGCCAGGTTGCCCGGCCCCGGTGCCGTCTTGACGATCGCCTTCATCCTCGCCTCCTCCTCGCTTCGGTTCGCCCCCACGCGCCGCCATTCGCCGCCTCGATCACGCTCACATGCCGAGATAGGCCTCCCGGATCTCGCGAGACTGCTCCAGCTCCCCTGGTTTGCCGTGGGCCCTTATCCTGCCCTCGTGCAGGATGTACACCATGTCCGACGCGGCCAGGGATGCCTTCACGTCCTGCTCCACCAGGAGGATCGTCAAGCCCATCTCCGTCCGCAGCCTGCGGATGGTCCGGAAGACCTCTCCCACGATCTTCGGGGACAAACCCTGGCTCGGCTCATCCAGCATGATCAATCGCGGCCTCGTCATCAGGGCCCTGGCTATGGTGAGCATCTGCTGCTCGCCGCCGCTCAGCGAGCCCGCCTTCTGCTGCGCCCGATCCTTGAGGACCGGAAACAGCGTGTACACGAGGGCCAGGGACTCCTCCATATGTGCGAGCGCCTGCTTGAGATAGGCCCCCATGATCAGGTTCCCCTGCACGTTCATCCCCGAGAACAGGTGCTTCCCCTCCGGGACGAGGACCATGCCCAGCCCCACCTTCTTGTGAGTGGGGAGATGGGTGACCTCTTGCCCTGCATACGTGATGCGTCCCTTCCAGGGATCCGTCAGACCGAAGACGGTCCGGAGCAGCGTGGTCTTCCCCACCCCGTTCGGCCCGAGCAGGGCGGTGATGGATCCCTCCGCGACGTGGAGGCTCGGACCCCACAGCACCTGCATGGCGCCGTAGCCGGACTCGAGATCCTCAACTTTCAGCATGACTCCCATCCCCCACCGCCTGGCCGAGGTAGATGTCAATGACGCGTTGGTCCCGGAGGGCCTCGGCCGTCGGCGCGTCCAGGAGCTTCGTGCCCTGGTGCATCACCATGACCCGCTCGGCGAATCCCACGACGGCGCGCATGATGTGCTCGACCATGGCAATCATGGCGATCCCCTCCTCCGCCTGGATGCGCTTGAGCAGGGCCACCATGCCATCCACGTCCTTGGGGTGCATCCCGGCCAGCGCCTCATCCATGAGGAGGAGCCGGGGCCGCATTGCCAGGCCCCGGGCGATCTCCATGAGCTTCTTTTCCACCGGGGTCAGGGACCCGGATTCCTTCTCCGCGTGGGGCCCGAGTCCCACGAGTCCGAGGTAGCGGTCGGCGATCTGGAGGGATTCGTCCGCGCTCACCTTGCCGCTGAGACTTCCAAACAACGCCCCGACCGCCACGTTCTCCCGCACGGTGGCCGAGCTGAAGGGCCGCGGAATCTGAAACGTTCGCCCGATGCCCAGGGGCGCCCGCCGGTACGGGGGAAATCCGGTGATGTCCACCCCCGCAAAGACCACCCGTCCCTCGTCGGGGGAATGCACCCCGCTGATGACGTTGAACAGGGTGGTCTTCCCGCTGCCATTCGGACCGACGATGGCGATGGATTCCCCCGCGTCGATCTCGAAGCTCACCCCGTCCACCGCCACCAAGCCGCCGAACCGCTTGGTGATGTTCTCCAGCAGGAGCAGCGCCATGGGTCCTCTCGATCAGAGCAGGCAGCGCCGGAGCGCTGTGCCCTTGGCGCGACGCTTCATCCAGCCGACGATCCCCTCCGGAAAGGCCACGATGATGAAGACGACGATGGGCGCGAAGATGAGAAGCTGAAACCCGGGGATGATGACGGCCAGCCAGTACTTGAAGAGCCCGTAGATCAGCCCTCCCACCACCGGGCCGAGCAGGGTTCCCGCCCCCCCCAGGACCACGATGATGATCGCCTCCACCGTGTACTGGATCTGGAAGGCCTCGGGCGGAAAGACGTACATCACCTTGAGGGCCCAGCCACACGCCCCCAGCAAGCCGGCCAGGCAGGCGCTGGTGATGAAGGCGATGATCTTGTACTTGGTCACGTGCACCCCCATCACCTTGGCCGCATCTTCGTCCTCCCGCAAGGCCGTCAAGGCGTACCCGATCTTGCCCCGCATGTAGCCGGCGGTGATGATGGCGGCCAGGACCGCGACCATCAGGACCAGGATGTCGGCCCAGAAGGTGGACAGGGCATTGGTCGTGTCCCTCCCGAGCGTCCGGGTGAGCTGTCCGGAGAAGATGATCCCTTCCGCTCCTCCCCAGATCCTGGCCCCCTCGATGAGGTACCGGAACCCCTCATTCACCCCGACGGTGGCGATGGCGAAGTACGCCCCCCTGAGCCGCAGGGCCACCGCCCCGACGGCGACGGAAAGCGCGCCCGCCATGAGCACTGCGAGCACGAGGCCGATGGCGATGACGCCGATTCCCAGGCCCTCGACCCTCGAGAGGCGGGAGACGCTCAACGCCATCCCGTAGGTGCCCAGCCCGAGGAAGGCCACGTATCCGAAATCCACGTAGCCGGTCATCCCGATGAAGATGTTGAAGGCCTGCCCCAGGGCGCAATAGAATGCCAGCATGGCCATGAGCTGCCACATCCCCGCCACGTTCCTCCCAACCAGGAACAGGACGAGATAGGCACAGCAGACGGGCAACAGGGGAAAGTACTTGCTGCGCTTTGCGGTCATTTCGCCCCCAGCAATCCCGTGGGCCTGATCAGGAGGATGACGAGCAGCATCACGAACGAGATGAATCGCGTGAGGGCGAAGGGCTCCACGCCGGGCATGAGAGCGAAGACGGAGTAGGACCCGTTCTCGATGAGGCCGAAGGTGAGGCCCGCGAAGAACGCGCCGTACGGGGAGGCGAGCCCGCCCAGGACGGCCACCACGAAGGCCTTGAGGGTATATGCCCCGCCCATGTACGGATTGATGCCGACCGGGATGAACATGGTCAGGAGGACGCCGCTCAGGACGGTCAGTCCCACGCCGATGGCAAAGCTCAAGGCGTAGACCCACGTCACGTTCACCCCGCACACCTGTGCCCCATCGCTGTCCTCCACCACGCTCCTCACGGCGGTTCCCGCCCTGGTCTTGCTGAACCACACGTACAGCAGCACGGCGATCGCCACGCTTCCCATGAAGGCGTAGATCTTGCTCATGGGGATGACCGTCATGGGAAGGACCAGTTTTCCCGTCTCCCAGTTGTACCCCCGAAACTCCGTACCGAAGACGATCTTGGCGACTTCTTCGAGGACCATGCCGATGGCAAAGGTGGCAAGGAGTGAGGCGAGTTCCGGGGCCTTCACCAATCTTCGCAGCACCGTGTAGAAAAGCACGAGCCCCAGTGCCATCCCCACGATCAGGGCGACAGGGATGGCGAAGAAGGGGGTGAGGCCCAGGGCGGAGAACATCCAGAGGGCGATGAAGGCCCCCACCATGATGAAGGCCCCATGGCCGACGTTCACGATCTTCAGCACACCGAAGATCAAGCTGAGGCCCATGGTGGCCATGCCGTATATCCCACCGAGCACGAGCCCATGGACCAAGTTGCCGGCTAGCTGCTGGCCAAACATGATCGGCTACCCCGCGGGAGATGGATCAGCGCATTCGTCGTGCTCCGAGAGCGATTGCCGTGTGTGCGACCGAGACCGAGGGCCTGGGGACCCGCTGGACAATCCCGGGCCCTGCACACGCCAGGGGGAGGTCCCCAGGCCGCCCCGGCCTCGCCTGCCCGCAGGCGCTACTTGCCGATCGCCTTCTTGCCCCCGGCCTTCTCGCCGAAAGTCGGCATCGGATAGTACAGCTTGTCGGTCGCAGCCTCCGGGGGCCAGACGATGACCCGCTTCCCGTTCTGCCACTGGACCGTTACCATGGAGTGCCCGGTCTGGAGGCCCGTCTTCCCGTCGATCTTGAACCCCCCGAAGTAGGTCATGAGGTTGAGCTTGCTGAGGGCCTCTCTCACCTTGTCCGAGTCGAGGCTGTTTGCCAGTTCCACGGCCTTGGCATAGATGAGAGGGGCCGCCCCGGCCTCGGCCGCGTGATAATTCGGGTTCTCCCCGCCGGAGAATCCCTTCGCCAGCTTGACCCACTCCTCATTGGTGGGCCCGAACCACTCCTGGCCGGTTTTCTTCGCCTCTTCCGGACTGTACTTCACCCCGAACTCCCACTGCGCCGGTCCGACGACCCCCTCGGCCTTTCCACCCAGCGCCTCGTAGAACGCGGGCAGCGTGACGGCCACGATGAGGGAGAAGCCCTTCACGTTGATATCCAGGTCTGCCAGCTGTCGCGTGAAGAGCTGACCGTCGGCAAAATGGCCTCCACCCAGGATGAGATCCGGCTTGGAGCCCTTGAGGTCGGAGAGCAGCGGGGTCAGGTCGGTCACGTTGTTGGGGTACGTCCGCTTGAAGGTGACATCGTAGCCGAGCTTCCTGGCATGCGCCTCCGTCCCCTGGTAGGCCATCCTGGCAAATTCATCGTCCTCGAACACGAGGGCCAGCTTCTTCGCCTTCGGGTCTACCTTGGCAAACATCTCCAGGGCCCCCACCTGGAAGTCGGAGGCCGGCGTCACCAGCAGGACCGCATACCGGAACCCCTGTTCGAAGATCCGGTTGCTCGATCCTCCGTGGGAGAGGTAGACCTTCTGATATTTCTCGGCGATGGGTGCGCCGGCCATGGTCAGGCCTGCGCTGTACGGCGCGATGATCGCGTCGGCCTTATCCACGCTGACCAGGCGCTCGATCAGGCTCGTGGCCCCTTCCTTCTTCGATTCGTTGTCATAGAGCTTGTACTCCAGCGGGACCTTCTTCCCCCCGATCTTGACCCCCCCCTGGACCTCGTTGATCCATTTCACCGATGCCTTCACGCCCCATGACGACTGCGCCCCTGCCTTGGCATGTTCCCCCGAGAGCGTCTCGGCGTAGCCGAGCAAGATCTTGTCGGCCGCCGCCGGGGCAGAGGCCGGCAGCAGGAGCCCAAAGCTAAAGAGTGCGCCAGTCAGACCCGCCAGCCACGTGCTTCTCATTGGGAGCCCCCTTTCTGTTGTGAATGGATACTCGACCCCCGCAGAAACCGCATCGCCGGACCCGCCTCCGTCGGGAAATCCCGCCAGTTGCACTCGATCGTGACCCGGTCGTCATAGCCGGCGCCAGCGACAGCACGCCAGAAGCCGGGAAAGTCGTAACTCCCGCTGCCAGGATAGAGTCGTCCCGTATCCGCGACGTGAACCAGGACGAGATGCTTCCCCGCCCGGGCGATGTGCTCGAAGGGCTCCTTCTCGACCTCGAGATGGTAGAAGTCCGCCAGGACGCCGACCTCCGGCCGGTTCACCCGTTCGGCCAGGACGACGGCCTCGGCGACGCTGTTCAGGATGTTCGACTCCGAGCGATTCAAGGGCTCGATGGCTATGCGGATGCCGTTGGCTCTGGCGTGCTCGGCGGCGAGGAGGAGGAATTCGACCAGATGGTCTTCCGCGGTCTCCCGCGAGACACCCTCAGGGATGCTGCGGGCCCTGCCGCTGCCGAACCCGATGATCTTTCCGCCCAGCGCTGCAACTCGACGCGCGGAGACGGCCACATAGTTCTCGATCCGTTTCCGATCTCGGGCGCCGCCCACCAGGGAGATGTCCGATGGAACGTAGCTGCTGAATGTCTCCGGGACGAGCCAGGTGCCTTCCAGCGCGACCTGGAGACGCTCGAACACGGATTCCGGCTGCTCCGGAGTCACCAGGCTGACGCCCAGCTCCAGGAAGTCACAGCCGGCGTCCTCGACGATGCGGATGGCCTCATGAAGCTGCCGCATCCGGGCGTCGAGGGCGTCATTGCCCGCGATCTGCGCCGCGCCGGCGGTCGGGGGAACGAACGTGCCGAGGGGGACGCACATGCCGAACCGCATGGAACTCCTCGTGGGTGTCCGCCGCTTTCATCCTCGGGCGACGCTCACATGATGAGGCTGGGGAGCCAGGTCGCCAGCACCGGCCAGGCCGTGAGGATGGCCACCATGGCCACCATGAGAAAGAAAAACGGCAGGGCCGCGCGGGCCGTCCAGCCGATGCTCCGGCCGCTGAGACTCTGGATGACGAACAGGTTGAAGCCGACCGGCGGCGTCACGCAGGCCATCTCCGAGACCAGCACGAGGAAGACACCGAACCAGACCATGTCGATGCCTGCCGCCCGGATCGTTGGCAGGAAGACGGACGCCGTCAGCACCACGATCGAGATCCCGTCCACGAAACAGCCCATGATGAGGTAGATCACGGTGAGCGCCGCGATCAGCATCCCCTTCGACAGGCCCAGCCCGATGACCCAGGCGGCCAGCAGCCTGGGCAGCCCGGTGAAGGCGATGCTCACCGTGAGAAAGGCCGCCCCCGCGATGATCAGCCCGATCATGCAGGAGGTCCGGAACGCCCCCACGACGCTCCCGCGAAAGGCCTCCCAGGTCAGGCTGCGGAGGACGAAGGACAGGACCAGCGTCCCGACCACCCCGAGCACCGCCGCCTCGGTGGCCGTGGCCACGCCCGTGTAGATCGAGCCCAGGACCGCGATGATGAGGAGCACCACCGGGATGACGTAGCGGCCTGCGGCGATGCGCTCCACGAGTGTCGCGGCCCGCTCCGGGGGCGGGGTCTTCTCCGGGTAGAGCAGCGCCCAGATCACGATGTACGCCGAGAACAGCAGCGACAAGAGGATGCCGGGAATCACGCCCGCGATGAAAAGCTTGGGGATGGACACCTCGGCCGCGACCCCGTAGACGATCATGATGATCGAGGGGGGGATGAGGATGCCCAGCGTGCCCGATCCGGCGAGCGATCCGAGCACCAGCTTGTCGTCGTAGCCGCGCCGGGTCAGCTCGGCCACGGTGATGCGGCCGATGGTCGCGGTCGTGGCCGTGGATGAACCGGACACTGCGGCAAAGATGCCGCACGCCAGCACGTTGGTGTGCGCCAGCCGCCCTGGCAGGCGCGACATCCACGGCGCGAGGCCGGAGAACATCCGGTCGGCGAGCCGCGTGCGGAACAGGATCTCGCCCATCCAGATGAAGAGCGGCAGCGCGGTGAGCGCCCAGTCGGTGCTGCCGCCGAACACCGTGGTGGCCAGCAGGGCCCCGGCGTTGGTGTTGGTGAAGAGCGCCACGGCAACGCCGCCGACCACGATCATGGACACCGCAATCCACAGCCCTCCGGCGAGGAGCACGAGCAGCAAGGCGGCGAGGATCAGGCTCGTCTCGGGCAGCGCCATCGCTTTAGCCTTCGGTCTGCTGGAACTGGGACGGCGCGCGGTAGGCCGGGACGCGGCCCCGCAGAACCGCGATCAGGTCGTCGAGGAACGCAACCGCAACCAGCGCGATGCCCAGCGTCATGCCCCCGAGCGGAAGCCACTTGGGGATCGGGACCGCCCCGATCGTGAGCTCGCCGAACTGCCAGGACTCGACCGTCGTCTGCCCGGTGGCCCAGGCGAACCACGCGCACACTGCGGTGGCCGTCGCGAGGCAGGCGACCTCGAGCGCGGCCCGCAGCTGTGGCGGCGCGCGCTCGACGAACAGCGTCACGCGGATGTGCGCGCCGGTCCGCAGCGCGAACGCGAGGCCGAGGAAAGCGCTCGCCGCCATCGACAGGCGGGCGAAGTCGTCGGCCGACGGGACCTGGGTGCTCGCGAGGCGCGCACC